>QAKH01000072.1:33760-64867 GCA_003343885.1 Clostridiales bacterium | reverse complement strand
ATTGTACGAACCATCTGGCTTGTGTAGGAGTTCTCGTTGTCGTACCAGGAAACAACCTGTACCTGATAGGTATCGTCGTCAATCTTAGCAACCATGGTCTGAGTTGCGTCAAAGAGTGAGCCGTATCTCATACCGATTACGTCGGAAGAAACGATCTGATCTTCGTTGTAGCCGAAAGACTCGTTAGCAGCAGCCTTCATAGCAGCGTTGATGCCGTCAACAGTGATATCCTTGCCCTTAACAACTGCAACAAGAATTGTTGTTGAACCTGTGCAGGTAGGAACTCTCTGAGCGGAACCGATGAGCTTGCCGTTGAGTTCAGGGATAACAAGACCGATTGCCTTAGCGGCGCCGGTGGAGTTAGGAACGATATTCTGAGCAGCAGCTCTTGCACGTCTGAGGTCGCCCTTTCTGTGAGGACCGTCAAGAACCATCTGGTCGCCTGTGTATGCATGAACGGTTGTCATGATACCGCTCTGAATAGGTGCGTAGTCGTTGAGAGCCTTAGCCATAGGAGCGAGGCAGTTGGTTGTGCAGGAAGCAGCGGAAATTACGTTGTCTTCCTTGGTAAGAGTCTTTTCATTTACGCTGTAAACGATTGTAGGAAGATCATTTCCTGCGGGAGCAGAAATAACAACCTTCTTTGCGCCGGCTTCGATATGAGCCATGGACTTAGCCTTTGAGCAGTAGAAACCTGTGCACTCAAGAACAACGTCAACGCCGATCTTACCCCAGGGAAGTTCATTAGCCTTAGGCATAGCGTAGATTGTGATTTCCTTGCCGTCAACTGTGATAGAACCGGGAGTTACAACAGTCTTTCCGTCTTCAGCGAGAACGGGTTCCTTGGAAGTTACGGTGTGACCCATTGCAACATAGTTGCCCTGAGCAGTATCGTACTTGAGAAGGTGAGCGAGCATCTTGGGGCTTGTGAGGTCGTTTATAGCGACAACTTCATAACCCTCAGCGCCGAACATCTGGCGGAATGCAAGACGGCCTATACGGCCGAAACCGTTGATAGCAACTTTTACTGACATTTTAAATTCCTCCATTTGATTATGTTATGGTTATTATTTTCCAACAGTCTTATTTTAATACATAGCTCTCTTTTTTGCAATAGAGATTACCAAAATTTTCACATTCTTAATAATTATTGTTAAATTGTCAGTATTTCTTTGACGTTAAAGAGAGCGATTGTGCATTTTTTTATAGGTATGATAATCAACTTAGTTAAAATAAGCTCCGTCGTCAGATAATGTTTCCCTTAAAAGATGTATGTCTACTTCATGCACATTTACCTGTTTCTGCTTTGCGGCAATAAAAGCTGCAGTACCTGCCGCCTGACCGGTCACAAAACAAACTGGCATTACACGTGTTGAACCTTGAACGGCTCTGTCTGTTGAAATCGAACGACCGGCTACAAGCAGATTTTTAAGACCTTTTGGCGTAAGGCAGCGATATGGAATACCGTGTGACTCGCCTTTTGAATACCTTAATGACTTGTGTCCGGTTTTCTCTTGTTCTTCCTTTGACATGTGGATGTCGAGATAATAAGAATTTCTTCCTATTTCATCGGGAAAAGTCTTTCTGTCTATGTAGTCGTCTTTTGTGAGAATGTAATCTCCGATAATCCGTCTGGACTCACGAATTCCCATTAACGGTGCGGTTTCACTTACAAACGCATTTGAAAAAGCTTCGGGATAGTAGTCTTTCAGCGCTTTGCAGTATGCGTATGCTTTACGTCTGCCTATCCTCATGGAGTCGGAAATGCTCTTTGCGTCAGTGCTGTTTACATTCCAGATATGTCCGGCGTTAAAGCCTACGGTATTCGGACGAATCAAAGACTGGCAGAAATGTACGTCGTCAAGCTCCGGGTATTTGCCATCATTTACAATATTATGAATGGGACTTTCTGGGTTTGCGTTATGCATGTTTACACCTGAAACATACACTTTTTCATTGACTCCTCCAAGCTCAAAGCAGTGAGTTGCCGCCTGAGCGTTACCCTCTCCGTCGCCGTATACACATTCAGCTCCCGCCCGGTACGCAACATCTGCATCTCCTGTACAGTCTATGTATACTTTGGCAGAATAAGCTGAAAGTCCGTTTTTATTGCTCACTATGACTGCGTTTATTACGCCGTCTTTAGCGTCCACGTCAGAAATAAATGTACCGAACAGGACATCAGCGCCGGCCTTTTCCAATAGGTCGTCGTATATTCTCTTCAAAGGTTCCGGATCTATCTGAACCCAGTCAAGCTTTTCTTTCGGCACGCATGGTGTTTCAAGCTTTTCTGCCTGCAGAATTTCTTCGGCAATACCTTTATATATTACTTTTTCTTTATCAGTATAAGGGCACCATGTCGGTACCATACCAAGCGTACTCATTCCGCCAAGAGAATAGTTTGCCTCAATAAGCAGAGTTTTTGCGCCGTGTCTTGCGGCGGCAATTGCAGACGCGCATCCGGCAGGTCCGCCTCCGCAGACAATAACGTCATAAGTGCTGTCGTGCGGTATTTCCCGTGATGTAAGAGTGTATGTAGACATTTTGTAAAGTCTCTCCTTTACTGTATTTTAAGTGTATTTGCACTGCTTTTTAAGTACATTTGTTTTTTCAGCACGTATATCCGCCGTCAACTGCCAACACCTGTCCTGTAATATAAGATGAGCGTTCATCGGCAAAAAAAGCGGCGGCATGTGCAATCTCCATCGGTGTTCCGGCTCGGGAAATCGGTATGCTTTCTATAAAATCCGTCCTGTCCTGTTCAGAAATGTGTGCATTCATGTCGGTATCAATAAATCCCGGGGCGACGGAGTTTACTGTTATGCCGGAAGGCGCGAGTTCTTTCGCCAAAGACTTTGTAAAACCTATAAGCGCAGCTTTTGAGGCAGAGTAGGGGACTTCGCATGAAGCTCCGACCAATCCCCACATTGATGAAATATTGATGATGCGCCCCCAGTGCTTTTTCAGCATGTGTGAGACGGCATATTTTGAGCACAAATATGCTGATTTCATGTTAACGTCAAATATATTATCGTAATCTTCTTCCGAAAAATCATTAAATATGCCTATCTTGGATATACCGGCATTATTTATGAGTATATCAACGCCGCCGAAGGTTTTGTCCGCAAGTTCGAACATCTTTTCAACCTGTGTCTTTGACGATACATCAGCTTTAACGGTTAAAACATTATATCCACGGTCTGATAGTTCTTTTTGTAAGTTTTTAGCCAAAGTCTCGCTTGTCAAATAGTTTATAACTACGTTGCAGCCAAGGCATGCAAAGTGCTCAGCACATGCGGCTCCTATACCTTTGGCGCCTCCGGTTATCAAAACCGTGCGTGTCATGGTAAACCTCCTAAAATCAGTCGTTAATTCCGTAGAACTCACAGGCGTTTTTGTAAGTCAGATTGCAAAATTCCTCAAAAGTTATTCCCATACATTCAGCCGCTTTTTGAGCGGTATACCGCATATAATCCGACCTGTTAGTTTTACCGCGGTAAGGTACAGGCGTAAGATATGGGCAATCTGTTTCAAGCATAACTCTTCCGTATGCCTCGTCTCCGAGCTCGTGCAGTCTTGTAAAAACGTCAACGGTTTTTCGTGCGTTTGAAAAGGTTATTACTCCGTTCACAGAAATGTAGTTTCCCATCTTCAATATTTCTTTTGCCATTTCATAGCTTCCGGAAAAACTGTGCAGCACGCATTTGACATCCGGAAATTCGGAAAGCACTTGCAATGTATCTTCATGCGCTTCCCTGTCATGAACGACAACTGGTGCATTAAGGGTTTGTGCAAGTTTCATCTGAAGCCTGAAGCATTCAAGCTGCAAATCTTTATAGTCTTTATCGTAATGATAGTCAAGTCCTATCTCCCCGACAGCGACAGCTTTTTCACTTGAATTGTACATTTTTTCTACCAAATTGAGCCAGTCAGGATTTTGCATGTCTGTCGGAGCGTCTGACGGGTGAACGCCCACTGCGGCATAGAAAAAATCATACTTTTGCGCCAAACGCAGTGAAGCCTCGCTTGAAGCGAGACTTGCACCGATATTTGTGATTTTTTCAACTCCTGCGCTGTGGACTTCCTTAATTATATCATCTGCAATACCGTCAAATTTGGCATCGTCATAATGCGCATGGGAGTCAAACATTTTCATAAGAATATTCCTTTCTCAATATGCATAACTGTCCAAAAATGCGTGGTGTTTTTAGCGTATAACAGTACCGGGTGATACGCTGTCGTCGAGGAACGACACAATTATTTTATCGTCGGTATTGGCAGCTAAAAGCATGCCGTTGCTTTCTACACCGCGGAGTTTTGCCGGCTTGAGGTTGGAAACAAGAATAACATTCTTTCCGATAAGACTGTCAGGAGTATAGAATTTTGCTATACCTGAAACAATCTGTCTTTTTGCCGTACCGTCGTCAACTATGATTTTAAGGAGCTTGTCAGACTTCGGAACAGGCTCGCACTCGAGAATTTTTGCGCAGATAAGCTTTACCTTCATGAAATCGTTTATATCTATTATTTCATTATTGGCTAAATCAGCGCTGTCTTGTTTCTTATCGTCAGATTTTTTCTCCTGTTTCTTATCTTCTTTTTCAGCAGCCTTTCGGTCCGCTTCAAGTCTTGCCATGAACTCTTTCTCGTCAATGCGCATGAAAAGCGGGGAAGGAGCAGGATTTACACGTGAACCGGCTGCGTACTCTTTTCCGAATGTACCGGCGTCGCTCCAGTTTTCAAGAGAAATTTTCTGCGTATTTTCCGGGTGAGAAATCTGCTCAATTATTTTTTCTGCGGACTCCGGAATAAACGGATACAGCATATAAGCGCAAACACGAATTCCTTCAATCAAGTTGTAAAGAACAGTGCCGAGACGCGGTTTATTTGACTCGTCCTTTGCAAGTGCCCAGGGCATGGTTTCGTCTATATACTTGTTCAAACGTCTGAGAACAGTCATTATTTCGTCAGTCGCTTCTGCTATGTGGAGTGTTTCCATTTTTTCGGTAACTTTGGTAAATCCGTCTTTTACGACCTTTGCAAGATCTTCGTCCGGATCACATGCCTGAGCCGGAGATGGGATTACTCCGTCAAAATACTTATTAACCATAGCGACAGTACGGTTAACAAGGTTTCCGAGCGTATTTACAAGATCTGCGTTGATTTTTGACACCAGCATTTCATAAGTTATGCTGCCGTCATTAAGGAAAGGCATTTCCGCAAGAACGTAGTAACGTACTGCGTCTGTGCCGAGAAGGTCTGCAAGATAGTCGGCGTACATTACGTTTCCGCGTGATTTTGACATCTTGTCCATGCCGGAAAGAAGCCACGGATGCCCGAATATTTGTTTAGGCAAAGGTTCGCCGAGCGCCATAAGAATAACCGGCCAGTATATAGTGTGAAAACGAAGAATATCTTTTCCGATTATCTGTAAATCAGCAGGCCAGTATTTTTTGTAAAGCTCGCCTTTTTCATCAACGTCATAACCGAGCGCAGTTATATAGTTTGAAAGAGCGTCGATCCATACGTATATTACGTGTCCCGGATCAAACTCAACAGGAACGCCCCAGGTAAATGTAGACCTTGAAACACACAAATCCTGCACGCCGGGCTTGATAAAGTTATTTATCATTTCTTTTTTGCGTGCTTCGGGTGTTATAAAATCAGGATGCGACTCGATATAATCCTCTAACTTTTTCTGATATTTTGAGAGTTTAAGAAAGTACGCTGATTCTTTTGCCTTTTTTACTTCTCTTCCGCAGTCAGGGCATTTTCCGTCCGCAGCCTGGGTTTCCGTCCAGAAGGACTCGCACGGAGTACAGTACCATCCTTCGTACTCGCCTTTGTATATGTCGCCGTTATCATATAGCTTTTTGAATATCTTCTGAACCGCTTTTACATGATAGTCGTCGGTTGTGCGTATAAATTTGTCGTAGCTTATGTTCATACGTTTCCAGATACCCTTTAGTTCCTCTGTAATGTTGTCAACATAAGTCTGAGGAGAAATACCTGCTTCTTTCGCCGCGTCTTCGATTTTCTGACCATGCTCGTCCGTACCGGTAAGCATAAAAACATCATATCCGCACATTCTCTTGTATCTTGCGATACAGTCGGTAAGAATAAGCTCATAGGTATTGCCTATATGAGGTTTTCTTGAAGTGTAGGGGATTGCGGTTGTAAGATAGTATTTTTCTTTCATGAGAGTCCTTCTTTCCAAGTTAAGAGATATTATTGTATAATTTCTTACACCAATTATTTTGTTTTACACAGTCTGAGGCTAAAATAAAGCATGACAATACAATTACGGGCACCGAATAAATGAAAAATAAAATTCCGAATGATAAAAGGGATATAACAAATAACGGTACAAATGATGCAATAATTAAGAAATATTTTGACGTCCGACCGTGATTGTATACACCTGCAAGGGAAAAACATAAACGTATAGGAATATCTTCATTTTCAACTGCAAGCATTATTGCTGTAACATACCTTGAATATATACCGGTACACAAAACAAACAGCACAGTCAGTAAACAGACAAGTAAAAAATACGTTATGTCGTATCCTTTGTATGCAAAGGAATAAAAAATGCTTTCTTCTTCGGAATTGTATGCCATGAATTCATAATACAGTAAGATATAAGGGCTAAAGATTAGTATAAAACGCCAAAACAGCCCCCAAAACATCAGAACACTTCGTCTGTAAAGATAAGAATTACCAAAAGAATAAAACACGTTTCTGATATCCGCTTCGTTTTTACAAACAGCACCATATTCGAACACGAACATACCGTACACAAGCGGAATGGTTACTGACACCATAAGAAGCGTTATTGCCGCAGAAAAGACATAAAAAAGAGTATCCGTAATATATTGCCCGACAATGATGAGCAGGGAGGCAGCTGCTGAATAGCCGGCTGTCACGCAAACGGAGAAAACAAAAAAGGCGGCTATATGCGTCAGCCAGTTTTTATACAAGATTTGTCTTGCCCGTTTTTTTATCGATGAAACGGAACTATTCTCCATATAACGCCTCCTTTCAATACAACGCCTTTATATTTTGCAAAAAACAATGTCTTTGTATTCGATTCAACTTTATCGCATTAAGAAAATATTTAGTTAACCGTTGTATTTGTTCATTGCTTCATCTGTCTTTCCGTCGGCGATGAGTAAAACGGCTTTATAAACATTTTCAAATTTATCAAAAAGTAATTTCTGTTCTTGCTCGGAAAAGCTTGAAAGAACCCAGTCGGCAAGATCCATTTCGGGATGCGGCTTCTCACCTACACCAATTTTTATTCTTGCAAAGTTTTCGCTGCCGGTGTGTTCTATAATTGATTTTATACCGTTATGTCCGCCGGCGCTTCCGTTTTTGCGTATTCTCAGTTTTCCGCAGGGCAGGGAAATGTCATCATATATTACAAGTATTTGGCTAATATCAAGCTTGTAATAATCCATAGCCGCTCTGACAGCTTCTCCTGAGTTGTTCATGTATGTCTGAGGAAGAACGAATAACGCGTTTTTCGTGGACAAAGGATGTTTCGCTGTCAATGCTTTAAAGTTGAAGCGGTTTATCTCAATACCGAGTTTTTGAGAAATATATGACATCGCAAGAAAGCCTGCGTTGTGTCTTGTGTATCTGTACTTCTCTCCGTAATTTCCCAGTCCTACAAGCATGAAATCAACGGGACCGGAAGTGGGGGAGTCTTGTTCTATTTTCTTAAAAAGTGAAAAAATTCTATCCATTACTTATCTCGCTTCTATCAGATGTTTCCGACACTGTATCCTTATCCTTGTCGCCGTCAGGCGGTATCAACACAGAATATGCAGTCTTAAAAAGAAATTTCGCACGATTTATATCGCCTTTGAGATACAGATATCCCATGAGCGCCTCAAAACCGGTTGCGCGTCTGTACTGGATAAGCTCTCCGTGTTTCGGGGCAAAATGCGTTTTTGCGTTTCTTCCACGCCTGAAAATATCGCTTTCCTCTTCCGTCAGAACAGGAATAATGCGTTCAACCGCATCGCTCTGGGCTTCGCAGGTAATAAACTGCTTGGTTCTTTTCACCAGAACACCTGGCTTTGTGTCTCCGGAGTTAATAACGCACTCTCTTGAAAACAGTTCAAGCACTGCGTCTCCCATGTATGCAAGAGTCAGAATTCCGTATTCACGGACACTATGGCTGTAAAGCAAGGGGGAGGATGATTTTTCAAGACCGCCTGTCCTTTTTGAGCTGCATGTTTCTTCTAATCTACCTGTTTTGCAGTTTGTTTCATCAGTAATATTTATATTCTCTTCCATTTTGGTCCTTGCGGCGTGTCTTCTACAATAACGCCCATCTCTTTTAAGCTGTCACGTATTTTATCAGCTTCGGCAAAATTCTTTTCTTTTTTAGCGGCAGTACGGCGCGCAAGCGCTTCTTCAACAGCGGCTACAAAGTCTTTATCAGCATCATCAGTTTCCGAAACGTTTTCATTATTATTGTACTCTTTGGACTTTTCTATAAGACTTAGTGAGAGTACTTTATCAAAGTCAGAGATAAGTGCAAGCTTTGTTGCGGTATTTGCGTCAGATTTAAGGACATTGTACAGCGCCGTAACTGCAAGGGAAGTATTTAAATCGTTATCCATTGCGCTTGTGAAATCTGTTTTAAGCTTTTCAAACATCTCTGCGTCAACTTCTGAGCCATCATTAGTCTCTACAAGCTTTGCTATGCGTGAAATTAACTTTTCATATGAAATCTTAGCATTATCGAGATTTTCATAACTGAATACAAGCGACTTTCTATAATGCGACATTAAGCAGAAATAGCGGTACACAAGCGGATCATAACCTTTACTCTGCAAAAGGGAAACGGTTAGAAACTCGCCCTTTGATTTACTCATTTTACCGGAATCGGTGTTGAGATGGAGAACATGAAACCAGAAATTACACCATTTGTGTCCGACGTAAGCCTCGCTCTGAGCAATTTCGTTTGTATGATGCGGGAAAGCATTGTCTATACCGCCGCAGTGAATGTCAAGATACTCTCCGAGATGTTTCATGGAAATGCATGAACATTCAATGTGCCATCCAGGATATCCAAGTCCCCAGGGAGAATCCCACTTTAATTCCTGATCTTCAAATTTTGACTTTGTAAACCACAGTACAAAATCGGCTTTATTTCTCTTGTTGTCGTCCTTTTCAACGCCTTCACGAACGCCGTCTTTGAGGTCATCTTCTTCAAAATTGTTGAATACATAGTATTCCTTTAATTTTGACGTGTCAAAATAAATATTGCCTCCTGCCTCATAAGCATAGCCTTTTTCAATTAACGAGCTTATTACCTTGATAAAGTTGTCAATGCAGTGTGTAGCAGGCTCGACAACGTCAGGTATCTTAATGTTTAGCTTTGCGCAGTCCTCAAAGAATGCATCCGTATAGAATTTCGCAATTTCCATAACGGTCTTGTGTTCACGCTTTGCACCTTTAAGCATCTTGTCTTCGCCAGTGTCTGCGTCGCTTGAAAGGTGTCCGACGTCCGTTATATTCATAACTCTTTTTACGTCATAGCCGGTGTAGCGTAAATATTTTTCGAGTACATCTTCCATAATGTACGTTCTGAGGTTGCCAATATGCGCATAATGATAAACGGTCGGTCCGCAGGTGTACATTGACACCTTGCCCGGCTCAACCGTGTAAAATTCATCTTTTGTTCTGGTTAATGAGTTATATAGTTTCATGAAAGCACTTCCTTTAAAGTATGAGGATAAACATTTTTCAAAATATGTAAAAACTTGCAAAACTAAAACGAAACGTCTATTTTGTATTTGAATTTGTTATTTTGTATCGGAATTCTTCTGCTCAAGCAGTTCAATTTTTGCCTCAAGCTGTTCAATATGATGTCTTAATTTGCATAGTTCTGTTGAAACAGGGTCCGGAATATGAATCTGGTCAAGGTCGGACTTGCATTTTTTCTCTGCACGTCTGCCGGGATAAATAATCTTTGCAGGCACTCCGACAGCTGTTGCTCCTTCGGGTACTGCATTGAGCACAACCGCACCGGCGGCAATTTTTGCGTTATCTCCGACAGTGAAGGGGCCTAAAACTTTGGCTCCGGATCCGATCATAACGTTGTTTCCGATTGTCGGATGACGTTTTCCGACGTCTTTTCCCGTTCCACCGAGAGTTACACCCTGATAAATAGTACAGTTGTCGCCGACTTCAGCTGTTTCTCCGATAACAACTCCCATGCCGTGGTCTATGAGCAAGCCCCTGCCAATAACGGCACCGGGGTGAATTTCAACACCTGTGAAAAATCTGCCGAGCTGAGATACCCACCTTGCTATAAACTTTAGCTTGTGCTTGTAAAAAAAGTGTGAAACACGGTAATATAATACAGCGTGAAAACCGGAATAAAGAAGAAATACTTCAAGACAGTTTCGAGCAGCGGGATCTCTTTCTTTGATGGATTTTAGGTCATATCTCAGTTTTTTAAACAAAATAATACCTCCAAAGGTGAAAAAGTTTGGGCTCAATCAAAGATATACTTTTTATATGTCAAAAAGTACTGAATACCAGAAAATACAGTAAAATATACCATAACAGCGTAACATATCCACGTCAGAGGCCTGTTTTCTGACATCCATCCCGAAAAAGAGAATATATATTCCTCAAGTAATAGTAAAACTACAAATATACACTGTGAAAATGTTTTAATTTTTCCTGGCAGTGCAGCAGCAATTACGACTCCGTCGGCGTTTTTTGCGACGAGTCGCATAGAAGACACCGCAAGCTCTCTGAAAACCGTTACTAAAAGTGCAATGACAAGCATAACGGTAAATTCTTTATAGACAGGAATAGCGGCAAGAAGCGCTCCGATAATCAAAAACTTATCAGCAAGCGGGTCCATAAATTTTCCGAAATTTGAAACAAGATTATATTTTCTTGCAATCTTGCCGTCAACAAAGTCGGTTATAGCTGAAAAAGCAAAAATTAAAGCCGCAGTTATCTTAGAGACGAACTCGATTTGGGAATTCCCTGTAATCATTGGAAGCCATAATACGATAATAAAAACTGGAACAAGCAGTATTCTGAGAATTGTAAGCTTATTGGGAAGATTTTTATCAATTTGCTTATTATTCATCACGATTTCCTTTCATCAGAGAACGACATCGCCGAGTAAGTCGTAATCGATTACCTCAGTAATTTTTACATTTACAAACTCGCCGTCCTGAATGCGTCTTGAACTGCGAAAATAAACTTTACCGTCTATTTCAGGAGCGTCAAATGCGCTTCTGCCGTAATATACGCCGGAAGGACGGTCGTATCCTTCGCATAGAACTTCAATTGTATTACCTATTTGCTCTCGGTTATTAGCCTCATGAATAAGATATTGATTTTTCATAAGTGTGTCAAGACGTTTTTGCTTAGTCTTTTCTGAAACAATGCCGTCTTTTATAAGTGCGGCAGGAGTACCCTCTTCACAGGAGAAAGCAAAAACACCCAGACGTTCAAATTTTATCTCCTTGAGAAACTCTGCAAGAAGCGCAAAATCATCATTATTCTCTTTTGGAAAACCAACGATAACGGTCGAGCGGAGAACTAACCCCGGGACTTTGTCGCGCAGAAGCTTTATTTTTTCCTTTATTAAGGCTGAATCTCCTCTTCTGCCCATGAGCTTAAGAATCTTATCTGAAATGTGCTGAATGGGCATATCGAGATACTTAACTATTTTAGGCTGATTTGCGATAACATCAGCGAGATTTTCCGTAATATCTTCAGGATAACAATACAATACCCTAATCCATTTTAATTTGTCAATTTTACAAAGCTCTGTCAAAAGGACATCGAGCGAAGGTTTACCGTATAAATCTTTTCCGTATGAAGTTGAGTCTTGTGATACAACGATAAGCTCCCTTGCGCCGAGGCCTGCAAGTTCTTCCGCTTCTTTTACAAGATCCTCAACCGGACGGCTTCTGAATTTGCCTCGAATTGCCGGAATAGCGCAATAAGTACAGTGATTGTCACAGCCTTCGGAAATTTTCAGATATACTGAATACTCCGGAGTAGTAATAACTCGGTCGCCGCCTAAAACCTGGTTTTCAGCCTTTGTTATGCAGCGGTAGACAGGCTTTGTTTTGTCGCAGCCACGGTTATAAGCCGCTTTGACAGCATCGACAATGCTTTCAAGGTCACCAACGCCGATTGCAGCGTCAACCTCGGGAATTTCTTTAAATAGTTCGTCTTTGTATCTTTGGGCAAGACAGCCGGTTACGACAATTCCCTTTAGGTTTCGGTTTTCTTTAAGCCATGCAACGTCCAGTATTGTTTCGATTGCTTCTTTTTTTGCGCTTTCAATAAAAGCACACGTGTTAACAACAACAACATCTGCGTGTATGTCTTCTTCAACTATTTCAATGCCTGCCGCATTGAGCTTTGCAAGCATAACTTCACTGTCAACCTGATTTTTTGGGCATCCAAGAGAGATAAATGCGCATTTTATCGCCATATATAACAGCGCCTTTCCGATTTATTAAGAATGTTTGCAGGTCTAATTTTATTGTATAACGCCCGAAAACATAAAATTACTAATATATCATATCATAAACAGTCCTGAATTTCAAGGAAATGTGTAAAAAAAATTATATCAATCTGTAGGTGTTACAATGATGTGTGACAAAAGATAAAAAAAGTAGCGAATAGAGCGAACCTGTGTTAAGGTAGAGTTGTCCATACGAAACCGAAAGGCAGGTCACCATATTCGCTATGAATACAATAACACAAACAATGCGTTTTAGGCAAGCCCTAATTTTATACGCAAAGAAATACGGAGTAACAAAAGCAGCCATTCGCTATCGTACCAACCGGCAATATATCTACCGCTGGATGAAGCGATACGACGGGCCCCTGCAATCTCTTGCGGATCGTTCTCACCGACCTCATTTCCACCCGGATCAGCATACAGAGGAAGAACTGACACTAATTCGGAATATGCGGCAAAGAAACCCGAACACCGGACTTGTCGTGCGTGCTGCTCGGAGCACAGGGAACGGCGGACATTAAAGACGGTGAGGTCATATGCTCCGATATACTCAGCCATTCCCGCAAACTGGATGACGGAAGAATGATGGTATTCCTATGCAATATGGGCGGTAAAAAGTATCGTGGTCATTTACACATTAAGACCGGCGCCGGAGCAGAGATGTATGATCCGGAAGATGGCGATGTCAGTGTATGTAAGTCTGATAATGAGTATCTGTCCGGCGATGACAGGCTTGCGCTTCCGGTAGAGCTTCGTCCGTACCAGTCGATGATATACCTGACAAAAGCGTAATACTTATTTTCGGAATAAACGCAGTGCGGCACGGTTAAAAGCCGTGCCGTTTTTTCATGCTCAGAATTTAGGTATGTTAAGTACTTCTTTATAAAAGTCAGAGGCTATAATTTGCATTGCTTAATTTTTGAGGACAGGCTCAATTACTGCTAAAAAGTATTCAGTAATTTCCTCAGGATTTTCTTTAATTTTGCGGGAAAGCCACCAATCGACAGTTTCGACAAATGATGAGGAAATGTGGTTTACAAGATAGTCTTCCGGAAGACTGGACTTTTTTAGAAGTCCCTTGTCGGCGTATTGAGTAAGTATCAGCTTTTTTAAATTGCTTTTAAAATATTTGAGAAATATTTCATTATTTTCAGATGAGAGCAGTTCTAAAATATTGCGGTCATTTTCCTGAAGATGCCGGAGAAGGTGGAGAAATACGGAATCAGTGCTGCTTCCGCAGGAATAGTGATAGTGTCCGTGTGGTAAGCCCATAGCAGTATCGATTATATGTCCGAACAATTCTTCGCATAAATCTTTTAATAGGTAGTCCTTTGTTTCAAAATGCGCGTAAAAAGTGGTTCTGCCTACATTTGCACTGTCTATAATATCCTGAACAGCAATTTGATTATAGTTCTTTTTTGCCAATAACTCCGTAAATGCTTTAAAGATTGCTTCTCTCGTCTTTTTCTGACGTCTGTCCATTGACTTTCCTCCCGAACAAATCTTACAAAATGTTCCGTAACGAACAACACGGTATATTTGATTATTGTAATTCGTTTTGATAAGTTTTAAAATATGCGTAGTTACAGAACATATTGTTTTGTAGCAAACATATTATACATACTATTTAGCATGTAGTCAATATTAGGAGCGTGTATGATGATAAAAAAATTTATATCTTATCTTGAAGGACTTCCGGCAACCATTGTCGGAGGACTGTTTCTTGTGCTAAGCCTTGTCATGCCGAAACTTGGCGTTAGTTTACCGGTAGATCCTGCGTGGGTTACAGTAATCATCAGCGGAATTCCTCTTTTATATCTTGCGGTCAGCAGAATAATCTATAATCCCGGTATAAGTAAAATTTCATCGGCTTTACTCATAACAATTGCCATGATTGCAGCAATATGTATAGGCGATCTGTTCGCGGCAGGTGAGGTTGCGTTCATAATGGCAATAGGCGCGATCCTTGAAGACATGACAACCGGTCGTGCGAAGAAAGGATTAAATAAGCTTATCAGTCTTGCGCCGACTAAGGGAAGAAGAATAGTTAACGGAAAGGAAGAGATGGTTCCGGCGGAAGAAATAAAAATAGACGATATTATACGTATTTTGCCGGGCGAAACAATCCCTGTTGATGGTATTATTGAGAGTGGCAGAACATCGGTTGATCAGTCGGTTATGACAGGTGAATCTATTCCGATTGATAAATCGGCAGGTGACGAGGTATTTTGCGCAACAATAAACTGTTTCGGTGCTATAGATGTAAGAGCCACTAAGGTTGGTGAGAACAGTTCTTTGCAGAAGCTCATACGCATGGTAAAAGAAGCCGAGAACAAAAAAGCCCCTATGGCGAGAATTGCCGATAAATGCGCAAGCTGGCTTGTGCCCGTGGCATTATTGATTGCGATAGTAACGGGATTTGTAACAATGGACATAACACGAGCTGTTACAGTGCTTGTTGTATTCTGTCCATGCGCTTTGGTACTTGCAACGCCTACTGCAATTATGGCCGGCATCGGTCAGGCGACAAAGCACGGTGTTATTATAAAATCAGGCGAGGCGCTTGAAAAAATGGGAAAGGTTGATACCATAGCTTTTGACAAAACCGGAACTCTTACTTACGGAAAATTACAGGTATCTGACATTATTACGTTTTTAAATGAAGTGACTGAGAACGAACTTTTGGCCATTGTTGCCTCAGCCGAGTCAAAAAGCGAGCATCCGCTCGGAAAGGCTATCGTTTCTTGCGCTAAAGAAAAAGAAATTCAGTTATCCGATTGCTTAGACTTCAAAATGTTTGCCGGCAGGGGAATATATGCAAAAATTAACGGTAATGAGATACTTTGCGGAAACGAAAGATTTTTTGCTGAGCAAAATATAATACCTCAAAACGAGATATCCAAACAACTTGATACACTTCGCTCTCAGGGAAAGGCTTCGGTTTTGGTGGCAGCGGAGAATAAGTTTATCGGCGTTGTAGCTCTTTCTGATATTTTGAGACCGGAGGCAGCCGGTATGGTGGAAAGCCTTAAAAAAATGAACACAAATACCGTTTTACTTACGGGAGACAGCAAACTTACAGCAGAATATTTTGGAAAAAAATTAAGAATTGGAAATGTACGCTCAGAATTGCTTCCAGAACAGAAAGTAGAAAATATTATAGCACTGCAAAAAGAAAATCACACTGTTTGTATGATAGGTGACGGAGTTAATGACGCACCTGCTCTTAAAACTGCAAATGTTGGAGTTGCAATGGGCAGTATGGGAAGCGATATTGCGGTTGAAGCGGCAGACATTGCGCTTATGAGCGATGATCTTTCAAAAATTCCATATCTCAAGCGCTTATCCCGTGCGGCAGTAAAAACTATTAAGTTAAGCATTACACTGTCAATGTGTATAAATATCCTTGCAGTTGTTCTTTCAGTTGCCGGAATATTGAATCCTACTACGGGAGCTTTAGTGCATAATGCCGGCTCATGTTTTGTCGTACTTATCGCCGCATTATTGTATGATAGAAAATTCGAATGAACATGAGTAAATGAATACGATTAAGTAAAAATACACAGGACAGCCGTATAACAAACGCATAATTCAAAAGAGCTTTACTCTTTGAGGCGTTTCATTCGGCTGTCCTGTATTTTTTTACTTTGCTAAATTCTAAATTAATCTAAATTAAAACAGTTCATGCTCTTTATAATCGTTTGAAACAAGAACATTTCTTGCTTTTTCGTTATCATCAGCGCGTATGACAACGCAGGCAGCATCGTCGGCACTTTTACTTACAAAGGCGTAAAGATACTCCACAGATACACAGTTATCGGCAAGAAGTCTGAGCATATTGCTGAGAGCTCCGGATTTGTCGGGAAGCTTTATTGCGATAACATCTGTAAGCGTTACTGTAACGCGCTTGCTTTTTAACAGTTCGGCAACCTCTTCAGGCTTGTCAACAATAACACGAAGTATGCCAAAGTCAGTAGTATCGGCAATTGAAAGAGCACGGAGATCAATTCCATTGTCTGCCAGTATCTCTGTAATTTCTGCCAATCTTCCGGGGCGATTTTCGACGAAAGCTGAAATTTGCTTTAAGTACATATCAGATACCTCCGTTTATTTGAATTTGTTCAAATTCACTTTAATTCACGTTTGTCAATAACTCTCTTTGCTTTTCCTTCGCTTCTTTCGATAGAAAACGGCTCAACCAAAGTTACTTTTGCTGAAATTCCGAGAACGCTGTCAAGCTTCTTGCGTATTTCTGCCTCAACAGCCTCTATAGCTTTTACGCTGTCAGAGAAGATTTGTTCGTTCATCTCGACAAGGACTTCAAGAGTGTCAAGATTGTTCTTTCTGTCTACGACGAGCTGATAATATGGAGCTACTTCCTTAATTGTAAGAAGCACAGACTCTACCTGAGACGGGAAGACATTTACGCCTCTTATGATTAACATATCATCGCTTCTGCCTGTTACCTTGCTCATTCTTACAAATGTTCTTCCGCAGGAGCATTTTTCAATTGTCAGCGATGAAATGTCCCTTGTACGGTAACGAATAAGCGGCAAAGCTTCTTTAGAAATACAAGTGAAAACCAGTTCTCCCTGTTCTCCATATGGCAGTACCTCTCCGGTTTCAGGATTTATAATTTCCGGAATGAAATGGTCTTCGTTGATATGCAGACCGTTCTGACACTCACAGTCAAAAGCAACTCCGGGACCTGCGATTTCCGAAAGTCCGTAGATATCATGCGCAACTATACCAAGCTTCTCCTGAATCTGATCTCTCATGGCAGGCGTCCAAGGCTCTGCACCGAATACTCCGGCTTTAAGCTTGATATCGTCTTTTGTCATGCCATACTCTGCAAGGCTGTCTCCGAGGTACATAGCGTAAGAAGGCGTGCAGCACAGCACAGTAGAACCAAAGTCCTTAAACATCTGAAGCTGGCGGCGGGTGTTGCCTGTTGACGCCGGAATTACAGCTGCTCCGAGTTTTGTAGCGCCGTCATGTAAACCAAGCCCTCCTGTAAACAGACCGTATCCGTATGAAACATGGACTATGTCGTTTTCATCTGCGCCTGCGGCAACCAAAGCACGTGCAGCGCACTCTGCCCACATGTCAATGTCGTTCTTTGTGTATCCGACGACTGTTTGCTTGCCGGTAGTACCTGAGGAGGCGTGAATACGTACAACGTCTTTCATATCACACGCAAAAAGACCGTACGGATAGTTGTCTCTCAAATCCTGCTTATAGGTAAACGGGAGCTTGTTCAGGTCTTTTATTGAACGGATATCCTCCGGCTTTAAGCCGATATCGTCCATCCTTTTTCTGTAAGCCGGAACATTGTCATATACCCGTTTTACTGTTTTGACAAGACGCTCACTCTGAATGTTTTCAAGTGTTTCACGGCTTGCCGTTTCAATTTCTTTGCTGAAATATTTGCCCATTGGCTTCTACCGTCCTTGTATAAAAATTAAATAAAATTTATATCAGTCTAAAGAGTAACCGCTGTTAAAGGCTTTAATATTTAATTCACGGAATTTTTCCGGCACGGAGCTTTCAACAGCTTTAAGATATACTTCCTTCGGAATATCGGAGTGTTTTGCAAACATACCGATAAGAACAACGTTGGAAGCTTTTGAAGAACCACATTCCTGAGCAAGCTTGAGCGCATCTGCCTGCATCAGTTTAACTCCGGCAGCTTTTATTTTCTCCGCAATATTCTCAGGATACTGCATTTGCCCCATTATGACGGGCATAGGAGCAATCTGTTGAGTACTTGTTACGACAACTCCGCCTTTTTTCAGGTAGGGGAGCCATCTTGCTGTTTCAAGTATTTCAAAAGAAATTAAGAAATCGGCTTCACCTCTGCAAATGACAGGGGAGGCAACGCTGTCGCCATACCTTACATATGTTACAACCGAGCCGCCGCGCTGGCTCATACCATGAACCTCCGATACTTTTACATCATAGCCGAGCGACATAAAAGTGTTTCCGAGAATACGGCTGGCTAAAAGTGAGCCCTGTCCGCCGACTCCGGTAATCATAATATTTGTCGTCATTGTGTTTTCCCCCTCATCTGTTCTTCTCGATTATGCAGCCGAATTTGCACATGTTTTGGCACAATCCGCATCCGGTGCACAGAGTCGTATCAATTTTAGCTTTTCCGTCAACCATGCTTATAGCAGGACATCCAATCTGCATGCACGCTTTGCATGAGCGGCACTTGTCACTGTCAATAACAAAGTACTTGTCCTTCTTTACTTCCTTTAACAGTACGCACGGACGTCTCGAAATGATAACGGACGGTTCTTGACGTGAGAGAGAATCCTTAATGCCTTCTTCCATAGCCTTTGTATCATTCGGATCTATTACTTTTACGTCATTTATGCCCATAGCTTCGCAAAGCTTTTCAAGGTTCAGCGCATGTGTGATTTCCTCTTTAAGAGTTTTTCCTGTGGTGGGATTTTCCTGATGACCGGTCATGCCGGTAATGCGGTTGTCAGCAATTATGACAGTTGAAATACCCTTATTGTATACTATGTTCATAAGGCCTGTCACTCCGGAATGAGCAAAAGTCGAGTCACCAATAACAGCAACCGATTTTTCAGGAGAAATACCTCCGGATTTATTCATACCGTGAAGTCCTGAAATGGAAGCACCCATACAAAGCGTTGTATCAACTGCTGATAAGGGAGCTGCAGCTCCGAGCGTGTAGCAGCCAATATCGCCGCTTACTGTCAGCTTCATTTTCTTAAGCGTATAGAACAGACCTCTGTGAGGACATCCGGGACAGAGAACAGGCGGTCTTACAGGTATCTCGTCTGATATAGAAACACTTTCCGGCTGTTTGCCGAGAACGCATTTTGCAATAACTTCTTGTGAGAATTCTGAAAGCTCCGGCAACATATTCTTTCCGTCGCAAACAATGCCCAAAGACTTTACGTACGTTTCTATAACCGGATCAAGCTCCTCTATAACGATAACTCTCTCGACTTTGGAGCAAAATTCGCGTATGAGCTTGTCGGGGAGGGGATTTACAAGACCAAGCTTGAGATAGGATGCGTCGTTTCCAAAAACTTCTTTAGAGTATACATAAGTTGAACCGGCACAAATTATTCCAAGCTTTTCTGAATTGTATTCAGCACGGTTAAATTCACAAATGTTTGCCCATTCGGCTATCTCATCGAGTCTCTGTTCAACGACTACGTGGCGCTTGATAGCGTTTGCAGGCGCCATAACGTGTTTAGCGGGATTCTTTTCATAAGGCTTGATTTCAAGCTGTTTGCGCTCGCCTTCCTCAACTATGCTCTGGGAATGAGCGACTCTCGTAGAGGTACGGAGTATAAAAGGCGTGTCAAATTTTTCTGACAACTCAAACGCTTTTACGGTGAAGTCACGACATTCGGCTGAATCGGACGGCTCAAGCATAGGAAGTTTTGCAGCTACGGCATAGTGACGTGAATCCTGTTCGTTTTGAGATGAATGCATACCGGGATCGTCTGCCACGGCAATTACCATTCCTGCCTCAGCGCCAATGTAAGACGTAATAAAGAGCGGATCAGCCGCAACATTAAGACCTACGTGTTTCATTGCGCAGAAAGAGCGTACACCTGAAATACTTGCGCCGATTGCCGCCTCCATTGCAACTTTTTCATTCGGAGCCCACTCGGCGTATATTTCCGGATATTTTGCTGCATATTCGGTAATTTCCGTACTGGGAGTACCGGGATAACTTGAAACAAAGGCGCAGGACGCCTCATACAAACCTCTTGCGACGGCTTGATTTCCGAGCATTAGTTTTTTCATTATGTATAATCGTTCCTTTCGTTAAATTTCTGTTTTTTTATATAATCTGAAAGCCGTATTGTGTGCATTCTGTTGAGAAAGCGATATATATTCATTTTTATTTTATAAATATCAATCGGGCAACTCTGAATAATTTTACTTGAGATACCCTAATTTTTCACAAAGCTTATAGTCAACTTTTAAAAGCTTAACCTCATTTCGTCCCAATTTTCGGACATATTGTGAGATACAGCCTTTTTCAAATAAGTGTTCCATAGCTTGTTTTACCAAACTCTTGTCAATACCGGACTTTGCGGAAACAGCATCGATTGTCTTCATAAATGTCGGCTTGGCATCTCTGCTTTCCCGTTCCAGAGTACGAATACTTTCAACGATCTGTACGCATATATGAGCAAGAGGATCAGGCTCAATTAGATAATATTTACCGGCAGCCGTCATAAGCTGGGCGGAAAAAGCGCCTTTAACACCGTAAACAATTACATTTTTATGACAGGTATTTTTTAAAAACAAAACTACTGAAGTAAAATGTCCATCTCCGGTAAGTATAATAAATGTATCAACAGATTTACGGCTGTAAGCTGTCTGATAAATTTTGTCAAGCATTATGAAGTCGGTAAAGTCTTTTTTGAATCTAGCGCCGCCGTTTTTGGTTTCAACAATATCATTTGTATAGGCTCGAATTTTGTGCATCTCATTCTGCAGTGACGGGTTTGAAAAATCCCCGAAAAAAGTATACGAGACTATACTATAATTTTTCTTGATTTCATCAGTAAAAGCCGCAATATCAGGTCTTACCTGATAGTTTTTATCAAGTGCTATGTACCAGTGTTCGTAGTCAATAAATATTGCCGCATTGCCTAAAGCTGTGGGGTGTTTGCTTTTCCTAAATAAGTTGAATATCTTGATCTATCCTCCTCTCTTAATGAATATATATCAGTATATTATACCATGTTATCTGAATATTTTCAATATTTGCAATATAAAACATTGAAATATTCACGATATTTTTACGTTTTGAAGTAAATCAACGCAATAAAGAAATCCGTAGCAGAAAGATATAACTTTCGTTTACGGATTTTAAAAATTAAGTCAGTGTGAAATTATCAGTTCCATATCGGAGACAGCCTTAGCGCATGCATCGGAAAGAGCAAGCGGCAAAAGATATGAATCTCCCTTGTTAATGGAATACTTAACGTTGTCAGACTCAAGTACACCTGAACCTGAAACGCACATTATGTGAAGCATATGTCCGGATTTAGAAAAATTAAACTTATTTCCGGCGGATATGCAAATGCTTGACGCACTAAACATAGGACATTCGCATAAAATCTTCGCTGTTACACCATTAGAAGCAGTGATGCTTTTATTTACAGTTACTTTTTTAGTATCGAAAGAAGTCTTTATGACTTGACTTGCTTTATCTGTATGAAGCTCACGCTTGTTTCCGTTTTTATCAGTACGGTCATAGTCGTAGAGGCGGTATGTTGTGTTGGAATTTTGCTGTATTTCAGCAATAAGAATACCTTCGCCGATAGCGTGAACGAGACCTGCCGGTATAAAGAAACAGTCTCCTTTTTTTACAGGAACAGTATTGAGATACTGCTCGCAGTTTCCGCTTTCTGCCGCTTTTTTTATTTGTTCGGGCGTAACACCGGGTTTGATGCCATTGACAAGAGTTGCGCCGGAATGTGCGTCAAGTATGTACCACATTTCAGTTTTACCGGCGTCAAGGCCGTGTTGGGAGGCATAAACGTCATCAGGATGAACCTGAACAGAGAGACGGTCAGCCGCATCAATAATTTTTATAAGAAGCGGAAATTTGCCGTTGCCGTAAACCTTGTCAGAGCCTGCAAGTTTTACGTATTCTCCAAGTGTCATTCCGGTGCATGGTCCGTTTTCAATGACGTTGTCTCCGTCTTCACGGAGGGTCAACATCCATGCTTCAGCACAGCTTTGACCAGGCTCTCCAATGGAGTAGAGGAGAGGAATCTGTTTGCCGCCCCAAATAGCATTTTTCATTACGGGTTTTAGCTTCAATGGATAAATTTTCATGTTTTTATTCCTCGAGATGTATATAATTTTATTTTGTGTCAACAATATAAATGCTTGTGGAAATGATTCCGAAAAGCAATAGAAAAAAGAATACAAAAGTATGAGAGGATAGGTGCAAATCATGTCCAAAAAGAACAAGAAAAACAAAAATATGGAAGGAACGCCGAACACGGGAATGACTAATTCGGCAAATCCCAAAGCAGAAAAGACTGCTTCTGATTATACTAAGCCGGCTGCAGAAAATGTAAAAGATTCAAAAAACAGCAGCAAGTAACCGGAAATTTAGAAATCCCGAAAAATCGTCGCTTTGCGGCGATTTTTATTTTTTGTTTTAGCATGAATATTTTATAGTAAAAAATATGTTTTTGTCAAGTCTGATAATGCAACATTTATAAAAAAGCATTTACGCATATATACATTTATGCTCTTTTTTTATTCCTGACATCTTTGGTATTGACCTTAATAGTAAGATTTGATATAATAAACATAATATACTGTGATATTCTGTAAATTGGAAATGTGATGAAATTGACTATGTACATAGACTATTTTGAAAGTCCTATCGGTTTACTCAGGATTTGTTCAAACGAAAATATTTTGACAGAATGTACTCTTGTAGATAAACATTTTTCAGAAGATTGTTGCGTAACCGGAGGCGCAGCTTTGTCTGCCAAGATACAATTACAGGAGTATTTTTTGCGTAAAAGAAAGACATTTGATGTAGAAATTGATTTTAGCTCCGGCACTGATTTTCAAAAAAAAATTTGGAGTTGCCTGCAAAAAATTCCTTACGGTCAAACAGTTACATATGGAAAACTGGCAGAGCTTGCCGGTTGTGATAATGGCGCTCGTGCTTGCGGAAACGCTGTGTCTAAAAATAAATTTCTGATATTTGTGCCGTGCCATAGAGTATTGTCACAGACAGGGATTGGCGGATTCAGTGCAGGCGGTGTGAAAAACAAATTTTTTCTTCTTGATTTGGAGAATCCCGAATGGGAAAGGCGGTCTTATTGTGTCGATAAAAAAATACTTTAAAAATTTAAACAGAAATAAACTGTTAAAAATCCTTTATTTTTTGGTATTAGCCAGTTTTATTCTGCCTGTAATATATTTATCACTGCGTCTTGCAGGCGTTTGGAGTGTTAGCGAAGATCTAAACGATAAATCAGATTATATATTAATGATGGTTGAATGTATCCTCGGAATGATAGTTATAAATCTGCCTTCTTTTTTGGCCAAAAAACTAAAATTTGAGTTTCCTGTTGTTCTCAACCTGATGTACTTGATTTTTCTCTATTGCGCTATCAGCCTCGGTGAGGTGAGCCGTTTTTATTACAAGGTTCCGCACTGGGACGTTATTCTGCACTGTTTCAGCAGTATGATGCTCGGAATATTTGGTTTTATGTTCGTTTCTATTTTGAATAAAGATGAAAAAACAACAATGCATCTTTCTCCGGTGTTTGTTTCGATATTTGCATTCAGCTTTGCAGTATCCATCGGCGTGCTCTGGGAGATATACGAGTTTTCCTTCGACGCAGTTCTTGGGCTTAATATGCAAAAATTCCGCTTGGAAGACGGCACGCAGCTAATCGGAAGGAATGCTCTTGCCGACACGATGGAAGACTTGATAATTGACACATTCGGAGCAGCTGTTTCGTCGGTTATGGACTATTTCTCATTAAAAAAGAGACGCCAAATAAAAGCAGAGTCTAAAAATAACAGAAATACTGCTGAGTGAGTGTTTGCTATTCGCCGCAGTATTGGTACGCAACACGCTTGCTTCCGGATTTAAGGTAAATTATTCCGCAGTATTTGAAACCGTTTTTTTCTAACATCTTGCGCATGGGAATGTTGCCCTCATGCGTATCAATTTTTATGCCCCCGGTCAGGTTTTTGTTTTTAACATACTGTTTTACATAATCCATTATGAATGCGCTTACGCTTTTGCCACCGGTATGCGCCTTTGACTTTCTAAACTCCGGAGAAACGGTAATACGATGGATTGTGGCATACCTGTTTTCGATAGGTGTAAGCCAGCTACCGTCATATATGTTGGCATAGGTCGGCTCTTTACGCTCCATTAGCATGAAAGTTGCTATAATATCGGAGCCATACTTGACAACATAGCTTTCGCCTGCTTGTATGTCACCTTGTATATCTTCTTTGAACGGATATCCGTCCTGCCACTGATCTATTCCTAATTTTGCCATAGTGGTGCGTGCTGCGTCAAACAGCGGCATAATGTTATCTATATCTCTTTCCTTTGATTTCTCGATGGTTAAATTCATGAGAAAAACTCCTTTTTAAAACTAATGACAATGACATATTAAAAATGACGATGCAATTTTGAACATCGTCATTTTTATTTACTTAACTTTTTTAACTTTTTAATCAGCGATGTTCAGTTTTCAGTAAGACTGTATTTTTTCAAATATTCATTATAGTTTTGTTTGAAAAATTCGTCATTTTCCTTTATTTTGTTAAAATACTCATGCATACCTAAACTGCTGTGGGCTATTTCTATAATACAACCGGCAATGTTGGAGCAGTGGTCTGAAATACGTTCGAGATTATTTAGCAGATCTGACAAAACAAAACCAAGCTCAATAGTGCACTCGTTTTTCCTCAAGCGCTCTATATGCTGATTTTTTATGGTGTCTTTCAAAGAATCTACTACTTGCTCAAGCGGCTCAACAAGAACTGCACTGTTCATATCATCTTTGGAAAAGGAATTGTCGGTTAAAGTTATTATTTCACGTATTGCTCCTGACAAGGTATCAAGTTCTTTTTTTGCGCTGTCTGAAAAAGTAAGCTTCTTGTCATGCATTTCTTCCATTGATTCGGAAATGTTTACCGCATGGTCGGACAGTCTTTCAAGATCTCCTATTATGTGGAGAAGCTTAGAAACTTCAAGGCTGTCCTGATCTGTAAGGCTGCATCCGCTTACCTTTACAAGATAACTTCCGAGTGAGTCTTCGAAAACATCCGCATCATTTTCCCCGACATGTATCTGCTTGGCTTTAGTATCAGAATAGCCTTCCTTGATCATGTCAAGAGCAGTAAGAACGGTCTGATAAGCGCCTGACGCCATTTGTCTTGCAACATCTTTGCTTCTTTGAATGGCAACAGGGGGAGTAATAAGCAAACGTTCATCAAGAAGCTCGTCTTTCTCTTTCTGTTTGTCGTCACGTACAGTAAGGCAAGCAAGCTTTTCAAGCTGTTTTGTGAATGGAGCAAGCATTGCAAGCGCAATAAGCTTGAATACGGTATGAATTATTGCTATGCTTAGAGAAGTAGCCGGTTCGGCGAGAATCGAAATAGGAATAAATATTTTTACAATATAAAACACGATTAAGAGTGCTATTGCGGCTATAAGGTTAAAGTACAAGTGAATAAACGCCGCACGCTTTGCGTTTTTGTTTGCGCCGACAGATGAAATGAGAGCACTTACGCATGTTCCTATATTTTGTCCCATGATAATAGGAATAGCAGTACCGTTTGAAATTCCGCCCGTAAAGGTCAAAGCCTGAAGTATTCCGACAGAGGCAGAAGATGACTGGACGATAGCGGTAAGTATTGCGCCGGCAAGTACTCCGAGTACGGGCTGGTCAAAAATTGTTAGAATTCTAATGAAAGCCGGGTTATCTTTAAGAGGAGCAACAGAGTCGGACATCATTTCCATTCCGAACATCAAAACGGAAAAACCGAGAAGAATCAGTCCGACATCCTTTTTCTTTCCGTCTTTGATGAACATGTAAAGCACAACGCCGACTAAAGCCAAAACCGGAGTAAAATTCTCGGGCTTTAGCATACTCAAAAAGAAATTGTCGCTTTCCAAGCTTGTTAATGACAGTATCCAAGAAGTTACCGAAGTGCCGAGATTTGCACCCAAAATAACGCCGACAGCTTGTCCAAGCGCCATAACTCCGGAATTGACAAAGCCGACAACCATTACCGTTGTTGCAGAAGAAGACTGTATTATTGCTGTAATTCCCAGTCCTAATAAAAAGCCTTTAAATTTGTTTGATGTAAGTCTTGCGAGAATTGTTTTAAGACGATTGCCTGCTTTTTTCTCCAACGCGTCGCCCATGACGTTCATTCCGAACAGGAAAAGCGACAAGCCGCCTATAAGCATAAGAATATTTGTATATTCCATCTTCTTTCCTCACTTTGTAACACACTAAGACATTTTAATTATATGTTAAGTCTATATGTCAAAAAATAAGTTTAAGTTAAAAATATATTAATTCAGTGTAAAATAAACAGCCGGCTGCATATACTGAGCGCGGCTGTTTAATAAAGTTACGGACACAAATTTTTTATGTATTTTCAGGTTCGTAGATTGCTGTAAGCTTTAAATCTGAGTAAACTTTCAGATTTTCGGTACTAATTACGTTTTTACCGTCAAGAGACCACCCGGCAAAACTATAGCCCTGCGGCGGATAGACGGTCGGAATTTTTGTAGGTGTTGTTCCAAACATAACGATTTCTGAATCAAAGCCGTAGATGCTGCCGTTTCCGTAATCATAAATTACTTCAAAGGTTATCGGAGATGCTGAGATGTCTTTTTCGGTTTTAACCGTGACATCATTTGTAGAATTAAGTTTTGTTCCGTCAATTGTGTAGGCGCTCATGCTGATAGTATAAGAAAAATCGGGTGCGAGATTTTTAATCGTGAACGAGCGAGTAATTGGAACTATACCTTCAACACGGCGGATAATGTTCGAGCTTAAGTCCTTTAGCTCAATGGAGTAAAAATGTATTTCTTTGTTTTCAGGGGAACTCCAGGTAATTCTTATGCTGTCGGTTAAGGCCTCTGCCTTTATAGAAAAATCAGCGCTTTCCTCTTTGCCGTTAATTTCAAAATCAATTATCTCGTTTTGTTCTGTTTCTTCGTTCTCATCCTCGTCCTCGTCCTCGTCGTTGTCGTTTTCGGTCGGATCATTGTTATCAGTGTCCGGATTTGTTTCGGAAGTGTTTTCTGAATTCTCTCCCGCGTCTTCTTCGTTGTCCGAATTGTCGTTGTTTTCGTTATCGCTATCATTATCGTCAGGCGTCTGCTCTTGGCTTTCACCGTTTCCGTAAATGAAAACATATTCCATATCGGTTTTCAGCTCGGTTTCCGGATTGTCAGAGTCAGCCATATAAACAATACTGTCAGAATTTATAACAATTATTCCGCTGCTCCATCCGGAAATATTTTTGCAGTCGGCAGTAGGGACGGGAATTATATCGGACTCGGTTATGTCATCAATTGTGTATCCGTCATTTATCGTAAATTTAATATCGGCTATTTTTCCGCCTGACATGTCAGGTGTCAGTGCGTCAACGTCCTTTGTTGCATACCATCCGAAAAGAATAAGTCCGTTTTCGTTGTCAATTAACTCGTTTGGCTTATTGGACTCAGAAGTGATAACGATATAATCCGAAGCCGATATAACTACGCTGTTAAGATAACTTTTGCCGTCAGAATTCGTTTCAGGAACAGGTGAAGGAATTTCTTCGAGATTACTGGCGACAACTGAGAGTTTGACCGGATTGAATTTAAGTCCGAAGTGCCCGACAATTGCGTCACCGGCGGAAACGGATATTGACGCATCAATGTTTTTGTTTGTATCGTCATAGGTAAGGACAACGCTGTGACGGGTGTTGTCAAGCGCAAAAACGCTCATAGACATAGCAAAAATCAAAACAAACAAAAAAATAGTCTTTTTCATTACGAGCCTCCTGAATCAAAACCTATTCAAACTATTTATTCTATTTATTATATTTTACTACGATTTACGAATAATTTCAACAGCTTTTGCGTATTTAGGATTGTTTTAAATTATTTTTGTTATATTTTGATGACATTTGCGCAAAATATAATCGCATCATAACTGAAAGGCAAGGTAATTATATGGAATCGTCGGTTGAAGCAATTGTTCTTGCGGGCGGAAAAGGCACTCGTCTTGCTCCGTTAACAGAAGATACTCCGAAACCTTTGTTGAAAGTTCTCGGAAAATCAGTTCTTGAAAATGTTTATGACAAGTTAAGCCAATGCGGAATAAAAACGGCTCATGTAACTACTATGTATCTCCCATGGCAAATTGAGGCGCTTGGAGCACACCACGGCGATCTTGAAATAAGATATGTTCGTGAAAAAAATCCGCTTGGTACTGCGGGTGCCGTAAAAAACGCATATAACGGTGAAAGTAATACGGTGGTTGTACTTTCGGGTGACGGAGTATATGATTTTGACCTTAAAAAAGCCATAGACTATCATTTTGAGAAAAATGCAGACGTGACTATTGTGACATACAAAACTGAAAATCCGCTGGAGTACGGTGTTGTTCTGTATGATTCCGACGGACGAATACAGCGCTTTGCCGAAAAGCCGCCATGGTCGCAGGTTATCTCCGGTACTGTAAACACCGGAATATATATTATCAATAAGAATATTCTTGAGCGTATACCTGACAATGTTGAGTATGACTTCGGGAAACAGCTGTTTCCGTTGCTGCTTGCCGGAAAATCTGCAATGTTTGCATATGAGGCAGAAGGAATTTGGTATGATATAGGAAATCTTGATGAATACTTTGCGGCAAACTGTGCGGCTTTAGACGGAAGAATAAAAGGAATATACAATAATGGTTTAAGTCCGGAAGAGTTGGAAAAAAAGAACATTGAAGCTGAAAGTCCCGTGTATGTTTCAAAAAGTGCTATTATAGGCGAAAACGTAAAACTCGGAGCGTATACGGTTATAGGCGATGAAGCTGTTATATCCGATGGCTGCGATGTTTCCTGCACTGTTATAGGTGACGGAGTAATAGTCGGTAAAGGCTGTGGAATTTATGGAAGCATTATCGGCAGAAACGTAAAAATAGGAGAAAACTGCGTTTGCTCTGAAGGTTGTGCAATCGGTGCGTGTACCGAAGTAGCAGACGGAGCAATACTTCCGAAATTTTCATTTATACACAGCGCATCAAGAATAAGCGGTACAGATATTTTGTCAAAACGCTCCGGAAAAAGAGATATTTCTCTTTTTTCAGAAGAAGGATTAAAAATAGATAAGCGGAGAATTAATCCTGAATACGCTCTAAGGATTGGATTGTGTGCGGCAAGTGCTTCTTCGGCTTATTTCAAGCGAAAAAATATAAATATTGGTATAATGAGTGATACAGACCTGAATTCGTTTAGAATAAAAGATCTTATATTAAACGGAATTGCTGCTGCCGGTACAAGGAGCTGTGACTTAGGAACAGGATTTGAGTCTGTAGCCAGATATGCAGCTCTAAAACTTTTGACTGACATTGTACTGTACGTATATAAAGACGTAAGCGGGGAAGTTTGCGTTAAAATGTTTGATAGTCTCGGACTTGAAGTGCCGTCGGACTTCGAGCGTGAATTTTCAAACCGTTTTTTCAGTGCCGGAGATTATGCAGAACCTGAAAAATACTATGAGCCTGTCAGATTTGACGGGGCATGGATGATGTATTTTAGCGACATCGTAAAAACGTGCCGTTCAGTATTAAAAAAAGAAACATTGAAGGACTTTGCATTTCGCCTAAAAAATAGCGGAAGCAATTTGATGAAGTGTTCGGCAGTGTATACTTTAATTAGCGCCGCCAAGGAATTAGGGGCAAGCATTTTGCAGCCTGTTAATATTTCAAATATTTTTACAGATGAAGATAATTCCAGTGATTATATAAAGAACAAAACCATTGTTGAAGTGGAAATTTCCGATTCCGGATTAGACGTAAATTGTCACATTGGAGAAATAAATGCTGATGGGTATCATATGGGCGCCGTGCTTATTGAGAAAATGACGGGGCTGGATAGAAAAGAAAGACTGTATATATCTTCTTCAAGTCCTGCGGCATATAAGGCGGTGGCGAACGCCAGAAAAATAGAGTGTTATGAATATGCCGAATCTACGCACAATGCCTTTGATATTTCATCAGAAGAAATGTATAAGCAGATTTGGCTAAGCGACGGAATATTTAAAGCACTATGCTTTATTTCCGTTTTAAAAGCAGAAAAAACTCACCCTGAAGCTATGGTAAGTAATCTGCCTGATTTTGAGATACAATTTCGCCATTTTGAAGGTAACCCGAATCGTGCGGGCGTCATGCACAGACTCGCCGAAATATCGCTTGGGACGACCGATGCATCTGATAAAAAACGAGAAGGAGTCCGGCTTGTTATGTCAAATGGCAGCGTTACCGTTATACCGGGAAAAATCAGCGGATTCAAAATAATGAGTGAAGCCAAAAGCATTGAGGCTGCAAAAGAGCTTTGCGATATAGCTGAAGAGTATTTAAAATAGTTCACTCAGCTTTACGTCAAGTGTTCCAAAAAAATCCGGTGAGCAAAGAAATAAATCAAACTTTTTTTGCTCATCGGGAAGTAAATTAAACTCTATAATAATAAAATGTCGAAAAATGTTCAAATTATTTTTTGAAAACGGCTTGACAAATATATTCTGTTTTGATATAATATACCAGCACCGCCAAGGAGAGCATAAAGTAGACAGGCTGGCGAGTGAGAATATGGCGGAATAGCTCAGTTGGCTAGAGCATTCGGTTCATACCCGACAGGTCGTTGGTTCAAATCCGACTTCCGCTACCAGTCCGATATGGACATAATTTAATAACAGCCTTTTCAGGCTGCCATGGCCCGTTGGTCAAGCGGTTAAGACACGGCCCTTTCACGGCTGTAACATGGGTTCGATTCCCGTACGGGTCACCAGT
>QAKH01000072.1:0-30342 GCA_003343885.1 Clostridiales bacterium | reverse complement strand
ACACGGCCCTTTCACGGCTGTAACATGGGTTCGATTCCCGTACGGGTCACCAGTTTTCAAAAAACACGCAGATTGTTTCTGCGTGTTTTTTATTTTTTGCATATACTGCATTGACTTTTTTTCTCATTATGTTATCATTAAAGTATAACTGATATAAGGTGAGCTGACATTGACAGTAATATATTTTCTTGAAAAAAGGTTTGAAGAAAGATTTAAAAAAACAGAAGAGTATCTGAATGAATGTTTAAAAGATTATTTTTGTATGACCGAAAGTAATATTGATTTTGCATCCATAACGCTCAAGCGCACAGATTCAGGAAAACCTTATATTGATCCGAATGGAGCGGAAATCAGCGTCACTCATACAAATACTCTTCTTCTTGTCGCTGTTTCCGACGCTTGCTTAGGGATAGACGCTGAACGCCTTGACAGAACTCTTAGAAATAGTGATAGCATTGTAAATAAATATTTTTCCGTTGGTGAAAAAAATCTATACAACAATGCCGATCCTGATGATAAAAAGCAAGTTTTTTTAGATATATGGGTAAAAAAAGAAGCAATGGTAAAATTCACCGGTAAAGGCTTGTCAGAACTTAAAAACACAGATTCTTGTCATGCGGAGGGAGTTTTTATTAATATTCCCTACAAGGATCATGTGACTTATTTGTATACTAAAGAAAATAATAAATCTTATGTATTAAAAAGCATGGATTTTTTTCTTAAATAAGACATGAATTGTTGCTGAATATTAAAATACCGTGTATTTTGCATAAAGTAAGAGTTGCAATAAAAATAGATTATTTGGTACACTTAAGTTATAAAAATTCAAAAGGAAAAGAGCGAGTATCAGTGAATTTTAAAGAAAAACTTGAGCATACCCGAAAATACGCAGAGGCTTTTTGGCGTCATGAAATGATTGACAGACCGTATGTATGTGTAACTGCACCTAAAAAGCCACACAAATACTCATGGTCAGGCGCTAAGAGTTTTCGTGCCTGCATGGAAGAAAAGTATGACGATATTCTGCGCGCAGGACAGCCGAGATCTATTGAGTGGATGGATTTGCTTACAAAAATTCAATCTGCAGGAAAATCTCTTTGGATTTTTGACTGGACTGCGGAGGAAATAAAGGCAAATGTAAAACATCTCAAGCCGGAACTTGTAGCTTTTTCGTTAGGCGCTCAAACACCGGAGCAGGCAGACGACTTGTTGGAATATCTGGAGAAACTTTACAGATAAAATGATAAAATAAATGAGAAAATTAAAAGTATATATCATAAGGTGAATATAGGCATACGCAAACGTTAAGAAAACAATACAAAAAAGAAAAGCGAGGGATAATCATATGCCGGCAATTCATTATGAAAAGATAGAACTTCCGGCAGATTTTTCTCTGGACGTTACGGAAATGACTCTTGAACCGAATTACGACATGCTTGGCAGAATGCACTGGCATGACTGCTTTGAAATTTCCGCAATTAACGGCGGTGAAGGTACTTATGTCGTTGACAATACGGGGTATCCGGTGAAAAGCGGAGATATAGTTGTGTTGAATAATATAGAGCCTCATCAAAAGGTTTTGGAAACGGGAGCAAAGTTTGATTTTGCTCATTACTGGGAGGATATTTGCTTTAATAACGGTCCTCTCCTTTCACCTGAAATGTTCGAGGAACTTTGTGCAAAGCACTATAAACGCAGAAACGAACTTTGTCATAAATACGGCATTAAACTTATTTCATTGGACTGTGACGGCGTTACCGAAAAACTTCTTCCCACATGGTTCAATAGCGGCGTTAACATAATGTTTCCTATTGAGATAGGAACATGGGGCGACCAGTTTGAACCGGCACGAAAAAAATTCGGTAAAGAAATGCGCGGAGTCGGGGGAATGGATAAAACAGCGTTTCGCAAGGACAAGGCGGCGGTTGACGCTGAGATTGAACGAGTACGCCGACTTGCTGCATTAGGCGGTTTTATTCCGTGTCCTGATCACCGTATCATGCCCGGCTCAAAATTTGAGCTTGTTCAGTATTACGCAGATGAAATAAAAAAGATAAAAATATAATTCTAATTCAGGTGAAATAATGACTTTCGATGAAAGAATTATCCGTGTAGATTCTTCCGCTCAAGGTAAAGTACTTTCAGAGTGGCTGAGGGAAAACGGTCATATGATTTTATTGCCGTGCGGCGGCAGAGGCGTTTGCGGTAAATGTCGTGTGAAGGTTATCGACGGCGTTTTTTTGAACGTTGCTGACAGAGCTCCTGCCACGCCTGACAGTGATGGCTGTGTAAAATCATGCCAGGTTTTGTGTGGTGCCGGAGAAGCTCACATAAAACTTCCGCTGCACGAAGCGACAGGTCTTTCGGTTGAACATGAAAGTGAAAAGATTACTACTGAAAACTGCGGCGCAGATAATAATAAACATTATTCTGCCGCCCTTGATATTGGTACTACGACGCTTGCAATGGCTTTAGTTGAACTTGAAAGCGGCAAGGTTGTTGCTTCTGAAACATGTCTTAATCCTCAGCATAGCTATGGAGCGGACGTGATAAGCCGGATTTCTGCGTGTGCAAGCGGATATTTGAATGAGATGCGTGACTGTGTTCTCAAAGCAGTAAGATCACTTTTAAATTCTTTGCTTTCAGGAAAAAGCACGACAGCTGAAACAATGATTGTTGTCGGAAATACGACTATGCTGCATATTTTCTCCGGAGTTTCTCCCGAAAGTATGGGCGCCTATCCGTTTAAGCCCTCTTTTACTGATATGCGTGAATTTTCCGGCGATGATATCGATTTAAGTGCGAAAAAAGTTGTATTGCTTCCTTCCGTGTCCGCATTTATCGGAGCAGACATTGTCAGCGGAATGCTTGTCGCACAGATGAATTTGTCGAATAAACCGTCGCTTCTTGTCGATATAGGAACAAACGGAGAAATGGTTCTCTGGTCCGGAAAAGAATTTGTTTGTGCTTCCGCTGCTGCCGGTCCGGCTCTTGAAGGCGGAAACATTTCTTGCGGAACTGGCGGTATACCGGGTGCGATAAGCAGAGTTTACCAAAAAGAGAATACAATTTGTTATAAAACAATAAATGATAAAGCGCCGAGCGGCATTTGCGGCTGCGGTCTTGTAGATCTTATAGCTTTGTTGCTTGACATGGGAGAACTTGACGAAACAGGTTGTCTTGATGATGACACTTACCGTCTTGAGGCTGTCCATGAAATTGAAGCCTTGGATGTATCTTCTTTAACGCCCGCAGACACGCAAGTTGAACTGACTCAAAAGGATATACGTGAGTTTCAGCTTGCAAAAAGCGCTATACGAGCCGGAATTGAGGCGTTAGCTTGCGAGGCGGATGTTTCCTTAAATGACATTTTTAAGATTTATATAGCTGGTGGAATGGGATATTACATGGATCCGGCAAAAGCTGCGCGTATCGGTATGATACCGGAGGAGTTTATCGATAAGGTACAGGTCTGCGGAAATACTGCTTTGGCAGGAGCTGTTCGCTGTGTAATTGATCCGGCGCTTTTAACTAAGGCTTCTGAGTACGCTTCACAGTGTAAAACATTGGAGTTAAACTCTTCTCATGTTTTTTCGGATTCATTTATCGAAAATATGATGTTTCCGGAGTAGCGTATATTTATTCAATTTTTACGTTGTATATGCATATATATTAATGTAAGAAATTCTGTAATAATCTCATAATACTTTTTTTGGAAGTGATACATATGAGTATTTTAAATAAAATTCAGAGTTATTTATCTAACCAGCCTGAACAGCTGTGTCAGATTCATGAGTATGCCTTTATTGAGCGGCAGAAGTTGACATTTTCTGCCGCTGTCAGAGAAGCTTGCGAATCTAATATGTGCGGAAGATACGGTAAGTGCTGGACATGCCCTCCCGGCGCCGGAGACTGGCAAAAACTGAGAGATCATTATATGGAATACAGTCATGCGTTTGTATACACTACTTGTCACGAGCTTGAAGATTCGTTTGACTTCGAAGGGATGACGTCAGCCTCTAAAGCTCATTCAGAACTTGATGATGCATTTCTCGATTATCTTTCTGAAAACATAGATGAGCCGCACGAATTAGCAGGAGCAGGTAGCTGCTCACTCTGCGGTGATGCTTGTACTTATCCGGATGCTCCGTGCCGCCACCCTGACAGAGCAAGGCGCTCTATGGAAGCGTGCGGAATGGAGGTAACTACGCTGGCAAAGGATTGCGGCATACATTATATGAACGGTGAAAATACCGTAACATATTTCTCTATTTTATTTTGGTAAATATTTTTTGATATTTTATCTTTGCGGCACTACAATAGGAATTGTTTTTTTCCGAATGTATTGCCGCTGTTCTTTTTTAACCTCTAAATTATACTGTTATTTTGGTGCTATTTACCCTAAATAATTTCTATTATATATAAGGAAGAAAACTATGGATTTAAAATTTATATTTCTATATTTTGCCGCTATTTCAGTTGTCGCCGCAGTAATGGCACTTGCTGATAAATTTTTTGCTGTTCGCGGAAAAAGACGATTATCCGAGAAGTCGCTTTTATGTGTTGCTGCGCTTGGAGGAGCTGTATCAATGTTTACTTGCATGCTGATTATAAGACACAAAACTAAACATATAAAATTTATGGCAGGTCTTCCGATTATTATCATTTTACAATCGCTGTTTATAACTTTTGTTTTATTGTTTTTACACCGAATTAAAGGGGTATAAATGTTACTTTCGGTTTTGCATTTTTGTCTTATTTTATATACTCAGAGCTTAGAAAATTCTTTAATAAAAAGTGTAAACTGAAAGTGAACAAATAATTTATGTTAACTTTATTATTGCAAAATTTATTTTTTGGGAATATTTTACATTCACCTGGAATATAATATAATATAGCAATAATAGCAACATTTTTTTAACAAAAAACGTGTTTTTTCTTCAAAAAAACAAAAAAAGGGTTGACAATTTGGATAAGGTGTGCTAATATACACGATTGCAAAAATCAGCTTGTTGCTATTTTGCCAATTTCAAAAAAAGGAGCACAGTATGTTTGTGAATGTAAAATTAACAAAAGTGTGTCAATTGGTGATTTGCGCATTATTTGTTTTGACAGCTTTTGCGATATTTTCCATACCGGCTTTTGCTTTTTCCGAAGATTGTGCGGTTACGGCTGCAGAAAACACCATGAACGTTGAACCAGTAGTTTCAGACGGGCCTGTTGATGTGGTGCTCGTTAAAAACGGAGCCGAGTATGAGTACTCGTATTTTCCGGTTGAATGTTCAGAATTTCTCTCTTACGCCGGAATAACGCTGACAGAGATAGACAAGCTTAGCGTTGCTACTGATACGATTTTGTACGACAACATGATGATTGATATATCCACTGTTGAGTACAAGCAGTACACTGTTGAAGAACCGGCACCATACGGATACGACTTGATTGAGGTGGATACGATTCCAAAGGGTGAAATGAAAGTTTTGACCGAGGGAACCGATGGTGTAAAAAAAGTATCCTACATTGAAAAAACGGTTGACGGCATGGTAACAGAAAAAGAAATTATTGCTGAAGAAATAATTACCCAGCCGGTTAATGGAACGGCTGAATATGGGGTTGGCGGAACGATAACAGCTTCTGACGGAACTGTTTACACTTACTCCTACAAGAAGTACATGGAGGCAACTGCCTACACTTATGTTCCCGGGCTTACCACAATGACGACAGCTACCGGAGCTACTTTGGCTAAAGGAATTGTTGCTGTCGATCCCGATGTTATCCCGCTTCACACGGAAATGTACATTGCATCAGATACGTTTGAGTACGGTTACGGAGTTGCGGGGGATACTGGCGGCGCAATAAAAGGCGATATCGTTGATCTTGCCTTTATGTCATATGACGAATGTATACAGTTCGGCAGAAGAAATATTTGGGTTTATATTTTAGACTGAAAGCCGGTTTTAAGCCTAAATATAAAAATTTAAAAAAACTATTGATTTTTCGGAAAAAGCATGGTATAATATCCATGTAAGTATTAGGATGGTAAGGAGCGGTTGTTTAACCGCTCCTTCTGTTTGAAATTTTTAACTAAATTTATTCCAACTTGATTTGAAAGAGAGAGAACGGTGTGGCTGAAAAAAAGAAAGGAAATATAGCCCAGCGAGTTGCTGAGCTTGTACGCGATGCGGTTTCGGAGTGCGGCTGCACTCTTTGGGATGTAGAGTTTGTTAAGGAGGGCGCCGACCATAACCTTGTCATATATATAGATAAGCCGGACGGAATATCTCTTACAGATTGTGAAATGGTAAACGACGCTGTCGAACCAATAATTGATGAGGCGGATCCGATAGACGGAAGCTATTACCTGGAAATTTCTTCTCCAGGACTTGAGAGAGAGTTAAAAACTCCTGAACATCTCTTTGCCTTTGTCGGGAGCGAGGTTATCGTTCGTTTATACAAGCCGTATAACGGAAGCAAGATATATACCGGAATATTGAAAGAGTATGATGAATCTAACGACACCATACACTTGGAGTGCTCGGAGAGCGCATTAAGTTTTGAAAGAAAAATGTGCGCAAGTATAAAAACAGTTTGCGAATTCTGATGATATAATATAGACTTGGGAGGATAAAAGCATGAACGCAGAGTTTTTTAAGGCGTTGGACTTGCTGGAAAAAGAAAAGGGCATACCGAAGGAATACATGATTGAAAAAGTAGAAGCCGCACTGCTTAGCGGTTTTAAAAAGGATAACGGCTACTCTAATGTGAGAATAGAACTTGATCCCGTAAAGCAAAATGTGAGAGTTTTTAAACAGTTGACTGTTGTTGACCCTGATCTTGAAGAAGACATACCGCTTACTGCTGAGTATAATTTTGACGATTTTGATGAAAGAACAGACCGACTGATTGAAATTGACGATACCACCCCTTACGGTGACGTTTTCGATGACGATGACAGCGGTGCAAAACCGGCTATTATCAGAAGAAAGCATCGTTTTAATGAAAAAACCGAAATCACGCTCGAAGCTGCACGGCAGATTAATAAAAAATATAACATAGGTGATACGGTCGAGATTGAGATTAAGCCTAAGAATTTCGGAAGAATTTCAGCTCAAACCGCAAAGCAGGTAATAATTCAAGGTATCCGTGAAGCTGAACGCGACAGAATGGTGAAAGAGTACGAGAGCAAGAAAGAGGAGATTGTGACTGCAATTGTTTCTCGAATTGATCCTGTTACCGGTAATGCAATTCTTGAGCTTGGCAAAAATGAGGTTACTCTTTTCAAGAACGAGCAGATCCCAGGAGAGCACTATACCGAGGGAGATAAAATTAAAGTTTACGTTACAGTTGTAAAAAAAGAAACAAAGGGACCGTCTATTGTGCTTTCAAGAAAACACCCGGGACTTGTAAAGCGTCTCTTTGAACTCGAGGTTTCTGAAATACAGGATGGTACCGTAATAATTAAATCCATAGCAAGAGAAGCAGGTTCTCGAACAAAAATTGCGGTATACTCAAGAGATCCTAATGTTGATCCTATCGGCGCTTGCATCGGAACTAAGGGAATACGTAAAAACAGCATTACCAAAGAGCTTGCCGGAGAAAAAATTGATATTATCAAGTATAGCGAAGTACCCGAAGAGTTTATAAGAGCTGCGCTAGCTCCTGCGACTGTTGTTTCTGTTACTGAAACCGGAGATCGCACATGCAGCGTTTTGGTTGAAGACGACCAGCTTTCTCTTGCGATAGGTAAGGAAGGACAAAATGCAAGACTTGCTGCAAGACTTACCGGATACAACAAGATCGATATTAAGAGCGTATCCGCAGCACGCACTGCTGCCTTTAACGATATTATTGAGGGTAAAACGCAGGCATCGGGTTCATTCGGCGAGAACCTTGCTCAGGCGCTAAAGTCTGCCATGGACGCTGAAAACAGTTCTAAAGATTCGGTTGAAGATACTTCTAAGGAACAAATAACAGAGTAAGATCCGGATAAAGTAAATATCGCATTATCGGTGTTACCGGTATACAAACCAGTGTATTTTAACAGGAGGTACGGCGGATTTCCGCTTAGTGTACATGCCACAAAAATTAAAAAAAATACCCGAGCGTAAGTGCATGGGGTGCAACGAAAAAAAGCCGAAAAGAGAACTCATCCGAGTAGTACGTACTCCGGAAGGTCAGATTTGTCTTGATGAAAAAGGCAAGATGTCCGGCAGGGGAGTTTATATATGTCCGGATGCAAAATGCCTTGAAAAGGCAAGGAAGGCAAAGCGGCTTGAAAGAAGTCTTGAAACTGCGATTCCTGATGAGGTGTATGAGGATTTATCCGAAAAAATCTCGTCCATAAAGATAGAATCGGAGGTGGAGCAGTGACGACTCCAAATATTGCTCCGCAAGGCGCGGTACGGGAAAAAATTCTTGGCGCGATTGGTTTAGCCTTGAAGGCAAGAAAATGTGTTACGGGGACCGAAATGTGCGTGGAGCGTATTCGCACAGGCAGAGGAACGCTGTTGATAGTGGCTTCCGACGTATCCTCAAACACTTATAAACGCTTGACCGATACTGCATATGCCCACAAGATCCCGTTTATTACTGCTGATGTCAGTAAACGGAGCTTAGCGGATATAGCAGGAAAAAAATCGGATACGGCGGCTGTTTTGTTTATCGATGAAGGTTTTGCGAATATTATCCGAAAACTCGACGTAGAAATACACACAACCAACACGGAGGTGCTTAAATAATATGGCAGTAGGCGTACAAAAATATAAAGTTAACAACATGGCAAAAGATATTGACAAAAAGGCAAAAGAAATAGTTGAGCTGCTTAAAGAAAAAGGTTATGAAGGAAAGAGCTCATCTTCCGTGCTGGAAACTGATGAAATAAATGTTGTCCTCAATCACTATCTTAATCAGAGCAAAGTTGATGATATTGCTGAATATCTTTCGGCTAAAAAGCCAGAGGAAAAAACACAAGATACAGCTCAACAGGACCAAACGAAAGCTCCTGCTCCTGTTGCGGGAACTGCAAAGCCCCTGTCAACAGATGAATCGGCTCAAAATAAGGAAGCAATTCCGGCTTCCGAGCAGAAAGCTGTAAAAACCGGACCGGAAGCTGATTCAGAACCAAATCAAGCTGAAAAAACACAAGAAACAGCAGCACCTGTAAATTCAAGTAATAGCACTGTTTCCAAGTCTTCCGAAGTTGCACGACCGGCTGTTCAGCCTGTTCAACAGGAAGCGCCGGTTCAGCCGGCAGAGCGCTCATCGCAGGAACCTAACAAACCGAACGCCGGCTTCGCTAAGCCGTCATCACAGCCCAAATATCAAGGTCAAGACGCTGCAAGTGGCTCAGTACAACAGCAGTCAAGACCTTCTCAATATCAGAATCAGGCAGACGGTGCAAGGAAACCTTTTGAAAAGAGAAGCTTTGACGGTCAAAAGCGTCCTTACGCCCCCGGTCAAAATCATCAAAACGGTCAGTTTGGACAAAGAAATTCATATTCTCAGGGCGGTCAGATGACAGAAAAGCAGATAGAGCGTCAGATAAGCAAGATACAGCGTGAAGGAGCTCAACTGCTGAAACAAGAAGGAATTAAGCCGGAAAAATTGGAGCAGTTCCCACGATTTGACAAAAATGAGCGTTACGATAAGTATACAAATGTAAAGTTTACTAAAGACGGTTTTGTCAGCGAGACTCCCCAGTCTCCGGCTCACTCGCAAAAGAATTCAAAACCAAGACCTCAGAAAAACTCTCAGAATTCTTTTGGCAGGGACAGAGACGAGGATACGCAGTCTGTTCGTCAGCCAAGCCTTAAGCCCGTTTTTGATAAAGACGGAAGAATTAAGAGCAGATATGCCGGCGAGAGAATAGAAGGCTCTACTCCAAATGTTGACACAGATGGAAAAGTACGAATTGTCGACATGAGAACAAGCGAAGTAGACCTTTCAAAATATGATGAGAGGCTTGATACGCTCGCTGAAATGGTTGACGGAGATAAGGGCGCAAAATCAGCTAAGAAGAAGTCAGCCGGTCAGATACAGAAGGGCGTCGGCGGAAGAATTAACAGAAATGAAGCCGCTGCGCGCGATATTGTTATGTCTTCTGCTCATAATCACACGAAAAAAGGGAAGAAACGTGCAGCCGCTGCTCCTGTTGAGCCGGTTAAGAAGTTTACCGGTCCGATAACTCTTCCGGAAGATATTATGATAAGCGATCTTGCTTCTAAGTTGAAAATTACAACCGGTGAAGTTATTAAAAAGCTTTTGGCTATGGGACTTGGTATGGATCAGGTGGGCGCAAATAAGATTGTTGACTTTGATACCGCGTATTTGCTTGCGGACGAACTTGGAATCGCAGCAGAGAAAGAAGTCGTTGTTTCCATAGAAGAAAAGCTGTTTGCCGAAGAAGAAGCAAAGGCGGAAGAGAACCTTCAGCCGAGAAGCCCTGTCGTAGTTGTTATGGGACACGTTGACCACGGTAAGACATCTCTTCTCGACGCAATCAGAAATACAAATGTTACTGCCGGAGAAGCAGGCGGTATTACTCAGCACATAGGTGCTTACAAAGTAAAAATCAACGGTCGCGATATTACCTTCCTTGATACTCCCGGACATGAAGCTTTTACTGCAATGAGAGCAAGAGGCGCTCAGGCGACAGATATTGCCATACTTGTTGTTGCGGCGGATGACGGTATTATGCCTCAGACCATTGAAGCTATAAATCATGCTAAAGCTGCCGGAGTGTCAATAATTGTTGCAATCAACAAAATTGATAAAGTTGGTGCAAATATTGAGGCTGTAAAGCAAAATTTAACGAGTTATGACCTTATTCCTGAAGAGTGGGGCGGAGATACGATTTGTGTTCCGGTTTCTGCACTTAAACATCAGGGAATCGAGGATCTTCTTGAAATGGTGCTTCTCGTTGCAGATATGAAAGAATTGAAGGCTAATCCGAACTGTGCGGCTAAGGGTATTGTAATAGAAGCAAAACTTGACAAGGGTAGAGGTCCGGTAGCAACAGTCCTTGTTCAGGCGGGTACTCTTAATCGCGGTGATATGGTTATAGCCGGTACAGCCATCGGCAGAGTCAGAGCCATGTGTGACTATAACGGAAAAAATGTCAAAGAGGCTGGCCCTTCAACACCTGTTGAGATAACAGGACTTTCTGAAGCTCCAGAAGCCGGCGAAGAGTTCAGAGTCGTTGCCAACGAGAGAATGGCTAAAGAGCTTGTAGATAAGAGAAAGAATGACGCAAAAGAGCAGGAATTTAAAGCAAATGCAAAAGTTTCTCTTGATGCTTTATTCAGTCAGTTAAATGAAGGCGTTAAAGAACTCGCTATAATAGTAAAAGCCGATGTACAAGGTTCCGCAGAAGCGGTTAAATCTTCACTGGAAAAGTTGTCCAACGAAGAAGTAAAGGTAAAGGTCATACACTCTGCTGTAGGCGGAATAACTGAAAGCGATGTAATGCTTGCCTCTGCTTCTAACGCAATAATCATCGGTTTCAATGTAAGACCGGATAAAAATGCAATGGATTCGGCTGAACGTCAAGAGGTTGACATACGCACATACAGAGTTATTTACGAGTGTATTGAAGAGATAACGGCGGCAATTAACGGAATGCTTGCTCCGGAATATAAAGAAGTTGTTCTTGGTCATGCTCAGGTAAGAAAGACTATACACGTGCCCGGCATTGGATTTGTTGCAGGTTCTTACGTTCAGGACGGTAAAATTACCAGAAACTCTCAAATACGTGTTGTTCGTGACGGTGTGGTTATCTTTGAAGATAAAATCAGCTCCTTAAAGCGTTTCAAAGATGACGCAAAAGAAGTTGCTCAAGGTTATGAGTGTGGTATTGCGCTTGAGCGATTCAACGATATTAAGGAAGAAGATATACTCGAAGCGTATATCATGGAAGAAATTAAGAGAGAATTATAATATGTATACGGCTTAGCAGCGTTAAAATTTTATACTGTATGCCGAAAACATTCAATCGGCAGAAGGATAGTTGATTCTTTCTGCCGTTTGACTTATTTTTAAAAAAACAGGAAGGAATTTAATATGCCTCAGCAAAAAAGACCTCATTACCACGTTAATCGTGTAAATGAGGATATTTCAAGAGAATTGATGTATATTCTGAGAAATGTAAAGGATCCTCGTGTGGCTAAAAGTTTTGTCAGCATAACAAAAACTGAAACCACATCTGACTTGAAGTTCTGCAAGGTTTATTACAGTCATATGGGCAGTGAAGATAAAGAGGTAAAAACAGGCCTTTATTCAGCTATCGGATATATTAGGCGAGAGCTTGCAAGCCGCTTGTCTTTAAGAAATACGCCGGAGCTTACATTTGTTAAAGATACCGGTGCGCAGCACGGTGCGAGAATTGCAGAACTGTTAAAAGAAATAAAAGAGGATACTCAAGAAAACGAATCAAATTAATAATCATTTTATAATAATTTGACTGCCGTAAATCGGCGTGAAAGTTGGGGAGGGGAGCACAATGAAAAAGAACAAGGATATTAGCCTTTATATAATAATTTTTCTTGATATTTTACTGTTTTTGTCAATGCTTGTTCTGTGCGGATTGTATCTGAATTTGCGCATAAATGGTAATAGTTCTTCTCTCCCCGAAATTCCTGAAAGCGATAAATGGGTTTTGTCGGGCACAGGATATGACGTGCAAAGCGGCGCAAAATCAATACTTGAGCCGACATTTATCGGATTTAAGACATCTGATGGAAAAATGACCGCAGCATCGTATACTTCTTCTGCACGTACTCCTCTGCTTACTTACTTGAATGACACATTATCTCTTTTGATGAGCGAAAACGTCGAGATAATGTCTTTTCCTAATAATACCCAAAGGGAAGAGTTTGTTTCTTCATTGACGGAAAGTCCGAAATTCTTTTACGCTGCATACTATTCAGAAGTTCCGTCGGCTGTTTTTCTGCCGGCAACTAAGAATAATTTTTCTTCTGTTGCTCCGGAAGTTAATTTCTATCTGAAATATATTTTTATTTTACCTGATGATCAAAATAATGTTTACGCCGTTTGCTTGTCTGATGATCTCGATGTTGCAATATTAAGGTCAACCGAAAACATAGAGTATACAGTTGATGAGTTGTCGGCATATAATGGCGTGAGAGGCTTTGCAGACTTCAGTTTTATGGAAAATTCTATACGTCCGGTGGCTTATTTTACCGAGTCTTTTGATGTTGACTCGGTCGTGATAGCTGAGTCTGAAAATTTTTACTCTTTTAATCTACAAGATGTAAAAACTTTGCAGCTTCTCCGAGTTCTTGATTTTAACACAAACATGGTGCGCATGTTCAGTTCGGGGGACGGCAATGCGTCAAGTTTTGTTGACAGCGGAAAGGAATTGTATATATCAAACGACAAATACAGTATTGAATACAGCGCTTATGACAGCGGAATACATATGTCTGCCTTTCTCGGTTATTACCCGGAGTCAAGAAATAATTACTCTCTGACTGATGCAGTTTACTGTGTGAGATTATTGTTGAATTCTTTTGATCAGATTCTTGTCGGCGGCAACGCTTTTCCGTCAATTGTCGGCGTTTATCAGAATGACACAGGAAGTATAATTTTTGAGTTTAAGTACCTGTATAACGGAGTTCTTCTGAACGATAATGATTATGATATTTTAATTGAGATAAAGGATAACTATATTATCAATATAAAAATGGATCCGATTTTTTGTGATTCAGGAAGACTGTTTAAGCCGGTTGTACCTCAGAAACTCGCTATCGAATTGCTTAATTCCGGTGAAACAAATGACGCTGAAAATTCAGAGACTGAATACTACGCAATGTTTGAGAGCGATCCGTTATCTAACCAGATACAACTTATATGGACTGCAAAAAAAAGGATCGGTGATTGACTGTGTATATGAAGAAAGTTTGCTTATTTCTGGCGGCAGCTTTTCTTGTCGTAAATATGCTGCTTATATATTTAAACGTACATGAAAGCAACAGCTTGTACGTTGTTTCCGAAGAAATGATTGACGATGCTGTTGCCTTTATACGGTCGAAGGGCGTAGATATAACCGAGTCGGTAATTCCTGATAAAATCCCGAATAATTCCGTATATACTTTTTCTTACCAGAATGATGAGTTGGCACAAAAAATAGCAGATAATCTCTCTAAACAATACTTTTCTTCCGACGCATCTTTGAGTTTCGTTGAAACACCTGACGGGTTTACTTACTCTATTACTGATAAATCTGCAAATTCCGGTGTTTTAAAACTATACTCAGATTCATTTAGATTTGGATATAACGAAAATTTATTTTCCGAAATACCATCTGTTCAGTTTTCTCAGTTACCTTTCAAAAACGATAATACAGAATTGGATAATGATCAAATTGATGCACTTGAAACATTTTTAACCTGTCTGTCGGCAGATAAAAAAAAGGTATGTTATACTGTTTTGGGTGTCAATTTTTCCGAAGATCAGTCTGTTGTATGTGTTTCTCAAAATGTGTATGATGATTTTGAGATAAGTAATATGTATGTCAACGCAGTAATTGAAAATGGAAAAGTAGTCTGCGCTGTTGGTAGTTATATATTTGATTCTCTCAAAAAATCTTACAGACAGCCCCTCTCTGATGGTATTAACTCCCTTAGGTCTTTGCAGCTTGAAGATGTTAAAAAAATAATTTCTCAGCGCATTGTTTATTCATATAGAGCAGCTGACAGCGGTTCTTACTATCTAATCCCGGTATGGGAAATTATATATACAGCTCAAAGCGGAGAAACTGTAACCAAATATGTTGACGCAATAAAAAGTTAAAAATGAATAAAATGTTAATTTTGGCATAAGAAGCTGTTATTTTTAGATTAAGTATGCTATAATAACCATGCAAAATTAAATTACGTCAACTTGCTTGTTTGGATATTTTCCAAACGTTTTTTGTGCGCCTGTATCGATAAGATTAAATTAAGGCTTATTAACAGGCGTAAATATGCAAGAAAGGAATGTTCATACGAATGGAAAAAATTGTCATAACAGGCAATAAACCATTACGTGGCAGCATAGAGGTCAGCGGAATGAAGAATGCCGCTGTGGCCATTGTGTTCGGTACAATTTTAGCTGAAGATAAATGTGTTCTCGGAAATATTCCGATGATAAGCGACATATCCGATGCTTTTGATATTCTTACAGCTGTTGGAGCTGTAATCAGACGAATAGATAAAACGACATATGAGATAGATACAACAAGAGTTAAACCTTGCAGTGCACCATACGATTTGGTAAAAAAATTCAGGGCGTCATATTATATTCTGGGTGCAGAGCTTGGACGTTTTGGCAAAGCAAAGGCTGCATATCCCGGCGGATGTGATATAGGCATCCGACCGATTGACCAGCATATTAAGGGATTTAAGGCGTTAGGAGCTAACGTTGACGGTGTCAGTGCTGGTGGTTATGTAAACATCACAACTGATGACGGAAACCTTTACGGAGATTCTGTTTATCTTGATGTTGTGTCGGTTGGAGCAACTATTAACATAATGCTTGCCGCTTGTAAAGCAAAAGGCACTACTATTATTGAAAATGCTGCCAGAGAGCCGCATGTTGTTGATTTGGCTAACTTTCTGAACTCTTGCGGTGCTGACATAACCGGAGCGGGAACTGAAGTAATAAAGATTCGCGGTGCAGAGAAGCTTCACGGCGTACATTATGATATAATTCCGGATATGATTGAAGCAGGAACGTATATGATTGCAGCAGCTGCAACAGGCGGAGAGCTTACAGTACTCAACGTTATTCCTAAACACTTGGATACTGTAACGGCAAAACTGTTGGAAATGGGAGCTTCTGTCGAAGAATTTGATGATTCTGTAAAGGTATCTTGCAATCTTTCGGATTTGAAGGGAACATATGTAAAGACTGCGCCTTATCCAGGTTTTCCTACCGATATGAATCCTCAAATCGGTGTGCTTATGTCAATAGCCAAAGGAGAGTCCATGATAAAAGAAGGCGTTTGGGATAACCGCTTTAAGTATGTTGATGAGCTTATAAGAATGGGCGCCAACATTAAAAGCGAAGCTCAGTCGGCTGTTTTTACTGGAGTTTCTTCGCTTCACGGAGCGCCGATTTCTGCGTGCGATCTCAGAGCAGGCGCCGCGTTTATAATTGCCGGACTTGCCGCCCACGGAGTGACTGAGATAGATAATATTCATCACATTCAAAGAGGATATGAGGATATTGTCGGAAAGCTCAAGAAAGTTGGAGCTGATATTGAGTTAAGATACGTTCCTGATGACTCAAATCAACTTGACAACGCCGGCTGAATATCTTTGTTTAAAAATAATAAAAGCTGTGACTTGCTTTTGCTAAGTTCACAGCTTTTTTGTTGTTTATGATTATTTGCGTAAGAGAGATAAATTATGTTTGATTATAGAGAAAAACGCTCATATAACTCGGCAGGCGCGTCATTTTCCTGCATGAGCTTCTTTATAAGTGAAACCATTCTTTCTTTTATCGTGTCACATTGTATCGGCGAAAGCTGATGAGGATCCGCTTCAATATCAAAAAGCATATCGTCAAAATACTCATTAAGAGCAAATTATTTTAAGTAAAAAAACAATGAGTTCTAAATAAATTGTTGGTTTTTAAAATACTGTTTGTACTAAAATCATGTAAATTACTGTGCCGGCGGCAATTGAGAGCAGCATTTGCCGTTTCCATAAATGCAAAGCAACTACAACGGCAAGCGAGATAATTTCAGGAATCGCATGGCTTCCGGCAAAAACACTGACTTCTTTCAGGCAGTATATAACAAGCATGCCAAAAACAGCACCGGGAAGCGCTTTTCCGAGATATGTGATATATTTCGGCGGCGTTTTACCCGACGGAAAAATGAGAAACGGCAGGAAGCGAGTAATCATTGTACCCAAGACAATGACTGCAATTGTAATTATCTGCTGAGTAAGTGTCATTTTCATTATATCTCACCTCTTTATTTTTCAAGAAAAGAACGCAGTACGGTAAGAACTGCGAGGATTGCAAGCATGGTCGGTATCATGAAGTTATCTGCACCAAATACGCAAAGACAAACAAGCGAAATAAAAAGTCCGCAAACTGCGGGAATATGTGTTTTTGCGGACTTCCAGTGCTCTACAAATATGACGGCAAACATGGCTGTCATAACAAAATCAAGTCCTTCGGTGTTGAATTTGAGAACAGAACCGAATATTCCGCCAAGCGTTGAGCCTGCAACCCAGTAAATCTGATTGAGAAGCGTAACGTAGAACATGAAAAGACCATGGTCAACACCGTGCGGAATATTTGCAGTGCAGTTTATGCTGAAACTTTCGTCGCAAAGCCCGAAAATTAAATACGGCTTGTATTTTTTTTATTCCTTTATATTTTTCAAGCATGGAGATTCCGTAAAACAGGTGTCTTGCATTAATCATCAGTGTCATTAAAAAAGCATTCAGCGGATTGAATGCCTGCAATAATAAATTTGCTGCAATAAATTCCATAGAGCCCGCGAATATTGTCATGCTCATGAACATAGGATACAAAAAGTTAAAACCATTTTTACTCATGAGCACTCCGTATGTCATACCCAAAAAAATAAAACCGGTAAAAATCGGTACGGTATATGGAAATGCTGCCTTTAGCGCTGCTGCATGCTTTTTTTCGGAATTTATCATGCTGTTTCTCCTCACTGTTCATAACGATAACACGCTGATTTTACGCTTTGGATGCATATAAGTCAAGAAAACTTTTGTAAAAAATCGAATTACCGATCTGGTATGATAAAAATTAAGATATTTTGTAAAAAAAATACATTGCATTGGTAAATTATAACAAAATATTGATTCAAGGTTTGTATTATATGATAAAATAACCCTGTTTGTGATAAATAATGAAGTAGAGGGATTGTATGATAAGAGAAGATTTAAGAAATATTGCGATAGTTGCCCACGTTGACCATGGAAAAACAACGCTTGTTGACGAAATGCTTAAGCAAAGCGGAACTTTCCGTGAAAATCAGGTCGTTGCTGAACGTGTGATGGATAATAACGACCTTGAACGCGAGCGTGGAATTACAATACTTGCAAAGAACACCTCCCTCGTGTATAAAGGTATCAAGATAAATGTTGTGGATACTCCCGGGCATGCTGACTTCGGGGGAGAAGTTGAACGAATTCTCAAAATGGTAAACGGTGTCATTTTGTTGGTTGACGCATTTGAAGGAACTATGCCTCAGACGAGATTTGTTCTTCAAAAAGCTCTTGAACTCGGTCACAGAGTTGTAGTTGTTGTAAATAAGATTGACAGACCCGGTGCGAGAATAAACGAAGTAGTAGATGAAGTGCTTGAGCTTTTGATTTCACTTGATGCAACCGACGACCAGCTTGACAGCCCTGTTGTATTCTGTTCCGGCAGAAACGGTACTGCCTCTCTCTCTCCGGACGGCACGGAAACAAATCTTGAAGCGCTATTTGAAACAATAATCAGCCATATTCCAGCTCCGGATGTTGATATAGACGGTCCTTCACAAATGCTTGTATCATCTATTGATTATAATGATTACGTCGGACGTATTGCAACCGGACGCATTGAGCGTGGAGTTATCCGCAAAAATCAGGATGTTATTATCTGTCATCACCACGGACAGCATGAGCCGTATAGGGCAAAGATAGCAAATCTGTTCACGATAGACGGTCTGAAGCGAGTAAATGTAGAGGAAGCGACTGCAGGCGATATAGTTTGCCTTTCCGGCGTTGAAAACATTACAATAGGCGACACGGTATGCGATGTAAGCGCACCGGAGGCACTGCCTTTTGTGAAAATTTCTGAACCAACGCTTGAGATGACTTTTTCTGTTAACGATTCTCCTTTTGCCGGTACTGAGGGTAAATTCTGCACTTCAAGACATCTGCGTGACAGATTGTACAGAGAACTGCTTAAAGATGTTTCTCTGAGAGTAGAAGACGGCACGTCCAGCGAAAACTTTAAGGTAATGGGCAGAGGAGAAATGCATCTGTCAATTCTTATTGAAACAATGAGAAGAGAAGGGTATGAATTCCAGGTAAGTGCACCTAAGGTATTATATAAGGAAATTGACGGTGTTCTGAGTGAACCGCTTGAAGAGGTATCATGTGAAGTTCCGCAGGAATACGTCGGAGCTGTTATAGAGAAGCTTGGCGCAAGAAAAGGCGAAATGAAAGACATGACTCCTCATGGCGACAGAATGAACGTAGTATTCCATATACCGACAAGAGGCTTGTTCGGTTACAGAAACGAGTTTCTTACCGATACCCGCGGAGAAGGAATAATAAATTCACTGTTTATTGGATATACCCCGTTTAAAGGTGATATTCCTAAGCGAGTTACCGGCTCTTTGGTTGCTTATGAAACTGGTAAGACTACGGCTTACGGTATCTTCAACGCACAGGAGAGAGGAACAATGTTTGTTGTTCCGTCTCAGGATGTTTATGAAGGTCAGATAGTCGGAGAATCGCCAAAGACTGATGACATAAGTGTAAATGTCTGCAAAAAGAAGCACCTTACCGCAATACGTTCGGCTGGTGCGGATGAGGCGCTCAGACTTGTAACGCCGGTTATATTCAGCCTTGAGGAAGCAATCGAATTCATAAACGACGATGAGCTGATTGAGGTTACGCCAAAATCGATAAGACTTCGCAAGTCGATACTTTCAAACGTTCAAAGAATGAAGAATAACGCTAAAGCCAAAGGCTGATAATTTTGAAAAAGCTGTACCGTTTAATGGCACAGCTTTTATATTTGATTTGTGTACTATTTTGATACTGAAAGACAGAAGTATTAAAAAATCAAATACGGGCATTAGTTTTGTCATATTGACTTGACACATCAACTACAATTAAGTATAATGTATTTAAAATTTTGCGCCGGAGGAACTATGAGATTAGACGTATTTCTGCATGAAAACAGCCTTGTTTCCAGCAGAACCAAAGCGAAAGAAATTATCCGGGCGGGAAGAGTAAGCGTTGACGGAATAACCATAGAGAAGCCGGCTTTTGAGGTTAACACTCTGACTTCTAAAATTGAGGTTAAGCCGTCTGAAAATCAGGAATACGTAGGAAGAGGCGGTATAAAGCTTGAATATGCGCTTGACACTTTTAGTATACAGCCATCGGGGAAAATTTGCGTTGATATAGGCGCTTCCACCGGCGGATTTACGGATTGCCTTCTGAAACGCGGGGCGGCTGTGGTTTACGCTATTGATTCTGGTACTAATCAGTTAAGCCGCAGTCTTAGGAACAATCCTCGAGTGATTTCTCTTGAAAATACAAACGCAAGATATATTGATCGTACTGTGATAGGCGGAAACTTTGCCGACTTAGTTGTAATGGATGTGTCTTTTATATCTCAAAAGCTCCTTTATCCGTCAATCAGTACGATTTCACGTTCAGGAACGGATATTGTAACGCTTATAAAGCCACAGTTTGAGGCAGGGAAAGAGCACCTTGACAAACACGGAGTGGTAAAGAGCGAATCTGTACGCAAAAAGGTCATTGAAGATATCATTTCTTGCAGTGCTAGCTTTGGATTTGAATATAAGGGACTTACCGAGTCGCCGATAAAAGGCGGAACCGGAAATACTGAGTACCTTATTTATCTAAAAAAATTATAGTTTAAAATTGTAAAAAATGCAAAAAGGAGACGGCTATGCAGTTTTTTATTGAGGCACTTAAATCTTTCGTTCTCGGCGTTGTCGAGGGAATTACCGAATGGCTTCCAATCAGCTCAACCGGACATATGATACTCGTCAACGAGCTGATTGACAACAAAGGATTTTCTTCAACCGGCCTATACCTGTACGTTATTCAGCTTGGAGCAATACTTGCGGTAGTAACACTGTATTTTAGGCGTCTTAATCCTTTTTCACCAAGTAAAACTAAAGCAGAACGAGCCGATACATGGCAAATATGGTTCAAAACGATAGTAGCATGTGTTCCTGCCGCTGTAATAGGACTTGCGCTTAACGACTATATGGAAAATTTTGAAAACTGGTATGTTGTTTCCGCAACTTTAATAATTTATGGTATTGCTTTTATCCTTATTGAAAGAAGAAAAAATACACCCAAAGTTACTGACATTAGTGCTCTTTCTTATAAAACAGCGCTTCTTATAGGCGCATTTCAGGTTTTATCAATAATTCCCGGTACTTCCCGTTCAGGTTCAACCATTCTCGGCGCAATAATTCTCGGGTGCTCGAGAACAGTAGCTGCGGAATTTTCATTTTTTCTCGCAATCCCGGTAATGTTCGGAGTAAGTCTTTTAAAAATTGTAACAGTTGACGAAATTCCGTCTTCAGCAGATATCGCGGTGCTGATAATCGGAATGGTTGTAGCATACGTCGTTTCAATGATAGCTATCAAATTCCTTGTTGATTATGTAAAGAAACATGATTTCAAAGCCTTTGGCGTTTACAGAATTGTTCTCGGAATAATTGTTGTGGCATACTTTGGACTGCGAATTCTTTTGGGGGCTTAAAAAATAAGAGTTTATTATTCATTGCGGTACTGCATAGCTGTAGTACCGCATTTTCTTTTGAATAGATCAGAAAAATAGTGTTCGTCCGCAAAGCCGACCTTAAAAGCTATTTCTTTTATAAGGAGATTTGTATTTTTTAAGAGTATTTTGCTTTGCTTTATTCTGCTTTCCAAAAGATAATCATACGGAGTTTTTCCGTACTCCTTTTTGAATATCCGTATAGCCTGCGAGCGGCTTTTGAAAATGAGTGATGCAAGCTCATCTACTGTTATTTGACGGCTAATGTTTGCGTCTATATAATTTCTCATTCTCATAGCGTCATTCAGGTTTTCCGAGCTTGGGAGCAGATATTGGCTGTACAAGCTTATTATCAGCTTATGAAACAAAACGGCGCATTCAAAATTTTTATCTTCTGCGTTTAGACTGCTCTTTGAAATCTCAACTATTTTCTCAAAATACTGCTTTCGTCCGGCGTTTGGAAAATAAACAGTCTGCGACATTGCATAAGAGTTCAGTACTGCGTCTATAAGAGGCCCTGCTGCGTTAAACCAGATTTTTTTCCAGGGCGTCTGAGAATCGCTGTAATAGTCATGATCCTTACCGTAGGGAAGCATGTATATATCGTTTGCTTTCGGGTGGCAGATTGTTCCTCCGCACGAAACTGTTCCGTATCCATCGTAAACGTATTCCATGCAAAATACGGGAGAACGCCTTCGGGTGATGTGGTATGAACCGTCACAATACGAAACTCCTGCAATATTTATAAAAAAAGGCATATTGTTATTATGTGGCGATACAAAGTATATTTCTTCTCTCATGCGCATATTCCTAACTTATTTGACGTTATTATCAATTTACATAGTTATATTATACCACTATACTTAACGTGTGTAAAGAACAAAATAAGGAGATGTAACTATGTCAGCAGTAAATATACCGCGTCCCGAGCATCCAATGCCTCAATGGGAGCGAAACGATTGGATAAATTTAAACGGAACTTGGGAATTTGAATTTGACTTCGGTGTATCGGCACAGGAAAGAAAACTCTACGAGAGTGAAAAAAAGCTTGCCGGTGAGATTGTAGTTCCTTTCTGCCCGGAAAGCAAGCTTAGCGGTATTGCGTATACAGATTTTATAAATGCAGTATGTTATAAAAAGGTTGTTACGCTTGAAGAAAAAGATATGACCGGCCGCCTTATTCTTCACTTCGGAGCGGTTGACTACGAAGCTTTCGTATATATAAACGGCATTCTTGTGGGCAAGCATAAAGGTGGATATACGCCTTTCTCTATTGATATCACAGAGTATGCTTCAGAAGGCGATAACACAATATTTGTTTATGCTAAAGATGATGTAAGAAGTGGAAAACAGCCCAAAGGAAAACAGGCAAGCAAATACTATTCAAGCGGCTGCGACTATACAAGAACCACCGGAATATGGCAAACAGTGTGGCTTGAAAAGCTTCCTGAAAACTATATAAAAGACGCCAAGTATTATCCAGATATTCATGATGGTTCTCTTACTGTTGTCGGGCACACCTGCGGAAGCGGTGAAGTAACTATTAGTGCGTCTTTTGCCGGAAAGAACGTAGGAATGGCAACAGTTAAGAGCCGCGGCGGACTATTTAAAGCTTATATAAAACTTTCTGAACTTCATTTTTGGGAGGTCGGGGAAGGTAATTTATATGATTTAGAGTTTTCTTTCGGTGAAGATAAGGTAAAGAGCTATTTTGGACTCAGAGAAGTTTACCTTGACGGAATGAAATTCATGCTCAATGATAAGTCCGTCTTTCAAAGACTTGTACTTGACCAGGGCTTTTATCCGGACGGAATTTATACCGCTCCGACTGAAGAAGATCTTGTAAAGGACATAAAACTTTCGCTTGACGCCGGATTTAACGGAGCTCGTCTTCATCAGAAAGTTTTTGAGCCTCGTTTTCTCTATCACTGCGACCGTATGGGGTACATAGTATGGGGAGAGCATGGAAACTGGGGGCTCAATTACCATGACGGGCAGGCAGTCGAAATATTCTTGAATGAATGGGCGGAAGAAATTGAGCGTGACTTTAATCACCCTTCAATCATTGGTTGGTGCCCGTTTAACGAAACATGGGGATATATCGAATCAAGAGCTCGCAATACCCTTCTCTCAACAATTTATAAATATACAAAAGCAGTTGACGTTACACGTCCGGTGATTGACACAAGCGGTAACTATCATGTTGTAACAGATATATATGACGTCCATGATTATGAACAAAATCCTGAAATCTTCAAAGCACACTATGATGTTTTTGCCAACGGCGGAGCTCTTCATGACCAGGTTTTGGTTAATCATCCCTCTGACTATCAGAAATACTCTGGCGAACCTGTATTTATCAGCGAATACGGAGGAATACAGTGGAATACCAATGGCAATACAGGTTGGGGATATGGTACTGCTCCCAAAACACCTGAAGAATTTATAGAAAGGTATCGCGGGCTTACAAACGCAATACTTGACAATCCCAAATTTTTCGGTTACTGTTATACACAGCTGTATGATATAGAGCAGGAAATAAACGGATTATATACTTATGAGCGAATTCCAAAATTTGATGTATCAATATTTAAAAAGATTAACTCCAAAAAAGCAGCAATAGAATAAATAATACAAGAGGATGTGCGTTTTTTTCACATCCTCTTGTATTATTTTACAGAATAATTTGGCTTTTAAGAATATAATATAATTGTCAAAATGTACAAAAAACATTCTTGAAATTTGTCCTATTGACACTTGAAAAAATTAATGAAATATTGTAAAATATTGTATAAGAATTTTTAGAAAAGGAGTATAGATATGCGAGTAAACAGATTTTTTAAATGCTTGAGTCTCTTGCTCTCATTCTGCATGATTTTTGGCTCGGCAGTATTTGCCGTTCCGACACTCGATCCGGTTGAAAACCCTGACGAAAAAGCGGTTGTACCTTCTTCGTCGGAAACTTCCGAACTGATGTTGGAAAAGGGTATAAAACCGGGCTTGAACATGCTGAATCAGACAACTGAGCTATGGACGTTTGAGGGGGAGATGGAAAACTTTTCTTCTATTCTCTCAGCCACAAATTCAGGGGCTGCCAAAGATAATCCTGCTCCTGACTCTGTTAACTCATCCGCTAAAGTTGTCAGCATGGCTTCCTCTTCAGAAGGCTATCCGTCGGTTGCCTTCTATTTGCCGGCAGCCGTTGAAGGTGAGAGACCGGTCTATTCAGCTTTCAAATACTTGAAAACTTATATTCCGGCGGCAGATGAGACAATAAAATCTGAGGGTGCGCTTTGGATAATGAAAAACGGCCCTACATACATCGCACAGTCCGTAGGAGACTTCAATCCGGATACGGGATGGAAAGAATTTGCCGGCTTGGTTGATTTTTCAAAGGCAAAAAACGCTGCTAACGCCAGCGATATAAACACCGGAAGCATTTCATCGATTTCCATTCAGGCAAAGAGCCTTGAAAATCCGGGTCAGACCGTAATTTCCTTTGACGATATTACTTTCATTCCTTCTTATAAAATTTCATATATGCAGAACGACGGCACCGACACGGTCGTTGACTATGAGTATTTTTTATTTGAAGATGAAGAATGTACAAAACTTCTGACCGCCTACAGCCCCGATCTCTCTGTTGAGCCGTCGGACCGCTACGGCTATATTTTCAAGGGATGGTCCCAAAACCCTGAATCTACCGTTGCGGACGCACCGGAGACAATAGAGCTTCAAAATCAGGATATAGTTCTGTATGCCGTATGGGAAAGAGATGAAAGCCTGCCTGAAGCAACAACCTACAAATGGGACTTCGAAACAGCGGCGACGCGCGTTTGGAAAACGGCGAACAAGGGATATTCTCTGACTTATGAAAACGGTGTCGCCGTTATAGACACAATGGCGGAGGAGTATTCCGGCACACCTTACCTTAATCATCCGAATGTTTCACTTGACACCGCGGCGCACAGATATCTTGTTGTCAAGGCAAAAAATCCCGGGACGATAAATGACCTGAAGTTTTATTTTGCAACCTCAGAAACCCCCGAGATGGATGAAAAGCAAACGGTTCATATTGCCCTTACCCCCGGAAGCAATGCCTATAAGGAATATTATTGCGATATGAGCACTAATAAGTACTGGAAAGGCGACTATACCGGATGTATGCTCCAGCTTAACGGAGGTACTGCGGGCGCAAGCACAATTGAAATCGAGGAGATCTATTTCACGACAATTTATGAGCCGCAGCCTGATGAGCCCGCTGCGGAGGTCGAGCCCAAGTACATATACAGCTCCGGTGAAATATCAAGGTTTGGCAATACGGTAGTGACTGCCAACGATGACGGTTCGCTGACCATAGTAAGGGATACAGAAATGGAGGGGCTTGATCCCGAAAAGAAAAACGAGGGTGCTGTTTATCTTGCGGAACCCAAAACCAACGGCAAAGCAGAGGACTACCCGTATCTTGTGGTCAAGGCAAAAGATGCAGAGAATATAACGGGAATTAAGGCCTACTTCTCGACGGGCGAACAAAAGCCCACCCCGGAATTTGCCGAAGGCTTCACAACAGTCGGAGGTCTTTTATCGGAGGACAGCGACGGCTTCAGCTACTATGTCCTTGATTTTTCCGGAAGTCCCGCTTACTCGGGGAACATTTACAGGTTCATGATTCAGCTTCAGACCTCCGGCACAAGGGGGGAGCTTACTGCCTATGAGATATATCTTGCAAAGGACATTGAGGATATCCCCGCGGGGGAATACCATTACCCGCTCACTCTCCTCAGCGCGTGGGGGCATCACACACTCACCAACAACGGCGACGGTTCCTTTACCGTTTCCCGTGTAAGCAACGGTCAGACCCAGGGTGCGCTCAACATTGCCAAGCCTACAGAAAACCTTGCCGCAACCCTTTACAACAAGTTTGTGATAAAAGCGGATCACTCGGGGGACTTATCAGGAAGCAGACTTTATTATTCGTCTTCTGACGATACCGGATATACTGACGCCGGCAATAAAGAAAAGACAGTTACATTTAAACTGCTTCCCGATACCGGAGACGGATTTGCATATTATGTTGCCGACATGTCCGAGAAAACTGATTTTACCGGCAATGTAAACACTTTCATGATTTCCGTTTCCGCCCTTTTGTCAGCTACTGTTTATGACGTTTATCTTACAAACAGGATTCCGCAGCTTGAACAGCAGCCCGGTCCCGGCGTTGTTGAGAAGTTTGCCCTCTACGCATCGCAGGACACCATAACGCAAGAAGGAGCGACCGTCACCCTGACGCCTTATATAAGGTATGAGGACGGCTCTGAGGACAGCCCTGCCGAGGTTCGTTATATTACCGACAGCGTTAACGCGGTTCTTACGAGAAATGACGACGGCACGGCTACGCTTACCGGAAAGATAAACGGCGAAATTACGGTTACGGCGGTTTCCGAAAAAATCGGCGCCACCGCTTCCGTGACTGTCTCTGTCTCGGGGCAGAGTGAAAAAATCGCTGCCAACAGCTATAAAATCCTGACTTACGGAAATTCCATAATGAATCATGCCCCTGCCCCCGATATCGGCTGGAACGGTTCCTGGGGAATGGCGGCTTCCGCAAAAGAGAAAGACTACGTACACAGACTGATCTATTACATGCAGCAGAAATTCGGCGAAGAAAGCATAACTCATGAGTACGGCGGCGCTGTGGCAACCTTTGAACGTGCTGTTCCTGCGTCTGATGAAACAGCCGACTTGTCAGGACATATTTCCGGCTTGGTTGCAACAGCTGCTGCGGAACAGCCTGACATCATCACCGTACAGATAGGCGAAAACGTAAACACAAGCCCTACCGTTGCCTCCTACGAAAACGCAATGCGCCAGTTTGTCACCGCACTTAAAGAAGCTGCCCCTGACGCGCTGATAGTTGTCTGCACTCCTTTCTGGGGCGGGGATAACCTTATTGCCGGTATGACAAATGTTGCTGAAGAGTTTGATCTTCCGTTAGCTCTTGTTCATACTCTTAATACAGACGAAAATAAAGCCATTGGCCAATTTGAACATTCCGGCGTTGCGGCTCATCCCGGTGATACCGGAATGGACAACATTGCAAAGCTTTTGTATGAACAGATAAATTTTGTTCTCTCGGAAAACGACAGAACTGTTTATACAACGCTTCCTTCTTCAGTTGAATTTGTTGATCCGATTACTGAACTGACTATTCCGAACGAATCAGCACAGCTGACAGCTCGAATACTCCCTGCAGATGCAGCACAAGACATTGTTTGGTCAACAGATAATAAGGATATAGCAACAATTTCTGAAACCGGTCTTCTTACCGCAAAGAACAACGGTGCTGTAACTATTACCGCAACATCCAAATATGATTCCTCTGTAACTGCACGTATTACAATTACTGTCAGCGGCCAGACGGAACCACATACCGTAACTTATGATAAGAATACAACAGATGAAGTAACCGGTATGCCCGAGCCTAATACTCTGGCAAAGGAAAACTTCGTGTTTGACCCTGTATATCCTGTAAGAGAAACATATAAATTCCTTGGCTGGTCACTTACTCCGACTGGAGAGGTTGTATCAAGCGTAGATGTTACTGAAGATATAACGGTTTACGCACAGTGGGAACTTGCAACTTCATGGTACTTCGATACGGATGGATATAAGGAAAACTTTACTATCCTCAACGGATTCAATCAGTATGTACTTGACGGCGTTTTCATGTCAATAGCAACAGGAACTGACGTAGAGACAGGAAGCAATGTTCTTAAAGTCGTTTCTCCTGCTTTAGCAGTTAATCCTTCTGATTACTGTGCTTTGTTATTGCAAATTCAGAATACTGAATTTGCAGATGACACAAAGCTTGATTTAACCATTAAGACAACTGACGGAGATTTTAATTTCTCAAACCCTGTGACAACAAGCGAGTACACTACTTATATCTTTAATTTGTCAGGTGTAACCGGAACTATTACAGGCTTTGAATTTACACCGACGAACGTCGACTGCACAATAAATATTGATGAAATAGCCTTTGTCAATGAACCGACGCTCGGTTATGACCCAAATACAGACAGCACTGTTTCAGGCATGCCTGTCGGCGAATACAATAAACCGCTCGGTATTATTGAAATTTCCGGGCAGGTTCCGGAGCGGACGGGATATACTTTCCTCGGCTGGTCTCTTTCTCCGGACAGCAAGCTTCTCCTCGGGGATACCGTGACAATCACCGAGCCGACGGTTTTGTATGCCGTATGGGATAAAAACGATCACTGGGAGTTTGATTCTGCTGCAGATTACTCACTGTCTTGGACAAAGTCTTATAGTGTAACTGACGGAGTACTTACAATAGTTGCCGAACATGAAAGCGGCAGCCCTGATGTCCGTATTGAAAAGAAAGATCCTAATTTTGCTTTCCCGGCTGAAAGCACTTCCGGAGTGATGGAACTTAAGATTAAGTATGACTTTCCTTCCAAACAGGCGCCTGATGTTTACTTCACAACAACAAGTGCTACTCAGTTCTCTGAGGGAAATAAGGGATCTGGTACTTATCCTGATACCACATCAAACGGTGAGTTTATAACTACTCAAATTACTTTCCCGTCACATTTCAAAGACACAATCACACGACTGGCATTTGACCCATATCAGAGCAATGCAACTGTTGAGATTGATTATCTTAGATTCACTGACTCGGAAGCTAATATTGTAACAGATAACGGAGAGACACGCAAAGTTTCTTCCGACTGGGCAACTTACATCGTAAAAGAAGGCGGTACTATTGCTCCTCAGGGTAAGACCGAGCTCGATTCTCTGAGACTTTCCGGAGATATTGACATGTCCGGCGGTTACATAACTGTTACCGATGTAGTAGAGATCGCTGACGGCGCTGACTACGCTGTGTTCACACTTGATATGGCTGATGCAGGTGTGACATCAGAAGACCACATGTATATTGCAGGTTATGACGGAACAGTTGAGCTTCAAGATGGCGCAAAGTATATTGTTAAGCTTTATAACGGAATAGGATTTGTATCATTTGCAGACAGCACAGATGTAACAAAAACAACTGTATATAAAGTAACAAGCACCGGCGCACAGAAGGAAAACACACATTATATTACTTCTGACAATTCTTACTCAATTAGAACTGAATCTCCTGCCGGCGTTCGTTTCCGTGCCTCTGTTTCAAACAGAATTGTTTCGGCAACTGTTGAGAACGATGGATTTACTGTCAGCGAGTACGGTTTCCTTGTTTCCACCGAAAAGCAGATGCCCAATCCTGCGGAAGCTCTTACACTGTCAGCAATTGACGCAGGCCTTGCCGTAAAGGGTGTTGCTTTTGACGAAAACACTAATACGATCTTTGAGATAACAGAAGAAAGTATTATCATTTCTGCTGTTTTGGTAAATGTTCCTGATACTGCTGCGGCATATACTACAAACATTCATGTTAGACCGTATATGATTCTTGACAACGGTGCAGTAATTTACGGAAACGCAGTAACAAGTACAATCTACGATATCTCCGAGACCTTGCTTGAGACAAGTTCAGGAGATGAACCGTATATTGATTACATTCAGCACATTGTTGATGTTGTTGAAAACTCATAATTTGTAACCATTCTATCGTTATTGGGCGGACAGCTTTGCTGTCCGCCTTATTTATAAATTAAAGTTGGTATTGCATTTATTTTAATTATGAATTATGATAATAACGTATTTGTTCCATATCGCACTGCATCTACTAATTTGGAGTTCGATTAGAACAGGAAAAGATTATATTGATTGCTCTCTATGCGAGAT
>QAKH01000089.1 GCA_003343885.1 Clostridiales bacterium | reverse complement strand
CTGATCGTGTTTCGGGGCGGCCAGGCGATGGGCGAGGCGCTGGTGGCGCCGCAGTCGCGCGGGCAGATCGAGGGCTGGCTGCGGGAAAACGGCGCGCTTTGAGGAAGCCCCGGGCATTCGGAAGAGAGGATACGGCGATGGAAGAAAAGATTTACGACATGCTGGTGGTCGGCGGCGGGCCCGCGGGCTACACGGCGGCGCTGTACGGCGCGCGGGCGGGGCTTACGGTCCGAGTGATCGAAACGCTGTCGCCCGGCGGGCAGATGGCCACCACCGAGCAGATCGACAACTATCCGGGCTTTGAGGACGGCATCGACGGCATGCAGCTCGCCGAGCGCATGCAGCGCGGGGCAGAGCGCTTCGGCGCGGAGTCGGTCTTCGGTCAGGCGCTTTCGGCGGACCTTTCAAGCAGCCCCAAGCGCCTTGAGACGGAAAGCGGCACGCTGCTGGGCCGCACGGTGGTGCTCGCGATGGGCGCCGCGCCGCGCGAGCTGGGGCTTGCGGACGAGCGCGCGCTGCGGGGCAAGGGCGTCGCCTACTGCGCGACCTGCGACGGCATGTTCTACCGCGGCAAGACGGTCGCCGTCGTGGGCGGGGGCAACAGCGCCGCAGCGGACGCGCTGTTCCTCTCCAAGATCTGCAAGAAGGTCTACCTCGTGCACCGGCGGGACGAGCTGCGCGCCTCGCGGCGGGAGCGCGCGCTGCTCGAGGAGAGCGGCGTCGAATTTCTGCTGAGCCGAAGGCCCGTGGCCATCCTGCACGAAAAGCGCGTGACGGGCCTGCGGCTGGAGGACGTGAAGACCGGCGAGGTGAGCGACATCGCGGTGGACGGCATCTTCGTGGCGGTCGGCCGCGTGCCGAGCACGGAGCTCGTGCGCGGCCAGGTGGACCTGGACGAGGCGGGCTACGTGGCCGCGGACGAGTCCACGCGCACGAACCTGCCGGGCGTCTACGCCGCGGGCGACCTGCGGCAAAAGCCGCTGCGCCAGATCGTGACCGCCGCGGCGGACGGCGCGACCGCCGCGCACTTCGCGGAGGAGTACGTGTACAGGCTCTGAACGCTGACCCGGACGCCGTTTTCCTTGACAGGGAGCCGTCCGGGATTTACAATGCAGACAGAAAGGGGGCGCAAGGCGATGGCGCTGTATGACGAACTGAGAAAGGTGCTGATGGCCGGCGTGGGCGCGGTGGCGGTCACGGCGGAAAAGGCGAAGGAAATCGCGGACGGCCTGATCGAAAAGGGCGAGCTCACGGTCGAGCAGGGCAAGTTCGTGAGCGACGCGTTCTGCAAGAACGTGTCCGAAAAGGTGGATCGCGCCGCGAAAAAGGTGGATATGTCCGCCAAGATGATGGCGCTCTCCCCCGAAGAGCTGGAACAGGTCAAGGAGATCATCGCCCGCATGCAGCGGGAGCGGGCGCAGGAGGCGGACGGTTCGCCGGACGCCGGGGACGGCGCGCAGGCGGCGGAGCCCGCGGACGAAGCTGAGGCGGAGGAAGAGGCCGGGGACGCCGCCCCGGAGGACGCGCCCGGCGAAGCGGACGAAACGAACGGCTGAGGATATGAAAACGCGGAGCATCCCGGAAAAGGGGCTCCGCGTTTTTTACTCAGAAATCAAGAACAAATAGACGGTTGCTCTATCTAGTTCAAAGGCTCACCTTTATAGGTTTGGAATGTACTCTATCCTTTTCCCCTTTGAAGTATCGACATATTTTGCAGAATAGTCAAGCGACATGGTGTAAACAGTCTGAGTGGGTTCTCCCTTATAGATACATAATGCTACGTTATAAAAGTTGATTATGATACCCAAGTTATCGTCGGCATCTGTCATCCAAGATAACGCTTGCTCTACATCCTGCTTGTCGTTATTTTGGGGGAAATAATAGTAGGTGATATTTGGAACCTCTCCAAATTGAACGAAATAAGCATCCGTTGGATCCCCGTATTGATTCAGGAGTTCGGTATACAAACAATGAAAATCGTCATCTGCCTCCGCGCTCAACGCGACTGAATGAAAAACCAATTCAGCCTGATAGAATGTACGATCCCGAAAGTTGAAGAAAACATACTCCGGTTTACCATAGAGATCGAAAGCCTGCGCGTCAAGGATGTATGCGCTGAAAGAGCCACTCCCATCGTCCTTGCTTTTTAGATCAAAGCCAGTTCCGTTATGCTCAAATAGGAGCGCTTCACATTCGTCCATTGATAGGCCAAAGGGGATATCAAGAAAGAGATGAACGGTTTCTTCTTGCCTTGCTGCCGTGTCTGCTTCGCTGACTTGCGTGATGCTGAGATCGCCTGCTTGGACAAAAATCGGGCAAGTCAAAAGGAAAGAAAGAAAAAGGCAGCATACGAAGAGATGGCGGCCCAGTCCGGAAAGGCGTTGTCTCCGTGCCGTGCGATTGCAGTCCATAGAATCCCCTCACTGACTTCAGACCCGGTCAGGCGTTTCCCTTATTTTATCGGATTACAAGGGTAAAAGCAAACTGTGACATATTGCCACATGAAGAATATAACAAAGCAAATTAGAAATGCGGATGTATAAAAATCCTCCACCACACACGCAATCAGCGGGGGCATATAGTTCATAGTGTGGCCTTGGATTGCTGCGATATGTTTATCAGGAAATTGGAGATATGTAACCTAACTGTATGGCTTTGGTTACGGCCTCAACAGCGGAAGTCACCTGCAGCTTCTCAAAAATATGCTGCAAATGGTTTGACACCGTGCGCTCGCTTAGGAAAAGCTGTTCCGCAATCTCTTTACGCTTACTTCCAGCAGCCAGTCGTTTAAGGATCTGCCGTTCACTTTCCGTTAAATCTTCCAGCAGGATGTTTTCCTGCGGAAAATAGGAACCTCCATTCTGAATGACACGCAGGATGCGTAACAGTTCCTCCGGCTCCACCTCTTTGTTGATAAACCCCTTTGCACCGATTCTCTTTGCTTCTTTTCGGTAGGCAGGAAGATCATAGCCGGACAAAATTACGATGTTCTGTTCTGGAAACTGTGCTAAAAGATGTTTTGTGAGCAGCAACCCATCTTCCTCGGCCAGCTTTCCCAAATTGATGTCGACCAGCAGTATGTCAGGCTGTTCCGTCTCTAAAACTGCGGCTAAATGCTCTATATCTTTGGTACTGGAAAACTTCTCGATTTCGGGAAAGTCCGATAGAGCAATGGAAAGGCTTTTGGAAAACAGGGTATGGTCATCTACCAATAAAACTTTCATAGGAATCCTCCCCTCTCATTGGCATGGTAATGGTGATCTGCGTTCCCGATTCAGCGGCAGATTCAATGTTCATGGCTCCGTCTAATAGACTGACCTGTTCCTGAATGGAGGCAAGGCCCCGGTGGTTGCAGCCTTGGCAGTACGCCGTTTCAAATCCTTTGCCATCATCAGAAACTTTTAAGGAAATCACGCCATGCTCCTGCGTCAGAAGAACCCGTATTTTGGATGCGCCGGAATGTTTCAGCGCATTGGTTACTAATTCCCGTATCATGCGGTAAATCAGGATGTTGTATGGCTCTACCAGAAAAACAGTATCACTGCAATCCAAAATCACTATGGCGGGGTGCTTTTCCGTCAAAGTATCTATAAGCGTTTGGATATTCTCTTTTAAGGTCAGGCTTTTTAGAAGCGTTGGGTGGTATGCCTGCATCTGTGAGCGAATGGTGGCGTTTAATTCTCCCAAGGTATCATATATTAGCTGCTGCACATCGGGCCGGTCTGCTTTTCCTACCAGATTCTTGATGGAAAGCAGATCCTGTAAAATATCATCATGCAGATAATTGGAAAACTCCTTTTTCAGCGTTTCTTCCCGCTTGATCTGTGCTAAAGAATAAGTGTAAAAATGCTGTCGGTCCATGGGGTTACAGAAATCTTTTGGCAGTTTACGGATCTGCCAGTATAGCAACAGTTGAAAGATAAGGGTCAGCAGCACCAAAATATGGGCTAACACGAATACAGCCATAATGGGAATCTGGAATAAAGAAGCGGTAAAAAGAAACGCAGCCATTCCCAAGACGGTAATGAACAGGGCATACTCTTTTTTCATTGTAACTACCTGTTCCTGTTGGGTGTGGCTGGTAAATACAATGCTATGAACACTGAAAAAAGTGAGCATGACAAAAACATAGCTTCCCATATTTTCCATATGCCCGGCATGGCGGTGTAATACCATGACATATCCCATAAGAGGCAGTCCAATCAAGAGGATGGAGGAAAGCAGCTCCCGCTTTTGGCTTTTTAGCACAAAACAGATCCTGCGCCGATGAACAATCCCCAGCCAGAGAATTGCCAAAAAAGACAGCGACATCTGAATCTGATAAAGAATCGAAAAAGCTCTTTGAGAGATAAAGAATCCGATCACGGATAACATACAAGTGATTTTACATACCGCTAAAAAATGCTTTTGCCAGCGATACCCGGATTCTTGAAACACAAACACCTGTATGAAGTAGAAAGACTGGTATAGGCTGATGGGCAACAGAAAGTAGGACAGCTTCATAGAGAGCAGATGGTTTTCAAACAACGATAGTAAAAATTGCCATCCCAGCAATAGTAACAAATAAGAAAACTGGCTTAAAACATTGTTTCCCTTTACATTCCGATATGAAATATACGCGGCATCCGCAAGAAGCATGGAAAGCAATAAAAACTGGATCAGGTTATCGTCGCCAATCAGGTTTCCAATGGATGCCATGACGCACAGATATGCGATTACAGCAATCTGATTCACGATCAATAATGATTCTCTAAGAAAATATCTGTCTATCATGAGTTCAACTCGATTCCCATTTATTGTACCGTTATTTCCTTACATTTTCAAGGTGCGGGTTTCGTTGTAGCGGCATGAACGGCCGGCATCTTTGCAGATGCCAGCCGCCAATCCTTACCTAAGGGCAATTTTATAACAGGAGTGCTTTGTCACCTGATAATAGACAACATATATGATTGAGAAAATAACGATTGCAAGGAGAACCGGCACAATCACGGCGCTGTTTCTTCCAAGCAGGTCATCCATCAGAGCTGCCTTATAACAGATAATCGCAAATACGCTGTGCAGTAGCCCTATAACATACGGAATGAGATAATAGATCTGTACCTGACGGCGGACACACTTTTTTACCATAACAGGGCTATAGCCCATCTTCTGCATGATCTCATAGTCCGATTTATCGTATGTGACAGCGGAAATATTCTGGAAATAGAGAATACTTCCCGTGGCGATCAAAAAGATAACCGTTGCAAAGCTAATCAGCAGAAAGGTAGAGCTGTTATCCGTTATCAGTTCTTCGCTACGCTGACCGGCGCTTACCAGATAGATGTTATCCGGCATGACTGTTTTTAGTGCTTCATAGGCAAGGGTATCAGAACGCATTTGGGGGCCGTTTACGCTGCTAACATAGATTTTTTCCAGGCTGCTTTCTAACATCCGCTGATAGAATCCATCTGACACAACCAATGCCCCCACATTGTTTGCAAAACCAATGGGGTTATCAAGGCTTGTCTGAATCACCAGTACGTCCGCTGTTTCAGAATTTCCGATTTCCAAGCGATAGGTTGCGTTCCAATCGGACTGCTCAAAGTCTGGCCGGTATTTTATCAAGACACATTCTGTATCAGACAAATCAGGCAGCACATTTTTTCTGCCCTGTTGCTCCAAAAGTGTCCGATAGTCCGTCTGGCTGATGCACTCGAAGCCGGGTACTCGGCCTTTATCTTCGCTGATGCTGTATTCCAGAGGCAGGTTGTCAGAGGTGGCAGTTGCTTTGACAAGGACCGTTTCATGGTATTGGTATTCGTTTTCGTCCATAGTGTTTGACAAAGCCTGTAAAGCTGCTTCCCTCTGCTGTTCATCCGCGATCCGATATTCGATTGCCGATGGAATGATCCGCTGTAATGATTGGTAAGGATACCAGATGGAAAGGGTCGTAGCGCCAAAGACGGCTAATGTACCGGCAGATAGCAGGATCAATAAAATCAATGATTTGGCATTGGAACGAATCCGGCGCATGAATTTGGGGACAACAATAATCGTATTTTCCCGGTATAGGTAGGCTTTGCGGCGCTTCATCCGTTGACACGCAAAGGGCAGGAAAGAATAGATAAACAATATCGTGCCTGAAACAACGCTGAACAGGGTCAGCAGCGTAATGGGTGAAAAGCCGATGGTGTACCAGACAGAGGATTTCCCTTTCATCATATCCAGTGCAAGGCCATAGCCCAAGGCCAGAAAACCAATGCCTAAGATCGAAATAATCAGGTTGGGGCGTATGGGATTTTCCACTTTCTTTTCCAGACGCACCAAGTCCAGTAAGGTTGATTTTACCAGTAGCCTTGCGTTAGACAGTGCCAGTGTGATTAAGACCGCAGCGACGAAAAGAATATTTGATTGCACCGCCTCCCAGTTAATCAAAGGGATCTGGCTATTATCTATGGACAATCCCAACAGTGCCGTAATTCCTGCCGTGACGCCTTTGTGAAGCAGTCCTCCGGCGAAAACTCCGATCAGGAAACCGCCGATACACACAAAAGCATTTTCCAATGTCAGCAGCTTTAACATGGCCGATTTTCGATACCCCAGCAGCGCGTAGATGCCAAGCTCTTTCATTCGGCGGCGCATAAAGAAGTTGTTGGAATAGAACATGTAAAAAACAACAAACGCCATAAGGAACACGGCCACCGTCTGGCACATGGTTTCCACCCGGCCATCCGAAGATATTTTTTCCATGATGATCTCATTCATAGAAAATGAGGTAAAGCAGAAGAAAATCATCAGGACAAAGGACACCGAGAAAAGGTACAGCGAGTAAAACGAAAAATTCCGCTTCAAGTTTTTAAGGGCAATTACCGATAATTTCATATCACCGCCCCCCTTAACGTCTTTCATCCTGCCGGGCAGATTCCCGCATGATTTCCTCGTAAAATTCACGCCGCTGCCGATTGTGCCGCTTCAGTTCGGAAATGATGTGACCGTCCTTAAAATATAAAATTCGGTCTGTGTAGCTTGCAGCGTAGGGGTCGTGCGTTACCATCAGGATGGTTGTACCAAGCGCCTGATTGACCTCTGATAACGCAGACAGCAATTCCGTGGCGGAACTGGAATCCAGCGCCCCGGTAGGTTCGTCCGCAAAGATCAAAGGGGGATGCTTTACCATAGCGCGGGCCGCCGCCACTCGCTGCCGCTGCCCGCCGGACAGCTCACTGGGATATTTTTTGAGCTGGGACGCAATCCCAAACAGCTCCGCCAGATCGTTTACTTTGAGATCAATGTCCTTTGCAGGAGCATGCAGCAGGGTCAGGGGAACGGCAATATTTTCCTGAACGGTCAGACTGTCCAGCAGAAAGTATTCCTGAAAAATAAAGCCGAGATTCTTTTTCCGAAAGTCTGCCGCGTTTGTTTGATTCAGTTTTTGAATTTTCACATTTCCCATAGAAATGTCGCCGCTGGTGGGTACATCAATCGTGGACAGGACGTTCAGCAGCGTCGTCTTGCCGGAGCCGGATGCCCCCATGATCCCCAAAAACTCCCCCTTTGCCACTTCAAATGATACATGATCCAAACCGGGATGGGGCTGGTTCTTATAAACCTTTGTTACTTCGACTGCTTTCAATAGTGTACTCATAATTGTTCGCTCCCTTCGTGGTACATGGAGAGGATAGCAACCCCAAAAGAAAAAAGCATGAGTAAATCACGCAGAAAAGCTTGCGTGATTTACTCATGCGTTAGAGATTTTACAATGCTACAATTGATATAATACGGTTCTGACCGGCGCTATAGCCATTGCTCCACGCGCCATCTAAGCGAAGCCGTTGTTTTCGGGAATAACCCTTTCTGGGGGGCTTACAGGTACCCGTGCTCGACCTGGATAACCGCGAAGTAGTGCTCGCCCAGATTGCGTATGCTCTCGTGCACGGAGTGGGAGACCTGCGCGTCGGTCATGCGGAAGCGGTGCGGCACGCACACGTCGAAGATGAGGTTCGTGTGCGTGGGGCTGACGACCATGCGGAAGTCGTGGATGGAGAGTGCCGGGTCGATGGCCCGGACGGCCTCTCGGACGCGCGCGCGCATGGCGTTGGTGGCCGCGTCGTCCACCTCGATGGGGTCCATGTGGATGGTCGCCTCGCAGTG
>QAKH01000057.1 GCA_003343885.1 Clostridiales bacterium | reverse complement strand
TTATGGCACGCAAACGGGCGCGGATTCGCGAAAAACAAAATACGTTATTTTCTCTTGCTCGCCCGCGAATATTGCTGCGGCTCTCAGCCGCTTTATCGACGTATTCATGCAGGTTAAGGAGTGCCTGTTCTGTATGAATACAACACTTCAGCTATAACTGCATTATTCCATACTTCAGCTTTACCCTCTCGAGTTTCTCAATCATCGGTTCTGCCGCTACCCACAGGAAAAATGCTGTTGAAACAGCATGTATTAAGTCAAAAGGAAGTCCCATTGCATAAACAGAAAGCAGCGAACCGCCCTGCGGACGTGCTATCCACATAAGAGCCGACGCCATATTGACAACACCGCCGTAAAGAATAAGCGTTGCAAAAAAGCCGAATACGCAAAGCGCCGCTTTTGTTTTTCTGAAAAAGCCGTATCTGAAAAATCCTCCCGATATAAAGCCTATCAAGCCGTAAGCAAGCATCTGCCACGGTGTCCAAGGTCCCTGTCCGAAGAAAAAATTTGATACAAAGCCCGTAACCGATCCGACGAGAAACCCTGTCTGACTGCCAAAGCACAAACCAGTAATTATTACCAGCGCCGCAACAGGCTTAAACTGCGGAACCATGAAAAACGCTGTCCTTCCCGCAACGCCTATTGCGCACAGCACGCTTATAAGTACTATCTCCCTCGCTCTCGGCTTTCTTTTTTCAAACATCACCCAAAACGGCAAAATAGTTTCAAGTATTATAAGCAGACTTATAAAATAGTATTTCCTGTCGCCGAAGGCAAACATGCCGATGAAAATCGTAACCGGCACGGCTATCAGGACAAAAAGCGCTGAGGCAAGCGATTTTTTCGTTAAAGGCACATTAGCTCGGCTGATTTGAATTTCTGCGCCCTTTCTCTTTGACGTAAACAGGAAAACGAAACTAAGGGCAAGCTCGCCTATGACTAAATAAGGAAAAAATTCGTCAGACACTATAACGGCTTTACCTGTGCCTAAATGCAGAACGCAGCTTAAAATAAACAATACGAGGCAGAAAACTCCGGCAAACATTTTTGCCTTTGATATTTTTTTCTTTTTTTCAACTTGTTTGCGCCCTTTCCATAAGGCGTTTTCTTTTTCGCTTTTTTCGTCCGAATTTTCGGTATTTTCTCGGTTTTTACCTTCTGCGGCGCAGTGTGCGCTGCCATTGCTGTCATCGCCGTCGAGTCTATTGCTGTCGCCATGCTTATCGTCTTTGCTGTCAGCGCAAACATCGTAATATTCATCGTTACCGTCATTTTCGCCGCCTGCGCCGTGCGGAAAACCGTTCGACAACTCCCACGAAAACTCTATTCGCTTTCCTGTAAGCGCCGCTATAATATCACCGCTTGTCACAGCTTCCGGAATTGTTGTGTGCGCCATTCGGCATGCGGCGGTAGTATAAAAGCTGTTTGCTCTGAAAAACTCACGTGCGCCTGACGGCTCGGTCACTGCTCCGTCGAACATAAGCGAGCATCTGTCGGCATACTGTGCGCAGAATTCCGTATCGTGCGACACCATAATTATTGTTACGCCGTGCCTCTTCAGGTTTATGAGTATACCGGCAAGAATACTTTTAAAATGTGCGTCTAATCCCTTTGTCGGCTCGTCGAGCAGTAAAATTTCCGGATTTTTCAGCAGGACTTTGGCAAGCGCTGCCCTTTGCTGTTCGCCGCCCGACAAGTCATACGGATGATACGGCAGCAGGTCGGATATGCGGCAAAGCTTTGCGACATTTAAGATTTTTTTCTTTTTTTCCTCTTCGGATATGTCTTGTAAGTCGAGCATCTCCGCAAGGTCGAGCAAGACCGTTTTCTTTACAAACAGGTTTTGAGGATTCTGGGGAAGCACTCCCAGTACGCCGTCATACAAATTTTTGATTTTTTCCGGCTGATTTCCGTTTATGTACACTTTTCCGCGGTATGGTACTCTTAATGCGCTTATAACCGATAACAGCGTTGTTTTGCCGGCTCCGTTTCCGCCGAGAAGTGCGAAAAACTCGCCTTTTTTTATTTTAAGGCTAACGCCTTTCAGAATATCGGAAAGATTTTTTTCGTATCTGAACCAGATTTCATCAAGCTCGACTGCGTTTTCGGCTGTGTCGCCGTTCTTGCCGCCGGCACGGCAGGTATTATCATCATGATTGCCGCCTGTCAGCAAGCTTTTGTCTGCCTGATGGTTTAAGGTATACTCCTCAAGCCACTTTCTTCCCTCTCTTACTGTGACGGGGACTTTTTCGCCGTCCGTGGAATCCGTTACAGTAAGGAAAACCTGCGACGGAGCAGGAAGCGCCGCAAACATCTCGTTTTCAGCCTGTTTTAATATATTTCCCACTTTAGCCGGAGTTTGGTCGGCTATTATTTTCCCGCCGTCCATTACGATTACCCTGTCGGCAATCGGGAAAACCTCCTCAAGTCTGTGCTCGGACAAAATCACCGCAGTGCCGAGTTCCCTGTTTATCTTTTCAAGCATTTTGAAAAACTCGGATGCGGCAATCGGATCAAGCTGACTTGTCGGCTCGTCAAGAAGCACTGCACAAGGCCGCATTACCATCACCGACGCAAGGCTTAAAATCTGTTTTTGTCCCCCGGACAGCTCAGAAACCTTTTTATGAAACCAGTTTTCTATTCCGAAAAAGGACGCCATCTCAAAAACTCTCGTCCTTATTTCATCCGTTCTGCAGCCAAGGCTTTCAAGTCCGAATGCAAGCTCATGCCATACTTTATCGCATACTATCTGGTTATCCGGACTTTGCATAACAAAGCCAATTTCAGACGCCTGACGGTAATCGTCAAGTGTTTTCGCCGGAGTGCCGTCGTACAAAACCTCTCCGTGCAAATCCCCGTGAGGCGCTATCGCAGGCTTTAACAGCCTTAAAAGCGTAGTTTTCCCACAGCCTGATTTACCGCAAATACATAAAAATTCGCCCTTAGACACCGAAAGAGATACGTTATCAAGAGCTTTCCCGGTTCTTCCGGGATAAGTAAAGCTTACATTTTTGACTTGATATAATTCCATTTTACGACCTCTTGTATTTCGATGATTGAAGGAAGCAGGCAAAGCGCGAGATAACAAACAAAAACACTGACGCTGTACGGTGTGATCTGAGCGGCTTTCACGGACGGAAAATATCTGAAGTACAAGGCTCCGGAAAAACCGCCGATCAAAATATAAACACCGAGAAAAGCTATGCACAAAACAGCTTTCAAATCCCTTTTGTCAAAGCGGAAAACCGAGAAAGAAGTTCTCCCTTTTAATCCGTATCCTCTCGATTTCATGCTGTCGGCGGTATCGACGGCATTTTCAAGCGACCAGGTTACAAGTATTGACAACGTGCCGAGAGCATTTTTTGTTCTTTTCACAACGTTTCCGCTTCCGGCGTCTTTCCCTATGCATTTTAAAGAAGACGATATCTGCTTTAGCTGTGCGGTAAATCTCGGAACAAGTCTTAATGTCATTGAAAAAGTGAGCGACAGCGACGGCACGGCTTTTCCGAAAAGATACACTATCTTATCGCTTGTCATAACCTCGTTCCAGCACGAAAAATGAACTATTACGCATACGATCATCGCCGCCGAGCAAAGTCCGTACAAAATAGATTCCATCGTCAGCGGATTTCCGCTCGGAAGATACGAAAGTATCGTTACGCCCTCATGGTTAAACGCCGGATTTATCGCTGCCATTATCAAAAACACAGGCAAAACGTATAAAAGGCTTGCTGCTGCTTTTCTCGGTCCTTTTAAAACCGGCAGATACACATATCCTGCCAAAAATGAGATTCCAAGGCAGACCGGATGCATAAAAACCATGGAAAATCCTATAACAAATACAAAATACAAAAGATTTACAACCGGGTGATATGTTTTAAACTCATTCCGCCGCATCGCCTGTATACCCGTTTTTTGCCGAATACTCTCCGCCGACGTCAGCGCCGAGGTCGCACGTATAGACTATTTCCACCACATCTCCGTCCTCAAGCTTATAACGTGAGCATCCGTAGTTCGGGAACCAGCCGTTGACCTTGTACATCCAGCCGGAAAGTTCTCCGCAGTCGTACTCGTACAGGTTTCCTATTCCCTCAATATAAGCGCTGTTATATGCCGGAGTATTGACAAATTCAAAATGTATTTTATTTACCTTAAGTTCACGTGAAAGGACGTTGAACACACTTTCGCCTTCATAAAACGTCACGTTTTTTGCCTGATATATCACTCCGTCTTCCGGCACAAGCTCCGTTTTTTCCGGATCGAGAAACTCAAGGTTATCAAGCAGTGTATCGCATTTTACCGTCAGTGTACAGCTAAGCGCCACATCGGATATTTCGGCGTTTTCCGGATCGACCGGCGCCGGGTGTGAGCTTTCTTCCGTATTTGACGTTTCTTGCGGATTTTTCTGCTGTTCAGCCGTATTTACTGTTTCGTCCGGCTCTTTTGTTTGTTCAGGCGTTTGAGTATTATTTTCAGAAGTGCCGGAGTTCGCCTCATTATTTGTCTGCGGCGGCGTTTGAGGATTCTCTGTTGACGGCGTTACGGACAGTGTTTGCCCCGAAGTTTGTCCTGATTCTGAAGAATTTGTATTTTCGTCTTCCTTATCTGAAATATTCCCGGATACGGCGTCGTTTTTTTCTTCGCTGTGCTCTGATTCACCAGAGTTGCTGAGCTCTGATATATCAGAGTCATCGACATTCTCATTGCTATTCTCGTTGCCGTTTTTGTTGTCGGTGCCGTTAACGCCGTCAACGCCGCTTTCGTCGGCAGTTTCCCGGTCTTCGGAACTGCTTTCGTCGTCTTTTGTTAAGTCGTCTGTCAAGTCGGCGTCAGCTCCGTCGTTTTCCGAAAACACGAATGAATTTTTGTCATTATCCTTATCGCCGCCGGGATAGTTTCCGCCCCGGAAGAACGACAGCAAAAGCGCCGCCGCTACAATAAGCACTATTATAATTACGTTAAGATGTTGTTTTAACCAAGTTTTCATTTTCAAAGAAGTTCCGCCTTTCCGAGCAGGTTATATAACATACTTGCCACATCGCTTCTTAACGCCGGATCCGACGGGCGCAAATCAATCTGCGACCTGTCAAGTATTCCGTTGTACACGCAAAACGCTGTCGGAACCACTGCCCAGTCGGCAAGCTTCACGTAATCGACAAATTCGGCAAGTATGTTTCTTGCGGCGAAAAGCTCCATTTCTGTATCCATTCCGCAAAGCTTTGCCGCTCTTGATACCATAACCGCCGCTTCTTGACGGGTAAGCAGTCCGTTCGGATCAAACTGTGTATCGCTGATACCGTATATGATACCATAAGCGTTTGCCGTGCCGACGCTTTCAAAATACCAGTCAGTCTCGCTCACGTCGTCAAAGACTTTTCCGGACTTTGCCGGAAGTCCGAGTGCCCTCACGGTTATTGCGGCAAATTCCGCACGGGTTATGGTATCATCCGGGAAAAACAAGCTGTCCGTTTTTCCGTTTATAATGCCTCTTGCGGCAAGCGCTTCTATTTCTTTTTCAGCCGGATTCCCAGAAATATCGTCAAATGTTTTGTTTTCATTTGTCACATTCGTTTTTCTTACGTCCGGATGTTTGCCGTAAAGTCCGAAAGACTGCTCTGTGTCGGCGTTTTCTCCATCGTCAGTACCTGAACCGGCAACGTCTGTCATGTCAAAAAGCGCATTTTTGCCGTTTTCAAACCTATACGCCGCAACCAGTGCGTAAAGGCACTGTTCTGTTGCCATGAGATTTGTTTCACCTGAGGCACCTGCGTGGGAAAATCCCTGCGACTTGTTATAGTAGCTCAAAATGCTGTCGGCTACGGTTTTTCCGTTCTTGACAAATCTTTCATCGGATATATTGGTGCCGAGCGCCGACATTGCGGTAAGTACCTGCGCCGCAGTTTCCGAGTTTTCCGAGTTATACTGCGTATAGGCGCCGTTTTCGTTTTGCATTTTACTGAGTACATTTATTCCGCGCTGTACGGCTTGCTCGACTTTTGCGTCTTCGGTATACCGGGACAGCGCCGTAAGAGCCATTGCGGTAATATCCGCGTCGGGCTGTGTCAGATTTTTTGACAGCGCCCAGCCGCCGCCCTCAATTTCACATTCGAGAATATAGTCAACATACATTTGTCTTGTCGCCTTGGTTTTTGCCGAAGTATTCTCCGGTATTTCATAGCCGGCGCTGTCAAGGGCTATAAGCGCCCAAATCGGACCGTTGAGCCCTTGCTTAAGTGTTGCGTCATAATCGGCAAGAGTCTCAAGCAGATTATATCCTGCGACATTTTCAGGGCTTTTTCCAATAGAGGTAAGTGCAAGAATGACTCTTGAGTACTCTGTACTTTTTACCTCATGGAGCACGCCTTGTCTTTCTTCCGTATATTCGCACACGTTCCTGTAATATCTCTCAAAGTACCCGTCAGGCACTTCCTCACCGCTTCTTGAAAGGGCGATAACCGTCCACTCTCCGCCTATTGAGCCGACTGTGGGTGACGAAACAGTTTTTATAAGATACTTTGCCGTATCGGAAATTACTTCTGACAGCTTTGCCGAATATGTATCCGCCTCCGACATATCCGTATTTGCCAAAATCCGTGCAGCCGGCACAGTTTGCTCCACTTGGATGTTTACGTTTAGCACGTCTTTTGCATTTGCTTTCGCGCCTGCCGTGCAAAGCACAATGCTTACGGCTGCAAACGCCGCAACAGCTCTTTTCATAGTTATCGCCTCTTATCCCTTAACTCTTATATCTTAACTCTTACCTTTTATCTTTTATTCATTCAGAAATTTATTTTTGTTCTCTGTTCCACGTTGTCCTTTCGGGCATGGACGTTTTGTTGTTACTCTTTTTCCGCAAAAGCGCAAAGCCTTGTTATTACCGCCGCCATTTCCGCTCTTGTCGTACTGTCAGACGGAGAGAGTGTTGTCTCGCTTGTTCCCTTGATAAGTCCTGCTTCGACCGCCCATGCAAGAGAGTCTTTAGCCCAGTCGCTTATATCGTCCTTATCCGAAAACCTGTCAAGGTTAGCTCTGACTTCGGCACTGTATCCCTTTGAGCGCACGTATCTGTGGAAAATGAGCGTCATCTGTTCTCTTGTCACATATTCATCCGGAGCAAAATGATTTTCGTCGACTCCGACGACTATGCCTTCCGCCGCCGCCCAGTTAACAGCCTTCGCGTACCAGGCGTCTTTATCTACATCGGCAAATCCGCTTTCCTCATACTGTTCGGTCTCTTTAAGGATATTTTCCATACGGTAAAGCACGGTTACAAGCATTGCCCTTGTCATGTGTGTATCAGGCTCAAAGCCTATATCGGTACCCTGCATGAGATTCTTTTCATAGACAAACTTAACGCTGTCGTAATACCATGCGTCGGCGCCCACATCGGCAAAGGTATTTTCATCAAACTTGTTGACTGTGGGGAATTTATCATTATTCTCCGAGCTATGCTCTTTATCGCCGTCGCCGTCTGTCTGTCCGGAGCCCGTTGAGCCGGACGACGAGCTTCCGGAGTTTCCGGAACTACCCGAACCGCTGCCGGGATTTGAGTCTTCCGCCGTAAAGTCGTCGGTATAATGCATAATTACTTTGTCGCCGTTTTTAAGAGTATACTCGGACAAGCCTACCTCAGGTCTTGAGCCGTTTACAAGGTAAAGCCAGCCTGACAGAGGGCCGTTATCAAACTCTCCAAGCCCGTCTATTTCCGTTATATAGCTTCCGTCCTTTTTATAGTCAAGACCTGCCTGGTCAAGCGCTTTTTCTACAAGGTCAAACGCTGTCGAGCCTGCCGGAAGCGTATAAGTTTTCTGCGTTATCCAAACCGGCAATGAATTTTTATCGTCTGTATAGGTATGCGTCTTGTCTTCACCGTGCTTTTCATCGCCGTAAAGTGTAAAGCGAACTGTTATATCTCCGCCTCCGGTTTCCGGAGCTGACTGTCTGGTTACCGAGAGCTTGAACACGCCGGTATTTCCTGACTCGTCTGACGCTTCTATCTCAAAGGTATTTGTGCCGTATTTCAAAGCATAGCTTTCTTCAGGCTTTTCTCCGTTTACTGTATAGCTTACTCCCGGAGCTGTAACGGGAAGTATGGAAACGCTGTCTATTCTGTATCCGACCGATGCGGTGTAATTCACTCCGTCGGTGGTTTCGGCGCTTCTTATATAGCCGTCGGCGTTTATGTTGATTTTTTCAATAAGCTCGTCGCTTTCAGAGGCGTTGCCGGTAAGTTTTAACATGTAGATTACCGGTCTGCTTTCTCCGTTCTGCACGATAATCCGGACTGCTCTCTCGCCGCTCTCCTTTGTTACTTTTATTCCGTCCACGCTTTCGCCGGAAGCTACACGTGTATTTCCTATGTATATATTATCCTGTTTGTCGGTACCGTTTAAAGTAAGCGAAACGTATTTCATATCGCCTACGTTTACTTCGTACAGATACTTTTCACTCACAAAGGAAACTTCAATTTTTCCTCCTGCGGTATCTGTAAGAGTAACGCCTGACGGAGCTTTTGTAATTTCATACTCATCTTCCGCCGGTGTTGTTCTTACAACCAATGAAACCTCGGTAGACTTTTCGCCGAGCGAGCCTGCATGGATATTTGTCGCGGTTGCAACTTTGACATAATGGAAGCTCATTGTGCTTATATCAACCGGATCTCCGTTCTCATCTACTGCCCAAGCAAGGTCAAAACCGTTTGATTTAACAGGATTTTCTACATGCGGGTTTACATCGTTTACCACGCCGCCGGCGATATTTGAGGGATAGCAGTCGACATATCCGAATGAGGTTTTTGCGGCATAAGAATCTGCGCTTCCGTTTCCGCAGACTGTTCCGAAGTTACTCTTTATGAGCGCTCCGGAGAAAGTATACGTACTCTCACGTGCGGTATCATTCATTGTGTATACGCTTTGATTCGGCCACTCAAACGGTTCGCCCGCTATGCTGTTTGACATATTGTCCGTCCAGACTGCAAGACCGTCCGGAGTTTTGGAATATGTTATTTGATAGTCCCTTACCGTTGTTTCTTCATAATACTCTGATCCTGCAAGGGCATACCACTTTTCGCCGTCCTCGGACACATACACCTGTCCGGGTTCAGAAAGGCTTTCTCCGCCTTCTCCGAAAACATTTCCTATGACATAGAAATCAATGCCGTATTTATTGTGAGGATCGTCTGTAAGCGCGTCCTCATAGTAATATGTTATGTATCCGCCGAAGTTACCAAGTGAAATTACTTCTCCTGCAAGGGACAGTTCGGGAGCTTTTCCGTACTGCTTATTTGTATACTGACTGCCGATATTAAGGTAATCCACCACTCTGTCGGGCACGTCGAGCGGAGATTTTTCCCTGCAAGTAAATTTATATTCCACGGTATGCTGCAGTACAGCATCTGAGCTTGTCAAAACAAGGCTTTCTCCGTCAAAGTGCACCGCATAAAGTCCGTTCTCACCTGGAGAAAGTACCGTTTCTCCGCTTTTTACTATGGCATTTTCACCGGCAGTAAAATAAAGAGAAGGAAGTTCTGAGCCGTTTGCGGTAATTATATTATACTCGGTTCTTTCAGGTGAAAATTCCGGATATATATCGCCATCGCTCGCGCTTAGTGACTTTATTGACACGTCCTCATATGGTATTTTATCTACGGCAACACGGTAGATTTTCTTTGTTTCTCCGTCAAAGCCGCCTCTTCCTGCCGCAATGTTATCGGAGTAGGTTTTATCGTCAACAATCTCAATTATTACGCTTGTAATTTCCCATTCATCTTTGTATACCGGTATATTATCGGTTTTGCCTGCTCCGACGCCTGTTTCTTTGTAGGTAGCTCCGTCATCCGTGCTGTAACGGACGTGCGCATATTCAGACTTCGGGTAAATGTTGAGATTAAAGCTTACGGCGTTGTCATACACAAAGGTTCTGTAAGACATCTGTGAGGCGGTAACTCCGCTTGTTCCGGAAACGTTTCCGGACTCGTCTGCATGAAGCATTTGTCCCTCAAGAGCGCCGTTATATTTTACATGGGACAGCTCGCCGCGCTCCACGGTAAGAGCTATACCGCTTTCCTTGACGGAATTTTCAGTATCTCTCGGGCGTGTTACATTAAAGGTATACGCCGTTAACTTATCCTCATCTTCTTTATCAGTTACTTTAAGCACAATTGCGCTTGTTCCGAAAGGTATTCCGTCAAGCACGGCTTTTTTTGCGTTTTCAACCGAGACTACACGCGCTTCATTTTCTATACCGGTATACTCCGCCGAAACCGAATACTTTTCGCTGTCAAACGACACAGAATCGAGTATTGTCAGGCTGTCGGTTCCATAATTTTTAAGTGTTATATCGTACGAGAGCTTTTCCGGATCGAACGTTTTGCCGTTTTCCCACGAGCCTTCGGCAAGAGAAGAGGTATCAAGCTCAAGCTTTTCAATATACGGCTTTGAGCCGTCACGGATCTCAACAGTGATTCCGCCTTTATTTCCGGCGTCGTCAACAGCGAAAATGACAGTGCTTCCGGTGCTTTCGGCAGTCACTGTACCATCTTCGCTCACTGTTGCCACGCTCTCGTTTTCACTTTCCCAACGGCTTACTTTTCTGCCTTCTTCAAGGTTGGCTGTCAGCTTTGCCGACGGGTTTGGATTATATTTAGTTGCTGTAAGAGAAATTTTTCCGAAGTTTCCGTTTTCGTCCTCGACAGAAACGCCTTTAATGATGATCTCTGCGGTATCAGAAAGCTTTTTGCCTGAATCAGTCGTAATTTCAAAGGAAACGCTGACTTTTCCCGGACGAAGTGCCGTAAAGCGCACCTGTGTTCCTGAAAGCTCGCCTATGGCTTCCGCTTGGTTTCCGTCAGCACTAAAGCTCCAAGCGGCAGCTTCACCATATCCGCCCGAAACGGTAAAGGTTGCTTTGCTTTTACCGTCATCAGGAAGGACAACCGTTTGAGTTTTATTTTGAGCGTCAAACGCATAACCTGCGATATTCAGTGAGGCTTTTGCCGCGGTTGTTCCGTCGTCGGCAAAAATCGCTGACACATCAAGCGTTTCGCTGTCGCCGAAAACTGCATTCAAAACGGTAATTTTTCCGGTATTCTCGTCAATCGTGCAAAGTTCGGACGGCTCCATGCTCCATATAACGTCTGGCGTGCTTCCGTCGTCAGCGTGTGCGAAAAGCTGTATTTCTTCATCCGGTTTTACGAGTATCACACCGTCAAGCGTAGCTTCAGCATTGTGAGAAATGTTTACTTGCGGTATTTCTTCTCCCTTTGTCACGGTTACTATGCAATACGGCGCAACGATCGGTGCGTATCCGTTTACAAAGCCCTGCGCTGTGATAACGTACGTTCCGGCGTTTTCAAACGAGAATGTCACTTTTCCCTCGGCGTCAGGCGTTATCTCGGTTTCTCCGTCGGTAAGCGCCGCTCCTATCGAGCCGTCGGGAAGTACTTCGTTTATGGTGATATAGTTGTTCTCAATATCAGTTCCGTCTATCGGTTCGAGCGTTGATACATAGTTTTCGTCAAAGGTTTCCTTATACATTGTGAGGGTTATTTTTTCACCCGTCTGTGCGCTTGCCGCGGTTTTATCAAAGCTTGTATAGCAGTCGCTCCATGTGGACGTGTCCTGATAAAACCAGAATTCCACACTGTCGCCATTTTCAAGGCGTGCGGTTGCTGCAGTGTAGCCTGTACCGTTTTGGTCGGAGGGCATTTTTGAGTTTATGTAAAATCCGCTTGCAGAACTGTCCGCGCCGAACGCCTTGCCGAGATATCCGTATGAACCGAGTTCAAGGTACTCGCCTGCCGTTTCGGCGGTGAACGCTTCGCCGTATATTTCTTTATGCAGTGCTACCATTGCGTCAAGAAACGTCGGGCTGTCTATCTTTTCTCCGGTGTGATCTGTTTCCGGAACGGCAAATCCGTATTCTTCGGCAATTCCATCTGTTACAGTTATCTCGTGCGGAACGGAGATAAATGCGCCGTCTTTTTGCACCGATACCATTACTTCTACGGTAGATTCAGTGCCCGACAACGTCCGGGGCTGCGTCTCCGCAAAAGTCTGGAAATTCACGGCACCAAGCACCATAATCACGCATAGCAGCACCGACAAAAACTTTCTTGCTTTTAACTTCATTTTTCTGACTCCTTTGACTCAATAAAATGCTTATGCTTATATTCTTTATAAATAAAAAGCTGCGGCAACTCCTAAAGAATTGCCACAGCAGTTATTTCCGTGACTTCACATCTCATATGGGTACAAAAACCAAAGCCCTGCATTATTCATACAGCGCACCCATACAAAACCGCAGCCGCTATGCCGCTCCTTGCCTTTCGGCTCCTATGGCACTTACGCGGATGCATCAGAGCAGGTCTTCCGGCTTGCATCGTACAGGACCGAACTTAAGTCCAGCGCTTTTATACTCCGCCTTCTCAGTTTCCCAATGACCGGCTTTCGCCGCAAGTATAAAAACTTCGACGCATACGGCGACTGTCAATCGCCGGGGATTCGCACCCCTGTTCCCTTTTCACCGGCAATATCCTCTTGCCGTTTGCTTCAGGACTACTGCCGACACTCTGTGTGATACTATAAATTTACAGTCGAAGTATAGCACACATCCTTTTTAAAGTCAAGCGCCTTATACGCATATTTTTTCCACTTCCTTACGGCTCGTTTTATTTTACAAGCAAAGGTCGGAATACCGCTTTTTACACGAATATTCCGCTTTCGGAACACGCTTTTTCGTCATTGCTGTGTATATTTGTCAATGATGTGAGACTAAAAAGATAAAAAAGAAAGAATACAGTTAAAATACACTGCGTGGGGGCGAAGAGAGGTGTAGCGAAGCGAAACCGAGCGGAGACGACACGCAGTGTCGACACCTCAAAGCGACAAGAGTTCATTGTGTTTTTGTTCAGGTGATTTCCATCCCAAAACCGACATTGGAATACGGTTTGAGCGGTACAAGTAACGCTTCATTTGAACGAGTAGATCCTCATATGAATAAAAACGCAAATAATTGTAGAAACGCTCTTGGTCGTTTCTGTGACTGCGTTCCACCTTGCCATTATGCCAAGGTGTTTTCGGGCGTATGAGTTTGTGTGTTATATTGTAATAACGGCAGAATTTGTCAAAAATATGCACTCTATCTGTCTTTTTGGTATTCGTAAACTCACCGCCATTATCTGTTTGGATTGTGGTAGGTGCGTAACCAAAATATGTAATCGCACGCTTCACAAAATCTATGGTGGAAAAGCCGCTTTGTTCTTTGTAAGGATAAATAAACCGCTTTCTTGATGCTTCTTCAAGCATTGTATATTGATAGTATTTTTCCCCATCTTTACCCGAATAGCAGGCTACAGGAACATATTTAACATCAAGCTGCCACTTTACCCCCAGCTCTGTAGGTGTATCGTAATAACCGTTGTGCTTGCTCTTTTTCTTTGTGGATTCAACTTTCTTTCTGAAGCCCAGACGGACAAAAACTCTATACAGAGAGCCGGGATGACGCGAATACGCCTTATCCTCTCGTAGTTTACCGAACAGCTCGCAAATTGAAATGTCAGGATTTCTTCTATGATAGTCCTTTATCCATTTTAACTCTTGCTCTGTGTGGGCATTGGGGTGCTCTGAATGTGGTCTGTGCGACTTTGGTGTCAACGATTCCTTTGTGCCGTCATATGCTTTGTTCCAACGCATAAGCGACGCTTTTGAAATATGATACCTTCTGCATACAAAGTCTATATCTTTTTCTAACCGGTATAGTTTTACTGCATTTATTTTTGTTG
>QAKH01000038.1 GCA_003343885.1 Clostridiales bacterium | reverse complement strand
CACCAACTATCTAATCAGACGCGAGCCCATCTTTGTGCGGATTGCTCCTTTAACATCAGTAACATGCATCACCGATGCGTCATGCGGTATTAGCACAAGTTTCCCTGTGTTATTCCCCTCACAAAGGCAGGTTGCTCACGCGTTACTCACCCGTCCGCCACTAATCTTCTCAAACAGCAAGCTGTCCGATAAATCCGTTCGACTTGAATGTGTTATGCACGCCGCCAGCGTTTATCCTGAGCCAGGATCAAACTCTCTGAAAATATTTTTCGCACACCTCAGTGTACGTTAATTTCCTTAGTTTGTCTTGCTCTTTATACTTTTTTCCTTGGGTATCTCGATCTTATCTCTAAAATCAAGTGTACTTTCTTAGGAATTTTACGAGTTCTTTCTGGTTCGTCTTTCGACGTTCCTTGCTTTGCTTTCTCGTCTTTCGTTGTTCAATTTTCAAGGTCCGTTCTTGCTTCCGCTCTTCGCGACAGCCTGTATAGTATATCACATACTTCTTCTCTTGTCAACCCTTTTTTAGATTTTTTTCAAATCTTTTTTCCTCGGCTTGACTCTTTCCGGCTCGTCCCTCTTGCGGAGCTTCATTATATTACCACATCTTCTTATCTTTGTCAACCCCTTTTTTGCTTTTTTTAGCAAAAAAATATTTTTTCCTGCTTTTATCAAGCAATAGATAATTATATTCAGCAATTCACCGGGTGAAAAACACAGACTTACAATTAAAAATAAAAACGGTGCGTTTTCCGTCAAAACCAAATAAACGCACCGTTAAATACATTATTATCCTGCAAAAGCCGTCAACATTCAGCGCTCTTCACGGAAGTATGCAAGTCCGAGGCTTGCCGGAGGCTGCTGTTCTCTCTTTTTGCGGAGGCTGGAAATGATGAGAACAACCAATGTTACCACGTAAGGCATCATTTTGAACAATTCCTGAGAGCTTCTCGTAAGGTTCGGAATATACAGATACATCCAGTAAATAAGTCCAAAGAGATATGCTCCCCAAACAGACTTAACCGGCTTCCATGTTGCAAAAATTACAAGCGCAACGGCGAGCCATCCGAGCGACTCGAGTTTTCCGTCGTTCGCCCATGTTCCCTTAATATAATCCATTACGTAATAAGTACCGCCGAGTCCCGATATTCCGGCACCTAAGCATGTGGCAACATACTTATACTTCGTTACATTTATACCGGCTGCGTCAGCTGTTGCCGGATCTTCTCCGACCGCACGAAGCGCAAGTCCTTTACGTGTGCGGTTAAAGAAATACTGAACTACTATGGCAAGTATTACTGCCAGGTAAACCATAAAGCCATACGAAAACAAAATCTTACCGATATTGCCGGTGGTTGTTGCAAAAGGAAGCATAGTACGGAACGCAGTACTTGTTGAGGAAACGGAAATCTGTCCTACGCCTCCGGCGAGTTTGTTTAAATATCCGCCGTAGAAATTTGCGATACCGGAACCGAAAATTGTAATTGTAAGACCGGTAACATTCTGATTAGCTTTAAGAGTAATCGTGAGAAAACTGTATAACAGTCCTGCAAGCGCAGAAGCTACAAACGAACATAACAAAGCAATTACAATGCACAAAACAGCGTTCGGATTTTCCGTGCTGTTTTCGTAGTAAAACGCACCTATCAAGCCGGATATGCCGCCTAAATACATAATTCCCGGCACGCCGAGGTTCAAGTTTCCGGCCTTCTCGGTGATTATTTCTCCTATGCAGCCGTACATTATAACAGTTCCGAAGACTATTGCAACCTGAAACAGAGAGATTAACTGTGACATATATCAACCATACCTTTCCGGATTATACAAATAATTCTTCTTTCAAATTTCAAGCCTTGGAGACTTCTTTCTTCTTCTTTTGAAAGACCAGTTTATAATTTACGAAAAATTCGCTTCCAAGTATGAAGAAAAGTATTATACCCTTTATAATTTCAGCAACGTAATCATTTATTCCGAGCCTTGAATACTCGGTAACTATCTGCATTGCGCCAAGGTCCAAAAATACTATGAGAGCCGACATCAGTATCATGGTCAGTGTATTAAATTTTGACAGCCATGCGATAATGATAGCCGTAAATCCTCTTCCGCCGGCAGTATTTGTCGATATGGTGTGGTCGACGCCGGAAACTCCGATAAATCCTGCTATACCGCATATCGCGCCGGATATAATCATGGTACGCAGTATGACTTTTTTCACGTTGATTCCCGCATATCTTGCAGTATTTTCCGATTCTCCGACAACCGCTATTTCGTATCCCTGCTTACTAAACTTCAGATACAGAAAAACTAATACCGTAAGCGCCAGCACTATTATGACGTTCCACGTATACTTCTGTCCGAACAATTCCGGAAGCCAGCCTGCGTTTGTATCTGAATTTATAATACCAACTTTATTTGAACCGTAAGGGTTTTCCCACAGGGCAACGCAATACGACGTTATCTGTATGGCAATATAATTCATCATCAGAGTAAACAGCGTTTCATTTGTACCCCACTTTGCCTTGAAGAAAGCAGGTATCAGTCCCCAAACTCCTCCGGCAACAATGCTTGCAATAATCATTACCGCAAAAAGCACCGGTGTCGGCAAAACATCGCCGAGGTAAATCATACAAGCGGCGGTAGCTATTCCTCCGGCAAGCACCTGACCTTCAGCACCTATGTTCCAAAATCGCATTTTGAAAGCCGGCGCAAGCGCTACCGAAACGCAAAGCAGCATGCTCATTTCACGTATCAGGTTCCATGTACGTCTGGTAGTTCCGAAAACTCCGTCAAACATGGAAATATAGACTCTGAACGGATTCATTTTAGTTATTGAATATATGAGAAGAGCGTTTATAACCAAAGCAAGCAAAATCGCTATCAAACGCACGCCCCAGGAGCATAATCTCGGGAAATCTTCTCTTTTTACTACACGGAAAAGCGGAGTTTTTGCAGGTGCTGCAGCTTTAGCATTATTCATTTTCTCCACTCTCCTTTGCTTTTTCGTTTGTTTCAGTTTTTTTAAGGTTTGTCATCATCAAACCGACCTGTTCCTTGGTTGCGCTTCTCGCGTCGACAATTCCGTTATTTTTGCCGGCACAAAGCACGAGAATACGGTCGCACAGTTCAAGCAGAACGTCGAGGTCCTCTCCGACGTAGATAACGGCAACGCCGTTTTGCTTTTGTTTATTCAGCAGATGATATATTGTATATGATGTGTTTATATCAAGTCCGCGCACGGCGTAGGCAGTCATAAGCAAAGTCGGTGAAGCGGCAATCTCTCTTCCGACAAGCACCTTTTGTACGTTTCCTCCCGACAGCTTTCTTACAGGGGTAGAAACTCCGGGCGTAACGACCTCAAGCTCCTTTATTATCTTTTCAGCAAGCTTTTTCGGTGTCTTTTTGTCCGTGAAAAACGGTGTTCCGTCGGAATAGCTTCTGAGCATCATGTTGGAGGTCATATCCATGCTTCCGACAAGGCCCATGCCGAGTCTGTCTTCCGGCACAAACGACAGGGACACGCCGAGATTGCGTATCGCTTTGACAGATTTTCCTATCAAAGAAATTTCGTGACCGCCGTTAGGCTCAAAATATGTAATTTGACTCTCTTCGGTTACCGGCTGAAGTCCGGAAATAGCTTCAAGAAGCTCTTTCTGACCGCTTCCGGCAACTCCGGCAATACCGAGTATTTCGCCGGCATATGCGTCAAAAGACACATTATCAAGCGTTTTTACGCCTTCTCTGCTGTAACATGTAAGATTGGAAACGGACAGTCTTTTTTCCACGTTCTTCGGTTCCGGTCTGTCAATATTCAGCTCAACCTTTTTACCTACCATCATTTCGGTAAGCGAAAGTTCCGTTGCCTCGCTTGTGTTTACCGAACCGACGTATTCACCTTTTCTGAGGACTGCGACTCTGTCGGACACAGCAAGCACCTCATGGAGCTTATGCGTTATTATAATAACGGATTTTCCGTTTTTGCGCATATTGCGTATTACGTCGAAAAGTCTGTCGGTTTCCTGAGGAGTAAGCACGGCGGTAGGCTCGTCCAGAATGAGTATGTCTGCGCCTCTGTACAGAACCTTAATTATTTCAAGTGTCTGCTTTTCGGATACGGACATATTATATACCTTTTTCATGGGATCTATATTAAATCCGTACTTATCACAAATTTCCTTTACTTTTTCGGCGGTTTTCTTAATGCTGTATTTTCCCTGCTCGTTTAACCCAAGCACAACATTTTCAGCGGCGGTAAGTACGCTTATCAGTTTAAAATGCTGATGTATCATTCCGATTCCGAGATCAAACGCTACCTTTGGTGAAGAAATCGTTACTTTTTCTCCGTCGATATATATATCGCCGTAATCAGGGAAGTATATACCGGAAAGCATGTTCATAAGAGTGGTCTTTCCGCTGCCGTTTTCGCCTAAAAGTGAAAGGATTTCTCCTTTTTTTACATCCAGACAAACGTCTTTGTTTGCGACGACCGAACCAAAAGTTTTGGTAATATTATGCATGCGCACAGCAATGGTGTTGTCCATTTTTTACCGTCCTTTTCAGAAATTCAAGTTTGTTACCGCTTATGTATTTTGATTTTTAATTGCTTTTTTAAAACAAACCATTTTCCTAAAATATTTGTCTTAAAAAAACAAGCGGAAAGGGGAAACGGATAACCTATTCCCCTTTCCGAAATGTGTATCAAATTGTTATGACAATTCGGTGATTCCGTCTATACGGATATCAAAAGCAGGAGCGCTGCGGAGTTCGGATTCATGGAAGTATCCGTCAGAAATGAGCTCGTTGCCTTCAAAGCCGAAGCTCTGGTCGTAAGAAGTGAGAGTTTCTCCGCCAACGGTGAACTTGGAAGTATCAAATACATGGAGTGTGCCGTCGTGGATAGCCTTTTCAACTTCAGCTACCTTCTCAGCAGTACCTTCAGCGCAGCTTTCGCCAAGCGCTGTAATAGCAACAGCGCCTGACTCGTAGCCTTCTGCCCAGTCAGTAGCAATCTTTTCGCCATTCATCATTGTTGAGAACGCATACTCATAGTATACTTCCCACTTATTGGTAGCAGATGTGAGCGCACCCTGAGGAGCAACGCTGAGCATGTCTACGTTGTAACCGATAGAGTAAGCAACAGTGCCCTTTTCCTGAGCAGCCTGAACTGCGCTCGGAGCGCCTGTTGAGTCAGCGTGCTGACCGATAATTACGCATCCGTCTGCCATGAGAGCGTCTGCGGCTGCAGCTTCCTTGGTTATATCAAACCAGCTGTTGGTGTAAGTTACGTCCATTACAACATTGGGAACGATGGACTGGATTCCGAGGAAGAATGCGGTGTATCCGGAAACAACCTCAGCGTAAGGATAAGCGCCTACATAACCGATCTTTATATTTTCTCCGTCGTAGTTAGCGTCGGTGAGTTTGCCGTCTTCTACGAGCTCAGCAAGCTTCATGCCGGCAACAACACCGGATACGTAACGGGATTCATAAACTTTTGTAAATGCATTGCAGAAGTTATCAAGTCCGCTCTTAGCAGCAGTATCTCCGGTCATGGAAACAAATGTTACATTCGGAACCTGCTTTGCAGCTTCTTCCATGAATGACTGGTGTCCATAGCTGTTGGAGATAATGAGGTTGCATCCCTGGTCTGCGAGATCGAGCGCAGTTTCTGTACAGGTTGCGTCTTCAGGAATGGTATACTTCCAAACGATCTGGTCGTCTGTCATATTAAGCTTCTTGGCAGCTTCCTGGATGCCGAGAATGTGTGAATATGTATATCCTTCGTTCTCGTCGCCGATAAGGATTACACCGACCTTAAGAGCGGCAGCTTCGGTATTGCCCTCGTTTTCGGTCTGATTTTCGCCGTTAACAACTTCGTTCTGGTTTTCTTCACCATTGTCGTCAGCAGGTGTGTTGTTGCATGCTGCAAAGCATACAATCATAGCTACTGCCAAAAGAATCGCAAGTAACTTCTTCATTTTTTGTTTTCCTCCTGAAAATTAAAATAAAATAGGCACTTAATCATAAGGAATAAACGCCTTACACCGAAAGTACCTACCTTATTTTATCAAATACGTAAAAAAATTACAATATAAAATTTCGACAAATTTTGGCGGAATTTATATAATATATTATACAAATTCTACAACGCTTTTTTTCGAAAAACCAGACTATTCCTGCTTTTCAGCGGACATTCTTGCGTAATTCCCCATAATCTTTTTCGTACCGACAGAATCGAACGCAACCTCGTACAGCACGTCAGATGACATTTGCTTTGCGCTGAGTATCATTCCTGCGCCGAAAACCGGATGTACCACTCTTTGACCGGTAGAAAACTTCTCAGCCTGAACTTTTTCGGCAAATCCCGGAGTATTTGTCGTATTGCCGGCTTTTGACGCATACGCTCTGCCGCCGAAGCCTCCTGCCGCCGTGCCGCCGGCGGAAAAACCGCTCTTATACGAATTGCCCCTGCCGTTTTCACGCACTCTTGCGTACTCGTTTCTTTCGTAGAACATATCAGAGCCGCAGGCAAGCGTCTCGCAGTATTCATCGGGTATTTCAGCGGCAAATCTCGACTTTTCATGGAACTCAGTTCTTCCGAACACCATTCGGCTTTTGCAGTAGAGAATGTACAAAAGCTGTTTTGCACGTGTGATTGCCACATATGCGAGTCTGCGCTCCTCCTCCATTTCATCATCAGCCGAGGCGATGGTCTGGGAACCGGGAAAAACGCCTTCTTCCATTCCGGGCAGGAAAACTACCGGGAACTCAAGTCCTTTTGCACTGTGGATCGTCATCATTACTACTGCCGGAGCGTCTTTGTCGTAATTGTCAATATCGCTTACCAGCGCAACTTCCTCAAGGAAGGTTTCAAGCGTTGCATTGGGAGTTGTGTTTTCGTACTGGACGGCGTTATTGACAAGTTCCTTGACGTTTGCGGTGCGGTCCTTCGACTCTGCTTCATCGAGAGTTGCGAGGTAGTCAAGATATCCTGTTTTTTCAATAACTTTTCTTACAAGCACGCCGAGCGGAAGTTTTTCGTACCCCTCCCGCAGCTCGTACATCATTTGAGCAAAAGCGGCAAGTCTTGCGCCGGAGCGTGCAAGAGACGGGTAAGCCGCCGCGTCCGAGGCAATCTTTAACATGTCCTTGCCCTCGGTGAGAGCTATATACTCAAGCTCGGCGATGGTTGCGTCTCCGATACCTCTTTTGGGCGTATTTATTATGCGTTTAAGTCTCAGGCTGTCGCCGGGATTTGCAAGAACGCACAAATAGGCGATAACGTCCTTTATTTCCTTTCTCTCATAGAAGCGCATACCGCCGATTATGCGGTACGGAATACCGCTTTTGGCAAAAATGCTTTCAAGAGCGCTCGACTGAGCGTTCATGCGGTACAGCACGGCAAAATCCTCAAACTTATATTTTCCCTCAGACACGAGTCGGGTTATCGTATTCACAATGAACTGCGCTTCGGAATCCTGGTTATAGCACATGCACATTTTGATTTTTTCGCCGTCGGCGTTGCCGGTCCAAAGCGTTTTGCCTTTTCTTCCTTTATTGTTGCGTATAACGCTGTTGGCGGCGTTTACAATTGTTCCGTAAGAGCGGTAATTTTGTTCGAGTTTAACTGTTTTGGTACCCTTGAAAACCCTGTCAAAGCCGAGTATATTATCTATTGTCGCGCCTCGGAACTTATATATGCTCTGGTCGTCATCGCCGACTACCATGATATTGTTGTCGTCATTACACAGCAGCTGCGTCAGTCTGAACTGTGCGACATTGGTATCCTGATACTCGTCGACGAGTATATACCGGAATTTTTTGCGGTATTTTTCAAGCAGCTCGTCGTCATGTTCAAACAATTTCACCGTAAAAAGTATCAAATCATCAAAATCCAGGGCGTTTGCCTGTTGTTTGCGGCGCTCATACTCTGTATAGAGTTTTGAAATAGTTTTTCTGCGCAAATCGTGAACGCTTATTTTACCTGCGTACTCTTCCGGAAGCATAAGCTTTTCCTTGGCTCTTGATATCTCGTTCAGAACGCTTTTTGCCGGGAAAGTTTTGTCGCTTATCTCAAATTCCTTGATAATTGCGCTCATAAGACGTTTCTGGTCATCGGTGTCGTAAATGGTAAACGAGCGTTCAAAGCCCAATCTGTCTATATACATACGCAAAAGTTTTGCGCAAACCGAATGGAAAGTACCTGCCCACACGTCGAGAGCCCGTGCGCCAAGTCCTGCCTCAAGGCGCTGCTTTATTTCATTTGCCGCCTTATTTGTAAATGTTATGGCAAGTATCTCATACGGTTTTGCCGGATTGCACGCAAGTGTGTCAAGCGCCGCTTTCATAAGCTCTGTCGCCGCCTCAGGATCAGTGTTCTCTGCGCCGCTGTCGCCGCAAAGAGCTTCAAGCTTTTGAACATACGGCTCATACAAAAGGTTTTCCGGAACATCTTCGCAGTTATAGGCGTTTCCGTATTTTATAAGATACATTATTCTTTGGACAAGCACTGTTGTTTTTCCGCTGCCGGCGCCTGCAAGAACCAAAAGCGGTCCTTCAGTGTAAAAAACCGCCTCACGCTGTTTATCGTTCAAAAACGAGTATGCCTTATCAAACAGTTTTTTCTTAGCCTTTATGAGCCTGTCTTTTAAATCCATTGTATAATTCCTTTCAAAAGTCTTTACAGCCTTTATGCAAAAGCCGTCGGTTTGCGGTATGCTGTGTTTTTCACTGTAAAAAACAGTGGGAGAGCCATACCCCGATCGCTCCCCCGCAAACACACGGCTGATGCCGTCATTATGTTTTTGATTTTGTTCTTCTTTGTCTTATATCCTGTCAGCAAGATTTACTTCTGATTTTATCTCTTTATGATCGTAACAAGATCTCCGTTTTTAAGTCCTGCGGAGTTAGCGTCGTCAGTATCAATGTGCATTTCGACGTTGAAGTCCTCACGTACTCTTACCTGTACGTCAAAGAACTTGGTAGGCTTCACGCTCTGCACCAGAACGTCCACGTAGTCTCCGTCCTTAATACCGTTCTTTTCGGCATACTCGGGAGTTAAGTGGATATGTCTGTTTGCGATTATCACGCCCTCTTTGAGGTACACGCTTCCTTTAGGACCTACGATAACTATCTTTTCGGAATCCTTTATGTCGCCTGACGGGCGAACGGGAGGACTTACCTTAAGCACAAACGTATCGGTTCTTGAAATCTCAACCTGAGTGTGTGAGCGCACAGGCCCCAAAACTCTGACATTTTCTATTGCTTTCAGCGACGGTCCGACAAGCGTTACAAGCTGGTCTGATGCGAATTCTCTGCCCATGAGCGTCTTTTTCTTTGTAAGCTCAAAGCCTTTTCCGAACAACGTATCAAGATCTTCCCTTGAAAGGTGGACATGTCTTGCCGACACGCCTATTTTTATCTGATTATCGTTATCGGAAGAAATCTGTTCTATTGCTTTTTTCACCGCCTCGGCGATCACTTTTTCATCATACATGAATATTTTCCGCCTCTCTTATGTTATTGCAGCGTTTTACTCTGCTATGCTTCCCTCGCCCATATCAAAAAACTTCAAAAGCTCCGGGTGCGGATTAGCTATTACCTCTGAGCCGTACACCTTTCCGAGCGGCTCCGCGGTAGCTTTTCCGTGCTCAAGCGCACTCGTGACCGCGTCGACCTTACCCGCAACTATAAGCGTTACAAGACGTCCGCCAAGACGCTTTTCAGTGTGGACAAGCCGCACCTCTGCCGCCTTGAGCATTGCGTCAAGTCCCTCAACAGAGGCAACCAATCCCTCAACTTCAAGCAAGGCTATTGCGTTATCTCCGACAAAGCTCGGGCAAGTTTCAAGCCCGCGGAAATTTTTAGGAAGCTTTTTATTGAATTTATCTCTGTTAATATCGTTGAGGTACGCCATTTTATCCACGTCCTCGCCGGGATGTGGAATAATATGCGAGACAATGTAGTGTCCCTTTCCCATGGCATACTCTTTCGCAGCTTCGACTGACGCACGAACGTCTGCGACGTCCCCCTCAATTTTCGCCGCCATTATAAGCGGCACGGGAAAGCCCTTTGCAAACGGTCGGTTTCTGTCAAAGGCTATTATCTTCACGTTGCCTGTTTTCGCCATGATATCGGCACAGCATACAACTGTCGTAAAGCTGTATACCTCAATCATTCCTAATGCTTTCATCAAAAATACCTCTTATGTAGGATTCATCAGTCGTCTTTGTCCGCCCGCAAGCTTTGGCGTATCAGACTGTTTATAAGGCTATCAGACTATATGCAATCCGTCAACCAGCACGCAGCGTCTTTGTCTTGTAAATGAATGAGCCGCTGTGAGTCCTTCTCCAGTGGGACCTGCGATTGTAAAGGTTGTATAGCCCTCTCCGCCGGCTCCGATACCTGCATACGACGGTGCGTTCTTTACGAAAATCGTAGTTTCAACCGCTCTTGCAAAACGGGTGAGGTGGTCTACGTTCTTTGAGTGGATGTGAGCCGAGTGACGGTTTCCGTGCTCTGCCTTTACAGCCATTTCAATAGCTTCGTCAATATTGTTTACACGTACTATTCCCAGCACCGGCATCATCATTTCAACCTGTACAAACGGATGCATCTCCGGAACCTCGCATATTACAAGGCGGGCGTCGGACTCTATGCCGAGCACCTTAAGGAACTTAGAGGCGTCTCTTCCTACCCAGTCCTTATTGATGGAATACTTTCCGTTCTTTTCGATAAGACATGTCGCTACAAGCTTATCTATCTGCTCTCCCTTGATAAGGTAAGCTCCGTTGTTTGTCATATATTTTATGAGATCATCTGCGATATTTGCAAATGCGAAACATTCCTTTTCCGCAATGCAGGGCAGATTATTATCAAAGCTTGCGCCGGCAACAATATCTTTCGCCGCCTTTTCGATGTCAGCTGTGTCGTCGACAATTACCGGAGGATTTCCGGCTCCTGCGCCTATTGCCTTCTTTCCGGAGGACAGCAGCGCCTTAACAACGCCGGGACCGCCTGTTGCGACAAGCATTCTTACTATCGGAGAGTTCATCATTTCATCTGAGCTTTCCTTGGTCGGCTTTTCAACCGTAACAACCAAATTTTCAGGTCCGCCTGCCTCAAGTATGGCACGGTTGACAAGATCAACCGCATAGTTTGCCGTGCGGCACGCATGCGGATGAGGATTGAACACGACGGCATTTCCGCCGGCAATCATACCTATTGAATTACATATAACCGTTTCACTCGGGTTTGTGGACGGAGTTATGCTTCCGATAACCCCATACGGAGCCATCTCTACAAGAGTCAGTCCGCAGTCGCCCGAAAATGCCGACGGATGAAGGTCTTCCGTTCCGGGAGTTTTATTGGCGACAAGCTGATGCTTTATTATTTTATCGCTTACACGTCCCATACCGGTTTCCTCAACGCCGAGCTTTGCGAGATTTTCAGCTTCAGCGAGAGTAAACTCCCTGATTTTGGCAATCATTTTTTCACGCTGCTCCATGCTGTACGCGCGATACTGTTTATATGCCTTGTCCACGGCGGAAAGAGCCTCCGACATGGTTTTGAAAACGCCTTTCTGTGACTGCTTTGAGCCGCCTGCCATTGATTTTACGACACTGGCGACAATTTCGCTTACCATTCTTTCATCCATATGTACAGTGTGCCGTCCTTTCTGTTTATAAAAATGCAGGCAAATCCGTACTTTGCGCTGCTTTCCATGCTATCTTTGCATACATTATAAAACATTTATCAGCGTTTGTCAATAGATTTAATTATATTTTTCGTGTTTTTTACAATATTTTTGTTGTTTTCGTTTGATAAATATGTTGTTTTGTGTTGTTTTTTGCGGTTTTGTGCTATAAAAGCAAACGCACGCCGTGAAAATCCACTGCGTGCGCCGTCAAACTCTTTAGAAAAAGCTATGCTTTCTTATGAAATAACAATGTTATTGTAATGTTATTGTAGTTATTTAAGCATTATGCTGTTGTTAACAATTTTATCGCTCATGAGGAACAGTACTTCAGCGTCGGTGAAATCAACATAATCGCCGAGCAAATCACTTGACATGTAGCGAAGGTCAACAAGAGTAATTTTTGAGTAAGCTTCTATCATGAGAGGAGCAATGCTTGAGCCGTAGGAATCACGGAAGATTACAAGCTCACGCTCCTTGGCAGCCTTCGGGTTTGTTATAACCGTCAGAGGAGTAGCTCCCGAAAGGAACACGTCATACGGTACTTTTCCCTGAAGCTTAGACTCATCGTAAACTGTAGTAACCTTGTCATCCTGGAAGTTGTCAACAACCGCGCCGTCGGTATACTCGCCTGAAAGCCAAACGAGAGTTTCCGCGGGAATATCGCTTACGGCGTTCTTATAATCGCCGGTAAAGCCCTCTAAGCTGTGCTGTTCAAAAGACTCGGTATCGGTATTAACGGTAAAGCCCATCATTTCGCCAAGCGCCTTAACGGTAGGCATAAGCTTTTCCTGGCGCCAGTGGCGGTCGGTGGTATAATAATCTTCAAGCGTCAGTGTTTTGCTGATATCAACTGTTTTCCAGTCAAAGAGGTTTTCCGAAAGATATCCGGTAATAGTATCGTGGTTGAGGTATTCAACTGTATAGTTGCGTACAAAATAGCTCTTTTCGGGAATAGTAACATAGTATACATCGTTCTCGGGGAAATACTTTGAGCGAAGGTCGACAAGCTTTGCGGCAAAGTTTTCAACAGAAGATGCGTTATAGCTTTCGTCCGCCTCTATATATGCTCCGTCGATATTCAACATACCGTTTTCATCCGCTGTAACGAGTGTTTTATCCATACTGCGGAAGTTTGCAACAAGTGCATCGGGAGCGATATTATCCATAACCACAAGAATAAGGTTGCCTATATTCTCAACGCGTACATTTGCTTCTGAAACAACTACGCACACCCATTTTCTCGGGTCAATATTTTCACGAATTGCTTTCTTTGCCGCTTCCACATCCGCGTCTTCCTCAATTCTCAAAACGCTGACGGAATGGGCTGTAGAGGACATCATAGGTTCGCATGCTATCCCTTCTACGAAAGATATAGTATCTGCGTCTACGCCAAGAAAGAAATTGATATTCTCAGCGTTTATTTCGCTCGGCATAAGTCTGCCGGGCTCAACGCTTCCGGACCCTGCGTAAACAAGCCCCAAAATATCAATAATGTCGCTTTCGGGAGTAATTTCTTTGCCGGACATAGCGCCTGCGACAGCAAGAGCAAGCTCGTTAAATGCGCCGTCCTCGGCAAGCTTCTGCTCAAGTGTCAAGTCGGAATCCTTCATTTTTGCGCTCAGTGCCGCGTATGACACAAGAACTGCGTCGCCGCGAAGAAAGTTCTCTGCGTCTACGCCTTCCGGAATAAGTCCGTTCTCGGCTGCGAGTGTTTCCCAGTTTTCCCATGCGGAATCCGTATATCCGAGTGAGCGGAGTACAAATGTTATGTACATGCGAAGATCCGCTTTTGCGTCGGGATCAAAAGATGTTTCCGAAACGCCTGCCGTAAGACCGTTTTCGTAAGCGTATCCCAGGTACTTATCGGCGTCCTCCCAATCGGGACAGTCAGTAAAAGGATGTGAAGTTTCGTCGCCGTAAAGAGCGTCGATCTCTTTACCTGACAAACGGATGAGCATTATCAAAGCCTGTATACGTGTAAGCTCCTTATCAAGTTCATATCCGTTTTCTGTTCCCTTGAACAGTCCGAGCGTATAAAGTATATCCGCCTTGTTTTGCGCGTCATCATTTTCATACGCAAGCGCGCCTATCATCATGCTCATGCTCATGACGATTGCCAAAATTACAGATAAAACTGATTTTACGATTTTTTTCATGAATTTTTTCTCCTTACTTGTTTTTCTTAAGTCGACGGTTAGTTTGACGCACTCTTTTTTTAAATGTTCCCGAATTATTCGTCAAATTTTTTCCGTTTTTTCCAAAAAAAATTGTATGTTTTGCACTTACGGCACATACTTGCTTCATTCTGACTTGTTTTCAAGCTGCTTTTCTTACAACATCGTACAACTGTTAAAAACAAAAAAACAGAGTCTGTACATATAAAGTACAGACCCCGTCCCTGTTACATTACTTATATTGTCAAATCAGCCTATGCGCACTCCAAGACAACGCATCACTCACCGAACAATTCAGCAACATCAATGATAACATCCACTTCCGCAGCACTGCCGTTCATGACGTCCATTGCCTCTGCTTTTGTAATCTCAATCTCCGGCGAAACATATTTTTTCATTTTGAACTGCTCCTTTCATGATATCCTCAAGAGACTTTTCTTTTTATGTACCCATTATAAACACTATATATAAACAAAATATGTACATTTGGTTAATTTTATAAAAACGAGGCTATGATTATAGGCGTTTTATATGCATTTTGTTAAAACAAACCAAAAACTCTGTCATTGATATGTAAATAATGCCGAACATTATTTGCTGATCGGTATGAAAACACAAATATTCTTTCAATAAAGATACATTTTGACATAAAGAGGTTAAATATTACCATACATTTATTTATTGATATGTGTTATTATCATATCGGCGAGCGAAACAGTCTCATCAGGCAGCAAACCTGAGTCAAACGGCTTGCCGGAAAGGAACGGATATTATGCTTAAGATTACATTTATGGGTGCCGGAAGCACTGTATTCGCAAAAAACGTTCTCGGAGACGTCCTTCTTGCGGAGCCGCTAAGAGAATGTGAAATAGCACTTTACGACATTGATCATTCAAGACTTGAGGAATCCGCCATTGTTATTGAAGCCCTCAACAACAAGTACAATTCAGGAAAAGCGGTAATTAAAAAGTATCTCGGCGTTGAGCAGAGAAAAGACGCTTTGAGAGGCGCAAAATTTGTAGTAAACGCAATTCAGGTAGGCTTATACGATCCCTGCACGATTATCGACTTTGAAATTCCGAAAAAATACGGACTTCGCCAGACCATTGCCGACACGCTCGGAATAGGCGGTATTTTCCGTGGACTCCGTACAATTCACGTTCTTAAAGGATTTGCCAAAGACATGGAAGAGGTGTGTCCCGACGCCTGGTTCTTGAACTACACAAACCCGATGGCTATACTCTCCGGATTTATGCAGCGTTACACCGGAGTAAAAACTGTCGGACTTTGCCACAGCGTTCAGTCATGTACGAGCGGTCTTTTCGGAAATCTCGGGATATCCGAAAAGCACGGCGACATAGGGTACGAACTGATTGCCGGCATAAACCATATGGGCTGGCTGCTTGAAATCAAAGATAAGAACGGAAACGACATGTATCCGGAAATCCGCCGTCTTGCAAAGGAAAAGAACAAGACAAAGCACGGCGACATGGTTCGCTTCGATTATATCGAAAAGCTCGGATACTACTGCACCGAGTCAAGCGAACACAATGCTGAATACAACTGCTTCTACATAAAGCCGAACTACCCGGAACTTATTGAAAAATTCAATATCCCGCTTGATGAATATCCCCGCCGCTGCGTAAACCAGATAGCCGGCTGGGAAAAGCAGAAAGAAACGCTTCTCAACGGAGGCGACATAGAACACGTTCGTTCTCATGAGTACGCTTCAAGAATCATGGAAGCCATGGTTACCAATGTTCCGTACAAAATCGGCGGAAATGTTCTGAACACAGGACTTATCGACAATCTTCCGAAAGAAGCCTGCGTAGAAGTTCCCTGCCTTGTCGACTCAAGCGGAGTCTGCCCAACCCATGTAGGCGCTCTGCCGCTTCAGCTTGCGGCAATGAACATGACCAACATAAACTGCCAACTTCTTACTATTGAAGCTGCGGTAACAGGCAAGAAAGAACACATTTACCATGCGGCTATGATGGATCCGCACACTGCGGCGGTTCTCTCACTTGACGATATTGTAAAAATGTGCGACGAACTGTATGAGGCTCATGAGAATGCGGGTTATCCGATTCTCTGAGAATTTTGAACTCACACAATATTACAATATTAATGTAGAAAACAAAAAGAATCATAACGGAGAGTTTGAAATTTTACAAGCTCTCCGTTATGACTGCAGACAAAGCGGCTGCGGCTTTTAGCGGTCTCCCGGAGAGGGTTTTACCACTTATTAAGCCGCCCGCTTTTCTTTCGTAGAAAAGCGGGACAAAAGAACTTGCTTTTGGTTTTTTTCTACGAGTTTGTGCGGTTGCGCTTGCGTTTATGCCGCACAAATGAGCCGGGCTTTGCGAAAGATATTTCGCTTTTCTGTTTGCTCGTCCGCTTAAATTGCTACGGTTCTTTGCCGCCCGCTTTTTTTCGTAGAAAAGCGTAGCATAAGAACTTGATTTTTTGGTTTGTCGACACGCTCAGATCTTTTTTACAAAAACAGCTTGAATTTTAACAATCTGTATTGTATAATGTCTTATCATTTAAAATATTTCCATGAAAGGAAGGATATACAATGAAAGTAGGATTGGTCACAGTACCTCTTTACGACAAATCGCTTGAAGAAATGCTTGCGTACGTAAAAGGACTCGGCGTTGAAGCGGTTGAAATCGGCACAGGCGGATTCCCCGGACAGGGACACTGCAACAGGGAGGAGCTGCTTGCCGACAAATCAAAGCTCAAGGCATTCAAGGAAGTTTTCAAAAAGTATGACATAGAAATTTCCGCACTGTCCACACACGGCAACGCTGTTCACCCCGACAAGGAAACAGCCGCAAAGTTCCATGAGGATTTTGAAAGAACATGTATTCTTGCAAACGAGCTCGAAATTCCGATGGTTATCACCTTCTCCGGCTGTCCCGGCGGATCTCCCGAGGACAAGACGCCTAACTGGGTAACCTGCCCCTGGCCGGACGATTTCCTTAAGATACTTGATTATCAGTGGAACGACGTTCTTATTCCGTACTGGACAAAAGAGTCTGAATACGCAAAGAAGTACGGCGTAAACAAGATAGCATTTGAAATGCACCCGGGATTCTGCGTATACAATCCTGAAACGCTTATGAAGTTAAGAAACGCTGTCGGTCCGACCATAGGCGCAAACTTCGATCCCTCTCACCTCATTTGGCAGGGAGTTGATCCTGTTGAAGCTATCCGCTACATAGGTCAGAACGGCGCAATGTTCCACTTCCATGCAAAGGATACCCGCATTGATTACCGCAACACTGCCATAAACGGCGTGCTTGACACAAAGCATTACGGTGATGAAATCAACCGTTCATGGGTGTTCAGAGCTCTCGGCTACGGCACAGACGAAAAGAAATGGAAAGACATGGTTTCCATGCTCCAGCTTGTCGGCTACAACCACGTTATGAGCATTGAGCACGAAGACAGCCTTATGACAAGCAAAGAAGGTCTTGAAAAGGCTATCGCGTTCTTACGCAGCGTAATAATTTCCGAGCCTAAGCCCGGTTCGATGTTCTGGGCGTAAGCGTCCGAGCATTCGCTGTCCGCTGTCCGATTTTATTGATATGCGGTTTCACGCATCTAAGCCTTTGTAAAAATATAAAAATTTACCTCCGAATATCCGGTTCAAGTGATATTCGGAGGTTTTTCTGTTTTATCATATTTTTTTTATTTTTTGCACTTACATTTAATTTGAGCCTTCAATCTGTTCTTGCTCCAAGGGTTAGAACAGGCTATGTATTATTTCGTTTGCACGGCGTTTTTGCCGCTTTCACTAAATAAACTATTCGCTTTTGACTAAATCGCTTTTTTTCACGTAGTAAAAAATTTTTGTCTTTATTCTTGATAAATCTTCAATTTCCGGGTCAGGTTCAAATTCAGAGCATTCAAACACCAGATATTCATCTCCGAACCTTCCGATATATCTCTTCCCTTTTTCCAGGCAATCCACGTTGACTATCAGCTGATTATTTACGTCAAAAAACAAGGCGTCGCCGTTATTCCATCCGTCCCAGCCGATGTAATCATCCCCCGAAAGAGACACGGTTTCTATGTGCTCAGTGCTTTTTAATATCGGGTAAGAATTCTCACCGTCAAAATACATAATTCCTTTTATATTGCCGCTGTTTACTCCGACCGCAATGTTTTCCGAGGCGTACATTTTGAAATATTTCTGCCCGAGCGGAATGTCCTTTGAGCTGTCCCTGTTTCTGAGGATATACTGCTTTGAAGCCTCGTCAAAGCCAAGCCATGACACTCCGTCAAACGGTATCGGCTCGGTTGCCCTGCCCTGCGCAATCATCGTCAACTCATTTTTTGCTATGTCATAGACATACATATCCATGTCGGTAACTCCGTCCACTTTTCTCGGTACATTATCAAAGTACAAACAATCTCCGACTAACACCACTTCGTCAAAATTCCATGAGTACATATAGTCACTGCCCTCCTGACGGGTGTATGTGAAGACTTTGGTGTTTGTGCCTTTCTCTATGTCATAGCAGTTTAACGACGCTTTTAGCCAGTTTGCGTTCTCGTCCTCCATCCATATTACGTATTTGTCGTTAACCGTGTGTATGTAAACAGAGTTAGGTCCGTCGTATGTAAAAACAGTTTCATCGGTTCCGGTTTCCAAGTTGTGCCGGTAAAGGATATCTAAACCGTTTTCGTCCTGAAGCTGCATGTATATGTAGTTTTTATAGACCGCCCTGAATATAAGCTCGCCGTATTCGGGCTTAACTTCCACTTCCCATTTTTCAAACCCGGCATCCGGGAAAAGTTCCGTGAATTCGGCGCTGTCCTGATAATAGTACAAAGTAAACTGCTGCAATGTAGGTTTGTCGCCTTCGTAATCCGATACGTAAATCTCCTTCTCTATCGTTTGCAGCGGCTCAGTTTTGTCAAATACGTCTATGTCAAAGCCGGGTGAAACTGCTTTTTGCGGTGCTTCTTCCCTATCCGTGTTCTGATCATCCGTTTCAATGACGTTATCGTCTTCGGAAAAAGATGCGTCTCCGGAATAATCTGAAATGTCGTCTGTCTGCCGGACAGGTGTTTCACAGGAGACTGCGGCAAAGATTATGGCGGCGCAAACCAAGATAAAAAAGAACGTTTTATATCCTTTGAACATATAGGTTACCTCCTGCAAGAAAGGCGTATATAACGCCGTTGTCAGACGTTATATACGCAAAACTTTAAGCGTTAGACAGTTAAAAAATATTATAAAAACCGTTTTATTCGCTTATTATCCCGTTGATTAATAAATTATGCCGTGTCCAGACGAAAATGCGAACATTTTCTCAAGTGAAACAGTTTCGGCAGCTTCTATATTCCCGCTCCAGCTAACGGCGTCAGACTTCGCAGGATCCAAGTACGCGACTTCCGTTGTCCCGTTTTCAAAGTCCCATTCAATTTTATAAATGACAATCCAATGTCCAAAAGTTGTTTCCGGATAACCGGGCAAATGCGATACGCTTTCGGCGTTCCCCGAGGATATGCCGCAAACCAAAATCGGTTCACGATAAGAGTTACTCATTTTTTCTCTTAATATTTCAGATAAAACCTCTTGGGTATATTCTCCGAAATACGAGTTGTACGGTCTGTAATCTCTGCCCAGAACTGAGCTCAGATATACCGCCGCAGGATAATACTCCCAATTTGCCGCATGTCTCTGCGCACCGGTAAACCATGCCAGCGCGTCATCTTTGCTGTATACCTCCTCTGCGATTTCATCCTGCGTTTTGTATATTCCGTTGTAGTTCAGCAGGCACTGTATGCTTGCATACCCGGAGTAATAGTCCCTTTCCTGAGGACAATTTGCCGCCTCTACAGGTTTGCTCGTGACTATTTCAATATTTCTTTTCATTGATTCCGGCAGTTCGCTTATGTCCTCAATTATGACCACAGGCGCTCCGTCAATGTCAACTTCAGGTATAACAATTTCCGGCAAATCGCTCGCATTCATGCTTAGCGGAACAACCGTAAGCAGTGCTATTGCAAAGGCGGTTACTCGCTTCAATATATTTTTTAACATATCAGTATAAGCTCCTTGCGATTTTAGATGAACATCAACTCTTACTTTGTATCATAAGAAACAGGTCTGCATCGGAATCACCTTTCCTTATCAGATAGGTAAAATCAAGCTTATTGTGTTTCGCATATGCAACATAAGTACAAATATACTTGTACTGCAATATTATTATATATGATTTCTGCTCATTTTTCAATATTAACAGAAAATTTATTATATTTGTTTTTATATTTTTAGAAAATACATAATCACACTTCTATCATTATTCAGTTATTAAGAAAATCTCATGATTGCTTATGCTTGTTTCTGAATTCGGAAGGAGTCGTTTTGTTTATCGCAGAAAACACACGGTTAAAGGTACGCACCGTATCAAACCCCACCGAAAAAGCTATTTCGGAAATCGGTTCGGTACCTGAAATAAGCCGCTGCGCAGCTTCTGAAACACGTAAGCTGTTAATGTATTCCCTGAAACCGCAGTTGAAATTCGTCTTGAAAATTCTTGTTATTGCATGCTCGCTTATGTTTAACGCCTTTGACACGCTTGCGAGCGATATGTCGAATTTGTAGTTGTTCAGACAACAGTCAAGTATGCGCCTTGCAATCTCAGGGGCTTCCCCCGGCTTTTGCACGAATTCCATATCTTCCAAAAGCATTGAAATACAGCTTTTGGACAGGCTTTTTACGGTTGTCATCTTTTGCGGCGACTCAAACAAATCTTCCCGTGGGTACGGTATGTTGATATTATTGTATGTATCAATCAAGTATCGCAGTATATGGAGAAACAAGTCCGTTTTCTCCGCATTAACAAATTCCGCCACCGGAACGGCAGGTACTCCGTTTTTAAACTTTTCCGCCGCCTCGGGTATAAGAACCGGCGCTATAAACATAACATAAACCGATATGAGATGTGAGCTTGAAAAGGAATGTATTTGGTGCGGCGCAATAAATATGGCGTCGTTTTGTTTTGCCGTGTAGCTTTCACCGTCAACTATCACATTTACTTGTCCCTTTTCTACAAACATCATTTCACAGTGAGAATGAAAATGCGGCGGATACGTCGCATCGTTGCTTTTATACAGATGTATCTCCCGATATCGCTGATATTCGTGCATACTCATCCTCCCCTCTGTCTTAAAGTACAGCTCGTCAAAAAATGCAAAAATCAAAATTAAGATTAGCTTAAACCCTTGATTTTATTATATATATGTGTTAACATAAAGTCAAGTTTAAAGAGGTTTTTAATGAAATATATACAATTTTATTTTTTTGACGAAAGGAATGGACACTATGCTTTACAAGAGAAATAAGGAAAAACAGCTTGATATTGAGCTGTTCAAAAATCCTACAAGCGAATACAGAGGCACTCCGTTTTGGGCCTGGAACACAGAACTTGACAAAGAAGAACTGCTTTGGCAGATAGAACAACTCAAAAGCATGGGATTCGGCGGCTTCCATATGCACTCAAGGTCCGGCATGGCAACAAAATACTTAAGCGATGAGTTTATGGACTTGGTAAAGGCGTGCAACGAAAAGGCAAAAAAGGAAAAAATGCTCGCATGGCTGTACGACGAGGACAGATGGCCGTCCGGTGCCGCAGGCGGATATGTAACAAAGAACCCAAAACACCGCCGCAAAAACCTCCTTTTCACAATTAAGCCAAAGGATGACGCAGTGAGCAAAGAAGAAGGCATAGCCACCGGAAAGCCGTATTTCTTAGCGGCATACGATATCGTTCTTAATACCGACGGAACACTGAAAAGTGCGGAAATAATAGACTTTGAAGCAAAAGCGCGCGGAACCAAGTGGTACGCATATGTATGCACAATGGGTCCTTCCGGCTGGTACAACGGTCAGACATACGTCGATACCCTCAGTAAAGAAGCAATCGACGAGTTTATAAAGATTACATATGAGTCATACGAAAAAGCGGTAGGCAAAGACTTTGGCGAAAGCGTTCCCGCAATCTTTACCGACGAGCCGCAGTTCTGCCATAAAGAATCCCTTCCCTTTGCGGACAGCAAAAACGACATCAGCCTTCCGTACACAACAAATTTTGCCGAAGATTTTAAGGAAAAATACGGAATAGACCTGATTTCAAAGCTTCCGGAGCTTTTGTGGGACCTGCCGGACGGAAAGCCCTCTCTTGTGAGATATTATTATCATGATTTTGTCTGCCAGAAATTCACCGAAAGCTTTTCGGATAACTGTGGAAAATGGTGCGATGAGCACGGAATCTGCCTTACAGGACACCTGATGGAGGAAGATAATCTTCTCTCCCAGACAAACGCTCTCGGCGAAGCGATGCGCTCATACCGCAAATTCGGACTTCCCGGAATTGACGTGCTTTGCGACGGAGAGTTATTCACCACGGCTAAGCAGTGTCAGTCTGCCGTCCATCAGTACGCAAGAGAAGGCATGCTGTCCGAGCTTTACGGCGTAACCGGCTGGGATTTCGATTTCAGAGGACATAAATATCAGGGCGACTGGCAGGCGGCTCTCGGGGTTACTATTCGTGTTCCGCACCTGTCATGGGTAAGTATGAAAGGCTCGGCAAAAAGAGATTATCCGGCAAGCATAAGCTATCAGTCAAGCTGGTATAAGAAGTATCCGCTGATTGAAGATCACTTTGCAAGGCTGAATACCGCTCTAACACGAGGAAAGCCCGACGTTAAGGTTGCTGTAATTCATCCGATAGAAAGCTATTGGCTGCACTACGGACCACGTGAAAACACAGCCGAAAAAAGAAAGGTTCTTCAGGAAAACTTTGACAGAGTCACAAATTACCTGCTGTTTTCAACCATCGACTTTGACTACGTAAGCGAGTCTTTGCTTCCGGAGCAGTACAGAAAGACTGCCGAAAGCAATAAACTTGGAGTCGGCGCAATGACTTACGAAGCAGTCGTTGTTCCGGGACTTGAAACCATGAGAAGCTCGACGCTTGAAATTCTTGAAAAGTTTAAAGCCGGCGGCGGAAAAGTAATATTTATGGGCGACTGTCCGAAGTATGTCGACGCCGTCGAGTCCGACAGAGTAAAGACACTTTTTGACTCCTCCGTAAAGATTCCGTTCTCCTCTCTTGCCCTCACAGATGCTCTTGACGAACAAAGAGATGTTTATATCAGAGATTCAAGCGGCGCTCTCACGTCAAATCTTCTTTACTGCATGCGCATTGACGGCGACAGCAAGTGGCTGTTCTTAGCGCATGGAAGAAAACCTGTCGCTTCCGCTCGTAATACAAGAAATGAGATGGAGCCGACCTCTCTTAAAATTACCGTAAAGGGAGAATTTGTTCCGACAGTGTACGATACCATGACCGGCACAACATATACTCCGACTTACGAAGTTAAAAACAATACAACTATCATCAGCTATACTGTGTATGCGTACGACAGCCTCCTGCTCAGGCTTGACAAGTTAGGCGAAAACGACAGCACTTCGTATGCTGTCGCAAGCGTTTCAGGGAAATCTCCGGTAAAGACTGTTGATTTTAAGGACAGCGTAGAATACTCGCTTAACGAACAAAACGTACTCGTTTTGGATATGCCTGAATATTCCGACGACGGAGTAAACTATAAACCGCGCGAGGAAATGCTCCGGATCGACAAAAATCTCCGTTATGCCCTGCACTACCCCATGGCGGACGGCAGAGATGTGCAGCCGTGGCTTATTGAGAAAGAAACCATAACTCATTTCCCTTACCTGAAGTTTGAGTTTGACAGTGAAGTAACCGTTCCCTGTCGGCTTGCCTACGAGGAAGCTGCTCAGGTATGGTTCAACGGAAAAGAAGTTGATATAAAACCCGACGGCGGATATTTTACCGACAAATCCGTTCGCACAATGCCTATGCCTGAAATTGTTAAGGGCAAAAACACGCTCATTATTAAGGCGCCGATCGGAAAGCGCGTCAGCCTTGAAAATTATTTCCTTTTAGGGGAATTCGGAGTGCGCACCGAAGGCTGCGTCAGCGTAGTAACCAAAAAGCCGGAAAAAATCGCATTCGGATCGGTAACCGACAAGGGACTGCCTTTCTACGGGGCTGAAATTACGTACAAAATGGAATTTGAAACCGAGAACGAGGCACGTGTAAACATAAGGTGCGACATGTATAAGGGCGCGCTTGTAGGCGTGAAGCTTGACTCTGAAGAAATAGGAAACGTTATATTCCCGCCGTACAGAGTAAACTCAGGCAAAATCGGAAAGGGAAAGCACGTACTTGAACTGACGCTCTACGGTTCCCGCCAAAACTGCTTCGGAGCGCTTCACAACTGCTCGAACGCAAAATGGATAGGTCCGAACTACTGGTACACATCCGGCTCAGACTGGGCGTACGAGTATCAGCTCAAGGACATGGGAATTTTAAAGAGTCCGGTAATAGAAATATTCCCGGCGGAAAACTGATGGATTTTTAAATATTATTTATTATTTGAAACTTATTTGAACCGTATGGAGGATATTGGGATGGCAAAGGCAAAATGGATATGGTACCGCGGCGACTATGAATTATATCACTGCATCAAGCTTCACTCAAGACGCGTGGAATATGGGGCAGAGTACCCCGCTTTCTGGAGTTTTTCCACGCCTTACCCGTTAGTTGAATTTATTAAAACTTTTGACGCGCCGGCTGACGGCTCCTTTAAAGTAAAATTTCACGGAACGGGATATGTCAAGCTTGACGGAGTAATTCACCCGGAAAACACGGACGTTCATTTTACCGCTGGAAAACATACGGTTCAAATGCGCGTTATGAACTACGGAGGCCTTGCAAGCGCCTATATTGACAGCAAATATCTTGTTACGGACGAGAGCTGGACGGCAACTCACGGAGAACGCGGAGCGGTAAAAGCCGGGTGTGTTCCCGAATACACCGGCAAGAGCGATAATCCTGAGATTTTTCCGTTCTCCTATGAGCGGAAAAACCCGGTAATATCTGTCAATCCCGAAGAGGGCGGCATACTTTACGATTTCGGCAAGGAAATGTTTGCGTCTATCGTTCTTTCGGGGATACCCGAGGGTGAAAAGGTCGGAGTATTCTGCGGAGAAAGCAGTCACGAAGCGCTTGCTCCGGAGGATAAATGCTGCGTTTGGGAATATGTTACCGGAAACGGCGAAAAAACAATTACTCTTTCGCCAAGGGCTTTCCGGTACATACACATACGCTCTGACAAAGCCGAAAAAGTAAAAATTCACGCGATGTACGAATACATACCGTTTGAGAAAAGCGGAAGCTTTCGCTGTGACAATCCGGAAGTAAAGAAAATATGGGACACCTGCGCATACACGTTCAAGCTCTGCTCAAGAGAATTTTTCATTGACGGAATAAAGCGTGACAGATGGGTTTGGGGCGGCGACGCAAGGCAGTCCTTCATGATAGCTAACTATCTGTACGCTGACAGGGAAATCTGCAAGAGAACAATTCTTGCCATGCTTCCGAAAAATCCGCCTGTTCAGCACGTAAACAATATAAACGACTACACGATGTACGTCATCATGAGCGTGTGGGAATATTATTACAGCTTCGGCGACAAAGAGTTTGTTTCGTTTGTTTGGGAAAGACTGTCGGCGCTGTACAGCTTTTTAGCGTCAAGGCTTGACGAAAACACGGGATTTGTCGTAGCAAGAGACGGCGACTGGATATTCATTGACTGGTCTGAAATAGACAAAGACGGACCTGTCGCGGCAGAGCAGATTTTACTCTGGCACACAGAAAACTGTATGGCGAAAATATGCGGACTGCTTGGATTTACGGAAGAAGCAAACATTCACCATAAAAAAGCCGACACACTGAAAGAAAAAATAAACGGGAAATTCTGGGACGATGAGAAAAAGGCGTATATTGACTCGTACACCTCCGGAAAGCGCAATGTCACAAGACACGCAAACATATTTGCAATGCTTTTCGACTTTGCGGACGACGAAAAAAAGCAGCTTATATTCAAAAATGTACTCAAAAACGACTCCGTAACTCAGATAACAACGCCGTACTTCAAGCTTTACGAGCTTATGGCGTTATGCAGTGCGGGAGACCTTGAGTACGCACAGAAAATGCTTGACTCATACTGGGGAGCAATGCTGCGCCTGGGCGCTACCACCATTTGGGAGGAATACTCTCCGGACAAGGGAATTCCGGAATGTTACGCGATGTACGGAAATCCATACCAGAAATCCTTATGCCATGCGTGGTCCTGCGGTCCGATATATTTCCTCGGCAGGTATTGTCTCGGAGTATATCCGACAGATGTTGCGTACAAAACCTACTCGGTTGAGCCGAAGTCGGGTATATACGAAAGCTTCACAGGAGATGTACCGACAGAAAAGGGAAACATACACGTCGAATATGCTTCCGGCAAAATCACCGTACTTTCCGAGCTTGACGGCGGAACGCTTGTCATAGGAAACAGGAGATATGAAATAGAAAAGGGCAAGCCGTTAACAGTTGAGGCGGAGATTTGAGGCGGCAAAAGCAATGCTGATGGAGGAAAAACAACTCCAAAAGCATCAGAAATCCATAGTTGGGCTTGTCCCGAATGCGGAAAGCTTATTTCCGAATATCCTTGCGGATACTGCGGATACAAAGATTAGCTTTATATAGTTGCTCAGTTTTTGTATATCCAAAACTGCTATACCTTGGAGAGTTTTTATGCATGATTTTTTAGTACTTATCATTAACATATTGAAAAGAGGAATGTTTTTGGCAATACCTGTTATGCTTGTGTGCGCAGTGATACTTGCCGTGGTATGGATAATTTTCAAGAAGAAAAAAATCCCGTTCCCCTGGAAAAAAGCACTGGTACTGCTGCTGCTCACGGGCTGGGCGGTTTTAACGGTATATGCCACGCTTTTCAGAATCGAAGCAGGTTTCAGCGCATGGAATCTGCACTTGTTCGCCGCCTGGCGCGAAGCCTTAAATAAGTTTACTCTCCAGGTTTGGCTGAATGTCCTCCTTAATATCGCTTTATTTGTCCCGCTCGGTGTACTCATACCGTTATTGTTCAAGTGCTTCAGGCGCTGGTATCTTGCGCTTGCCTGCGGTTTCGGCACTTCATTAGTCATAGAAATTATCCAACTCGTTTCCGGAAGAGGAATGTTTGATGTGGACGATCTCTTTACAAACACTTTGGGGACTATGTTGGGGTTTGGAATTGTCAAGGCTGTTATTGTAACAGCCGAGAGAGGAACGGGATGGAAAAGGCAGTGCCTGTGCGCACTTTCTGTTCCGGTAGCGTTTTCCGCCGCCATGGCTGCCATTTTTTTAGGATATTCGCTGAAACCTTACGGCAACATACCGGACGCGCCCATAATAAAGGCAAATTTAGACGGTATACAGTGGGAGCTTGAATTTGTCCCCGATGGCACTTCTGCTAAGGCTAAAGTTTACGCCGCCGGACGCCTTGATAAAACCGCAAGCGAAGAATTCGCCAAAAGCTTTGCTGACAGAGTGGGTATTGAATTTCCCGATACATACTATTATGACGACACCATTATTTTTGCCAACCATTCCACCGGAGATTTCTTAAATATCAACCAGCGGGACGGTTCGTGGGAATACAAAATCGACACGGATACCGCTCCGACTTTTGATGTTAATGCGTCAGAGATAAAACCGGCTGAACTTTCAGGTCTTTTGGCTGAATGGGGAATAAATATACCGGAAGAAGCAGGCTTTTCAGTTGAACCGTTCGGAGAGGACGGTAAATATACTGCAACCTTTACGTCGGAGCTTGTGCCGGATTCCGAAGGACTTGTATACGGCGAAGTTATCTGCGCGCTGTATGAGGAAGACGGAAAAACACTGCTAAAAAGCATTGACAACCGCATGGTTTCTCTTTCTCCGTGTGAGGATAAAACCATTATAAGTCAAGCCGAAGCCGTTAAAGAACTATGCGCCGGACACAGCTTTGAAGGCACTGTACTGGAACGCTCCGGTGTTTCGCAGGTAAAAATACTATCATGCAAGCTTGATTTTATGGCTGACACTAAAGGATATTATCAGCCTGTATACCGATTTGAACTTCTTCTCCCGGAAGAGGATGATCTGATTTTTACTGACTATGTGCAGGCTTTAAGGTAGCAAGCAACAAAACGGAGGCGTTCTGTATGAAAAAATAATTTTATGGATTTCCATCGCCGCGTCTGTCATTGTTTTTATTGATTGGGCAGTTATGGGTATCAAGCTGTTTAACGGCAATTATTCAATAAAAGCCGAAGCGGTCATTGCGCTTCTAAGCCTTGCGGCATTATTTATCTGCAATATTATCAGAATTTTTTCTCATAAATGCCCGTATTGCGGAAAATTACTCGTAACAAACGGTAATTTCTGCCCACACTGCGGAAAGAAAACAGATGACGATGTTAATAAATCTTAGTTTTTGATTTCAGACTTTTTTAAAAGGCGCAAAAAACTCTTATTCAGCGGTTATACGTTATTTAAAAAACTGATTGAGATTTTTGCACAAACGTTCGAAAAAAGTCATGATATCAGTTATGAGTCCTGATTATCGTACTCGAATTTCGGTAAAATATGAGTGTAAAAGCAAGAGACATTTTACCGAAAGGAAGTATAAATATGAAAAGGACGAAAACAATCGGAAAAGCCGTTATGTTAATAGGATTCATACTGATGTTCATAGGTGTAAGCTTTAATGAGGACGTGCCTTTCAGCTACATATTTTTTGCGGTTTTATCAGGCACGGCCATGATGCTTAGCGGCGCATTTTTATGCGAAAAACGCACCGTAAGAAGCCGAATGAAAACAAAACACAGATATTCATATTCAGCTTGTGAAAAACGTCTTTCGTACAGCGCAAGCCGCATGGAGAAGAATTATAGGCCTTCCCGTGCAGGCTCCGAGCGCCTCGTTCGGAAAGAAAACTTTGCTTAGGTACCTACCTCTCTTTATATATTTGCACATTTGTGCAAAAAAGCACCGCAGACCGGTTCAAAGCCGTAATCTGCGGTACTTTTTTCGCTTTTTGTCTTTTCGTTTTTTTGTTTATTGTTAATTCAGTTTTTGTAGTCGTTTAGAAAATCGATATCCTCAAGCTCGTACGCGTTTTCCACTTCATACAAAAACAGGTCGTCCGTATGCCTTTTTATAACGGCTTTTCCTCCCCTGTCGCCCTCGAGCGCAAAAAGTTCCTTTACATACTTTGCGTCAACCCATGCAGGATTTCCAGTTTCACCGGACGAACACACGCACCCGAGTCCTTTCCCCGACTTACGGCACGCATTCAGAAATCCGCTCACGGTTTGGGCCGTCAGGTACGGCTGATCCGCGGCGAAGAAAACGTACGCGCTGAAATTCCGGGCCGCCTCAAGCGCCGCCTTTACGGTATACGACGCTCCGTCCTTTGCCAAGGGTGCGTACACTGCTCTAAAGTTTCCGCCGCACTGTGTTTTCATTATTTCGTCATACCGGGTAACAAGGTACAGCGAGTATCCGGCATCATTTCCACAAATTTCGCAAAGTCTTTCAAACAGATGCAAATACATGGGTTTGCCGTCAATTTTGTATAAAAGCTTATTTTCGCCGAAACGTCTGCTGTTGCCTGCCGCCATATATATTAAGGCGACTTTCTCTTTTAAAGCGCCGCTGTCGTTGCTTTCTTTTTTGACATTACTTTGGTTACCGGCGTTATTCGCGTTACCTGCGTTATTCACGTTACCGGCGCTATTCACATTACCGGCGTTATTCACATTACCGGCGTTGTTCACATCAGTTCCATTATTCAAGTTATCCACGCTGTTGAAGCTTTTCATTTTGACATTTCCGCTTCCGAATCTGATACTTTTTCATACTTTGAAAGGCAAATATCTTCCGCCGTAACCGGCAGAGTGTTGAACCAATGTCCGCACGCGTTATAAATGGCGTGTACAATTGCCGGAGCGGGAGTATTTATTACAATCTCACCTATTGATTTTGCTCCGAACGGTCCGCTCGGCTCGTTGCTGCTTTCAAATTCAACATGCAGGCTTCCCATGTCAAGCCTTGTCGGGATTTTATACTGCATAAAGGAATCGTTCAACATTCTTCCGTATTTGTCGTACTGTATATTCTCAAAAAGCGTCATGCCTATTCCCTGCACAATCCCGCCTTCGGTCTGCACCCTCGCAAGGTTAGGATTTATCACTGTTCCGCAGTCAACCACGGCGGCGTAATCTATAATCTTAACTTCACCGGTCAATTTGTCAAGCTCAATCTCTACGGCTCCTGCCATAAACGGAGGCGGCGAAACAGGCGAGCTGTTGCTTTCCGTGACTTCAAGCGCCGTAACGGAACCGCACATGGCGGCGTTCGCTATCTGCTCAAGGGAAACAAACCTTTCGTCTTTTATGCTTCTTACGCCTTTGCCGTCAAAGTCTAAATCCTTTGCGTCACAGCCAAGCATCTCTGAAGCGTATCCGACTATCTTCGCGCGCAGCTTTTCACAGGCTTTTTCAACCGCTTTTCCGGTAACGTACGTAGTGCTTGAGGCATACGAGCCGGAATCATACGGAGAAGTATCCGTATCCGCTCCCGAAACAGCTATGTCGTCCACGTCACACTCAAGGCAGTCAGCCGCCATCTGCGCAAGTATCGTGTCACAGCCTGTACCCATGTCAGCCGCGGCAATGCTGAGCTGATACGTGCCTCCGTCGGTAAGCTTTACGGAAGCCGAGCCCACGTCTACTCCCGAAATTCCGGATCCCTGCATTGCCATTGCTACGCCTACGCTGCGAACCTTGCCGTTTCCCATGTCGCGGCACGGATATTTCTCTTTCCAGCCTATCATCTGACAAACTCTCTCAAGACACCTGTCAAGCGCACAGCTTGTGGCGGTTTCTCCATAGTATGCCGGCATAAGAAGTCCTTCACGCACCATGTTTTTCATACGTATTTCAACCGGATCAATTCCAAGCTTTGCGGCAAGTTTGTTTACCGTGCTCTCAACGGCAAAAATCCCCTGAGTTGCACCGTACCCACGGTATGCTCCGGCAGACATGACGTTTGTGTACACGACGTCATACTTAAAGCGAAATGCGTCAAGACCGGTGTACAGCGGTATCGACTTGTGTCCCGACAGTCCAACCGTTGTGGGACCGTGTTCGCCGTATGCGCCGGTATTTGAAAGGGTATACACGTCAATAGCCCGGATTTTGCCGCTATTGTCAGCGCCTATGCGCACACGTATACTCATCTCATGTCTCGGAGATGAAGCGGTCTGCGACTCTTTTCTCGTAAATATAATCATCGACGGCTTACCCGTCATAAGAGTTACGAAAGCAGGAAATACCTCGGCGACAACCGTCTGTTTTGCTCCGAATCCGCCGCCGATACGAGGTTTGAACACATGGATTTTATTTTTCGGTATTCCAAGTGCGTTTGAGAGAATACGGCGTACATGGAAAACTATCTGGGTTGAGCTGAAAACATTCAGTCTGCCGTATACGTCCATGTAACATGCCGTTCTGAAGGTTTCCATCATCGCCTGCTGATTTGCCCTTGTGTGATAAGTTTCGTCGCACACAACATCACAGCCGGATAAAACCGCCTCCACGTCGCCCTCCTTATCCTCGCCGCTTGCGCATAGATTTCTCCTGTTATCGGCGCCGACATCGCACAAAGCTTTCCAGTCGTCCTCCGGGTGAACAAGTATGCCGTTATCCTTGGCAGTCGTAAAATCGAGAACAGCGGGGAGCACTTCGTACTTTACACGAATGAGCTTTAAGGCTTTATCGACGCTTTGTTCGTCCTTTCCGGCGACTATTGCCACAGGATCTCCGACATATCTTACATGTCTGTCAAGAATAAGCCGGTCGTAGGGGCTCGGCTCAGGATAGGTCTGTCCTGCCATGGTAAAACGGCTTTTCGGGACGTCCTCCCAGGTATACACAGCCTCGATGCCGGGTACTTTTTTTGCAACCGACGTGTCGGCAGAAATGACACGAGCGTTTGCGTAAGGACTTCTGAGGAGCTTTACAACAAGGTAGTTTTTCGGGACGAGATCCTCCAAAAACACAGGCTTTCCCGTAACAAGAGCCATCGCGTCCTTTTTGCGGACGGGAGAACCGACGCTTTTTTTCTTTGCCTGCGAAAATTCTGCCATACTACTCTCCCTCCCTGTGTTCTGCTTCTACTGATTCTGCTTCTTCTGCCTCCGCCTCTTCAGCCTCTGCTTTGGCTTTTGCGAAGTTTTCCTCACGGTACTTTATAAAAGCTTTTACCGCTCGCAGCTGTCCCTCATATCCCGAACAGCGGCAGAGATTGCCTGCGAGATACTCACGTATCTGCTCGTCCGTCGGGTGGGAATACTCTCTTAACATTGCTATCGCATTCATTATCATTCCGGGGTTGCAGAATCCGCACTGTTCAGCTCCGTTGTCAGCGACAAACGCTCCGAACTGCGCCGCCTCCTCCTGCAATCCTTCAAGTGTTGTAACCGAGTGTCCGTGCGCTCTTGCGGCAAGCACACTGCACGACAGCACGGGCTTATCGTCAAGAAAAACGGTGCACAGTCCACAGCCTGATGTTTCACATCCCCGCTTAACGCTGTAACAACCCTCATCTCTCAAAAAATCTATCAAAAGCAGGTCGGCAGATATTTCTCTTTGCACTTTCTTGCCGTTAAGCGTCATTTCAATTTTCATACTTCTGCCCTCCTTCGGATTTCGCAAGCCTTTCAAGTCCTCTTTTTGCAAAGACATAGGCAAGCTCGGCTCGGTATCTTGCGCTTGCTCTCATATTTGAGTATACCGGTACATTTTTTGCAATTCTGCGAGCCTCTTGCTCGAAAGCTTCATCAGACGCCTTTTCTAAGATACTCTTATCAAACGGCACGCATACGCCCGTATATGGAGTTGCGCTGAAAAAGGCATTTGCCGATTCTCCGTATGACGACATATCGCACACAAGCACCGGAAAATCAGTAGCGCTGTTTCTCCTGGAAAGGCACACGCAATTCATGTCTTCATATTTCTTTATGTGTATGCGAACGAGTATATCACGGTCGTGCTTTTGCTTCATATACTGCTCAAGCGGCATGATTCCGCCTTTGAAAAGCTCGACCGAGGCGCCGAGGGTTTCAAGTATCGGACAAACGTCAGAAAAGCCGAAACGAGAGTACACGCTGCCGCCTATTGTAGCAAGGTTTCTCATCTGAACGCCGACTATACTGCCTACACTTTCCTTTACCGCATTTTTTGTGTACCGGTTTAAGCCTTCATGCGTTTCAAACTGTCTTAATGACACCATACAGCCTATCGAAAAAGAGTCCGGCGTTTCTTCTATCGTATCAAGTCCGAGTCCTGAAAGGTCTATCGCCTTATCTATCGACATATGGCTCATTTTAAGCCACAGCATACCGCCGATTATGCGGTTGCTTTTTTTCTGATTAAGCTCATACGCCTGTTCCAGGGATTCCGCCCTCACATATTCTTTTATTTTAATCATGCTTCAATCCCTCCATATAACGGTTTTTCCTATGCTTGTATCGGCAAACTCCGCGTTTTTTCCGTAAAGGCGGCGAAGTACGTCAAGGTACTTTTCCTCAAAATCCGGCTTGTCTTTTTCAAGCACCGCCGCAAGTTTTCCTCCGTCAAGCACGATAATACGGTCAAAATATCTCATTGCCGCAGACGGATCATGGACGCTTACCAAAATTCCTTTTTCCTTATTTTCCGCCGCATTTTTCATTAACATAACCGAAAAAGCGTGCTGTCTTTCAAAATCAAGTCCGGCATACGGCTCGTCAAGAAGCGTCCAGACAGCTCCCTGCAAATTTGCTCTTGCAAGGCTCACCGCTTTTTGTTCTCCGCCGCTTAATGTATCATAAAATCTGTCCGCCAAACGCCCTGCGCCGAGTTTTTCAAGTTCTTCACAGGCATTTTGCAGATCTTTACCGCCCGGCGTGCCGAATATACCGGTATACCTTACTTTTCCCATTGCGACAAACTCCGCTGCGCTCAAATGTACCGCTTTCGGTGCGGTCTGCGGAAGGTACGCCGTGTAAGAAGCTCGCTTTGCCGGAGAAAGGTTATCAATTCGTATTTCCGTTCCGCCGCTTATCACCGCTATTTCACCGCTTGTCCTGCAAAGTCCGCAAAGAGCCTTTATAAGCGTTGTTTTTCCGGCGCCGTTACGTCCGAGAAGCGCAACGGCTCCTGCGGCGCACTCAAACGAAACGTCATTCAAAATAACTTTAGAACCGACACTCACGCTTAAGTTTGAAACCTTTAAGGCGTTTTGGTTTTGGTACAAGCTGCGGCATGATGCTGAATTTGAATGTGACAAGCTCATCTTATATCATCGCTCCCTGCACGAAACCTGTTTTTTTGTATTAGAACGGCGACAAGGAACAGTGCGCCCAAAAGAGAAGTGAGTATGCTTATGGGGATTTCAGCGGCGCTGACGCTTCTTGCAGCAGTATCCGTCCAGAGCATGAACACGCCGCCGGAAAGCGCGCATATTCCGAAGTTTTTCACAAAATCGTCTCCGGCGAAAAACCGTACTGCGTGCGGCACAATAAGTCCTGTCCATGCGACAACGCCTGTCACCGAAACAGACGCCGCCGCCGGAATGGTTGCCGCCGCAATACATAAAATTCTAAGGCTCCCTGCCGAAAGTCCAAGGCTTACAGCCTCATCGTCGCCGAGGGTGAGTATTTGTATTCTCCACCGCACAGCATAAAGAAAAACAAGCGGAATTATTATCATTACCGTCGGTACGACTATATTTTCACTTCTTACCGTTTGAAACGAGCCCATAAGCCTATATTCTATCGCCGCAAGCGTCCCGTCGGGATCGGCGGTATATTTGAACGCCATAATAACGCTGTCGCACACCGCCTTAACGACAATTCCGGCAAGTATCAGTCCCGTTCCTCTCCTTATGCCCATAAGGCGCGCAAGTATCACTGCCAAAGCCACCGCCGCAAGACCTCCCGCAAGCGAAGCGCCGCTTACAATAAATCCCGATGCGCCCGCAAGTATCGCCGCCGACGCTCCGACCGACGCGCCTGCCGAGGCGCCGAGTACATCCGGCGAAGCAAGCGGATTTGAAAACAGCTCCTGGTAAGCATATCCGGACACTGCAAGCGCCATGCCGCAAAGTGCCGAGAAAAACGCTCTCGGCAGACGTATTTTCAAAAACACGTCGGCGCCCATGCTCTTTTCTCCTGCGCCGAAAGCGCTTACCATATCGGCAAACGTAACGGGGTATCTGCCTATACAGCAGGTACACAGGAAGCTTACAAGCAGTACTATGAGTGCAATAGCAAAAACAATTCTTTTCCTGCGGGCACGCTTTTCAAAAACGGACAGGGCGGTAACATTTTTCATGTTTGTTTTTATTGCTGAGCAACAACACCGAGCAGGTCGTCGCTTACTTCTATATCAAAGAAGGTCTTATAAAATTCCTTAGCGTCCTTAAGGTACTGTTCAGGCGAATAAACTTCGGGATGAAGAACTCCGGCAAGCCACATAATTCCGAGTACGGAGGACGGCGTCGGGTAATCCCACGGCTCAATAACCGACGGGAAGGTATAAAGCTTATTATTTTCAATGGCGCTTATTCCGTTTATAGCGCTGTCGGAACGGATATCGTCAAGCGTATACTCAGCGTAGCTTACTGCGAAGAAATACTCCGGATTCCATTCCACAAGCTGTTCGGGGGATACATTCTGCCAATACGTGCCGGTAAGCTCCTCCTCAGTCACGCTTTTGCCGCCGCAAATGCGAATAAGCTCTGTCTGGTACATCTGCGACGAGCAGGAGGACAGGTATGACGAGCCTGCCGAAAGATATACGCTCGGCTTTTCAAGAGATGAAGTAAGATTCTCGATCATTTCAGCTTTTTCATGATAGTACGCAAGAAGCTGTTCCGCTCTTTCGGTATTGCCTGTCAGGGTTCCGAGAAGCTCGGCGCACGCCTCAAAGTCTTCCTTTGTTTCGGGATTTACTATAACTGTCGGAATGTCAAGCTCCTCAAAAAGCTCGGCGCTTTCGGCAAGCTTTGCCGGAAGAATTACAAGGTCAGGCTCAAGTGCCGCCGTCTGCTCGACGTTTATTCCTTTTCCGGAGCCTACCGCAGGCAGTTCTATAAGCTGCGGGCAGGCAAGCTCATACAGTTTTCTTGTGTCGGCTTTCATCTCAATGCCGACTATTTCATCTTCACATCCAAGCGCCACAAGCAGAGCGGTCGATATGTAATAGGAAGAAACAATACGTTCAGCCGGACTCTCGATAGTAACGGTTCTTCCTGCCTGGTCAGTGACTGTTATCGGTAAATCAGTCTGCTCGTCTTTGCCGTTCCCGGTATCAATTTCCGTATTATCTCCGGTGTTTTCATCAATTTCAGACTGAATCTGTGAGTTTTCGCCGCCTTGCTCCGGCAATTCACCCTGCGCTTCTCTTTGGGTACATCCGAACAAGACTGTCGCAGAAATAACCACTGCCAATACCAAACTGATGGACTTCTTTAAAATTTTCATTACAGAATACCTTTCCTTTTTCTTTTCTCTTTTATACTGTTTTAGTTTTCTTTCAAACGTTCACTGTTACAGAAAAGACGCAAAAACCGATGCGCCGGCAACCGTCAAAAGTCCCGATACAACTATGGAAAGTCCGCTCATGGCTCCCTCGGTTTTCCCTATCTCCATCGCCTTGCTTGTTCCGACAGCGTGTGAGGCTGTACCTATTGCTATGCCCTTTGCGCAAGGATCGGTAATCTTAAACAGCTTAAGGAAGCCCTCTGCTATAACGCTGCCCAGCACGCCTGTTATAATAATCACGGCAACGGTTATTGAAACATATCCGCCAAGCTCCTCCGAAACGCCCATGCCGATAGCCGTAGTTATGGATTTCGGAAGAAAAGTTACATACTGTTCGTGCGTAAAGCCGAAAATAAGCGCCATTGCCAAAATACTGCAAAGGCCGGTGATAACTCCCGAAACAATTCCGGCAATAATCGCCTTGAAATTCTTCTTTAACACCGTCACCTGCTCATAAAGCGGAATAGCAAGCGCGACCGTCGCAGGCGTTAACAGGTAACTTATATATTTTGCGCCTTCATAGTACACGTCGTAGTCTATTCCCGCAAAAATCACTACCGCAGAAGTAATGATGATGGATATAAGCAGCGGATTAAAAAGTGAAAACTTAGTTTTATTCTTAATAAAAACACCGACGGCATACGCCGCAAGCGAAACAAAAACGCCGAAAAACACCGACTGTTCAAGAAATGTATTCATCTTTCCCTGCCGCTCCTTTTCCCGTGTCTTATGACAGCCTGCGTTACAAGGCCCGAAACCGCCATTACGGCAACCGTTGAAACAACCGTTATGACGACATATTCAAGCAGGTACATTTTTATTCCCGTCCACTCTTCGATAAGTCCGACTCCTGCCGGAATAAACATGACCGGCATTATTTCTATCAGAAAATATCCAGCCTCACGCACTGATTCCACGGGAAGAATTTTTGATATGAGCAGTAAAAAAAGAATGACAATTCCGTATATACTTGCCGGTACAGGCAACGGAATAAACATATTCATAAGCTCCGAAACAAAGCTTATGGCAAGGATTATCCCAAACTGTTTCAAATACTTCATACAGTAACCATGTTCCTTTCGGGAGCAGTGCCGATTTGTGCCGGCACAAAAACCCATTTAATCTTATCACGCACCCGTACTTTTGTCAACCGCCTGCACAAGATAAGTGCTTTCAGACTGAGATTTTACCGAGGCAATTAACATTTGCACAAAAAAATGATTTATTTTTTAAATTTGTTCTTGACAAAGACGGATATAAGTTGTATAATATGTGCACATGAGCAAAGGCGTTCATTTGGAGCGGTATATCCGCGCTGAATGGGCGCTTTTTTGTTTTGTCTATAATTTTATCCGAAAGGTAAGAAGACGTATGAACTTATTGGAAGGCGAAGTAAGGATTCCGTCCGGCTGCGCGATAGCCGCAGTAATTTCAAAAAAAGGAAATAAGATGTCGGGTGAGATGATCACTGAGTCCATGAAGCCCATGCACGACCGTTCAAACGGACTGGGCGGCGGATTTGCCGGATACGGAATTTATCCGGAATATGCCGATTTTTACGCACTGCACATGTTTTTCGACGAAAGAGCTACAAGAAAAGACTGCGAGGTATTTCTTAAGGAGCGTTTTGAGATTGTCAAGTCGGAAATAATTCCAACAAGAAAAATGCCTCAGATAACAGACGAGCCGATTATTTGGAGATATTTCGTAACTCCCCTCAAGTCCGTACTTGCCGCCGCACAGCTCGACGAGAAAGAATTTGTGGCAAGAACCGTCATGAAAATAAACACGGAAAAGAAAGGCGCTTATGTTTTTTCAAGCGGAAAGAACATGGGTACTTTCAAGGCGGTAGGTTTTCCGGAAGATGTCGGCGTTTTTTACAGATTAGAGGAATACATGGGATATTCGTGGACTGCCCACGGAAGATACCCGACCAACACTCCTGGCTGGTGGGGCGGCGCTCATCCGTTTACGCTTCTTGACTACTCTATCGTACATAACGGAGAGATTTCCTCATACGACGCCAACCGCCGGTTTATCGAGATGTTCGGATACAAATGCAATTTGCAGACGGATACCGAAGTTATCACATATATAATGGATTATCTGGTACGCCGCAAGGGACTTACTCTTGAGGAAGCCGCAAGCGTTATAGCGGCGCCGTTCTGGAGCACGATTGAACGCAAGACCGATCTTAAGGACAAGGCTAAGCACAATTACTTAAGAAACCTTTTCCCAAGCCTTTTGATAACAGGTCCGTTTTCCATAGTTCTCGGCTTTGACGGAGGACTTATGGCTCTTAACGACAGACTTAAACCGCGTTCAATGGTAGTCGGGGAAAAGGACGATAAGGTGTTTATCGCAAGCGAGGAAGCGGCGATACGCACAATGGAGCCGGATGCGGAAAATATATGGGCTCCTGCCGGAGGAGAACCGGTAATCGTAAGAGTTGAGGAGGGCGCGTACTAATGGCTATCGAATACATATATCCTGAATTTGAAGTAGTAAGAAACGAATCCCGCTGCGTCGCGTGCAGAGCGTGCGAACGACAGTGCGCAAATGAGGTGCACTATTTTGACGCTGAGCGTGGAATTATGATGAGTGATGAGAGCAAATGCGTAAACTGTCAGCGCTGTGTGTCGTTATGTCCGACAAGAGCGTTAAAAATCGTGAAAAGCGACTGCACATTAAGAGAAAACGCAAACTGGCAGAACGACACAATAAAAGAGATATACAAGCAGGCAGGAAGCGGCGGCGTACTGCTTTCGTCTATGGGCAACCCCAAGCCTTTGCCCGTATACTGGGACAAGATTCTGATAAACGCCTCTCAGGTAACAAATCCTCCGATAGATCCGCTTCGTGAACCTATGGAAACACGTGTGTTTCTCGGAAAAAGGCCGGAAAACATACGCCGTGACGAGAACGGGGATTTAGTTTGCGACCTTCCGCCGCAGATAGAGCTGTCCGTGCCGCTCATGTTTTCAGCCATGAGCTACGGCTCAATAAGCTACAATGCTCACGAGTCGCTCGCAAGAGCCGCCGAGGAGTTAGGTATTCTTTATAACACCGGTGAGGGCGGACTTCACGAGGATTTTTACAAATACGGAAAAAATACTATTGTTCAGGTTGCTTCCGGACGTTTCGGAGTGCATGAGGAGTACTTAAGCGCCGGAGCGGCAATAGAAATAAAAATGGGACAGGGCGCAAAGCCCGGTATCGGCGGTCATCTTCCCGGAACAAAAATCGTCGGCGACGTTTCACGTACCCGTATGATACCCGAAGGCTCAGACGCCATCTCTCCGGCTCCGCACCATGACATCTACTCGATTGAGGACTTAAGACAGCTTGTATTTTCCTTAAAGGAAGCCACAGAATACAAAAAGCCTGTAATCGTCAAGGTTGCGGCGGTACATAACATTGCGGCAATAGCAAGCGGAATTGCAAGAAGCGGCGCCGATATTATCGCCATTGACGGTTTCAGAGGCGGAACGGGAGCGGCTCCTACGAGAATACGCGATAACGTCGGTATTCCGATAGAGCTTGCGCTTGCGTCAGTCGACCAGCGACTGCGTGACGAGGGAATAAGAAACAATGTTTCGCTTGTTGTCGGAGGAAGCATAAGAAGCGCGGCAGACGTAGTCAAAGCCATCGCTCTCGGCGCCGACGCCTGCTACATTGCGACAGCCGCACTTCTTGCGCTCGGATGTCATCTTTGCCGAACCTGTCAGACCGGCAAATGCAACTGGGGAATAGCGACCCAGCGCCCCGAACTTGTAAAAAGACTTAATCCCGATATCGGATACCGCCGCCTTGTAAATCTTGTGAGCGCATGGCAGCACGAGATAAAAGAGCTGATGGGCGGAATGGGCATAAATTCGATTGAGGCGCTTAAGGGCAACCGCCTTATGTTAAGAGGCGTGGGATTGACCGAGAAAGAACTGCAGATACTCGGTATTTCGCATGCGGGAGAGTGATAGAAAATGAAACGTGTATATGTAAATGAAAAATGGTGTCTTGGATGTCATTTGTGCGAATATAACTGTGCGTTCGCTAATTCCGGCAAGAGTGACATGGCGGCTGCGCTTAAAGGAAAGAAAATTTACCCGAATATCCATGTCGAGGGTGACGAAAAAGTATCGTATGCGGTTTCCTGCCGGCACTGTGAGGATCCGATGTGCGTCAAAAGCTGTATTGCCGGAGCCCTCTCCAAAAAGGACGGCGTAATATGCGTTGACAAAAACAAGTGCGTGGGATGTCTTACATGTGTTTTGGTTTGTCCATACGGTGCGCTTGCTCCGGGCGAGGACGGCGTAATGAACAAGTGCGAGCTGTGCCTGCAAAACGCCTGCGGCGAGCCGGCGTGCGTAAAGGGCTGCCCGAACAACGCAATAGTATACGAACAGAGGTGACGGTATGAAACAGTATGTTGTTATAGGAAACGGAGTTGCGGCGGCAGGCTGCATTGAGGGTATCAGAAACACCGACAAAGACGGAAAAATCACCGTTATATCCGAAGAAAAATATCCGGTTTACTGCCGTCCTCTCATTTCTTACTACCTTGAGGGAAAAACCGACACGGAAAAGATGAATTACCGTGCGCCGGATTATTACGAAAAAATGGGATGTGAGGTGCTTTACGGAAAAAAAGCCGCAGAGCTGCTCACTGACAAAAAGAAGGTAGTTCTTGACGACGGCACTGAACTTCCTTACGATTCGGTATGCGTGGCAACCGGCTCGTCACCGTTTGTTCCGCCGTTCGAGGGACTTGACACGGTTGAAAATAAATTTTCGTTCATGACGCTTGACGACACGCTTTCTCTTGAGAAAAAAATCGACAAAAATTCAAGGGTGCTTATCGTCGGCGCCGGCCTTATCGGACTTAAATGCGCCGAGGGACTGAAAGACAGAGTTAAAAGCATAACAGTGTGCGACCTTGCCGACAGAGTTCTTTCGAGTATTCTCGATTCCGAGTGTGCAGGTCTTGTTCAGACTCATCTTGAAAATAACGGAATATCCTTTATGTTAAGCGACACCGCCGCAAAATTTGAGGGAAACAAGGCGTTCATGAAGAGCGGAAAAACCGTTGAATTTGACGTGCTTGTCTTAGCAGTCGGCGTAAAGGCGCAGGTATCTTTGGTTAAGAATGCCGGCGGAGAAGTCGGCAGAGGAATTATTGTTGATACACACATGCGCACGTCTTTGGAAAATGTTTATTCAGCGGGTGACTGTACGGAAGGCGACGACATTACTTTCGGAGCTAAAAGAGTTCTCGCCATTTTGCCGAACGCCTACATGCAGGGAAACTGCGCGGGAAAAAATATGGCAGGCAAAGACGCGGTGTTTGACAACGCCATTCCCATGAATTCCATTGGATTTTTCGGACTCCACATTATGAGCGCCGGAAGCTATGGGGCGGCTGATGACAAGACTCAGCTTTATGAAGAAAAGGAAGACGGATGTATAAAGAAGTTTTATGTAAAAGACGGATTTCTTACCGGATTTATGCTGATAGGGAAAACCGAGAGAGCCGGAATATACACATCTCTTATACGTGAAAGAACTCCGCTTGAGTCGGTAGATTTTGAAATGCTGAAAAAAATTGCGACTTCAGCCGCTTTTTCTTCAAAAAAACGTGGAAAAATGTTCGGAGGTGTGGTATAATATGACAAACATATATGTAAAAAACATGGAATATAAAGAAGTCAACTGCATGATAAGACAGGCAAAGGACGACTGCCGGATTTCCGGATGCTGCGGTCAGCGCTTTATCGCCGCAGGAATGTCGGACTTAGGTCTTGAAATAGACGGTATACCCGGAAACGCTCTCGGAGCTTACCTCAACGGCGCCGAAATAACCGTCAACGGCAACGCTCAGGACGCCGTAGGCGACACCATGAACGAAGGAAAAATCGTTGTTCACGGCAATATCGGCGACGCCGCAGGGTACGCAATGCGCGGCGGAAAAATATTTGTAAAGGGAGATGCCGGATACAGAGCCGGGATACACATGAAAGCGTACGAAGAAAAAGTTCCGGTTATGGTTATAGGCGGCTGTGCCGGAAGCTTTTTAGGCGAATACCAGGCAGGCGGCGTTATAGTCGTTCTCGGGATTAATTCGCACGCAAAGAAAATCGTCGGAAATTTCCCCGGAACAGGTATGCACGGCGGCAAGATGTTTTTGAGAAGCGACTGCAAGGACATCGAGTTTCCGAGCCAGGTTTCGGCAAGAAAAGCCACACAGGAAGACCTTAAAGAAATCGAAGCTGATTTGAAAGAGTTCTGTCGGCTTTTCGGTTACGACTTTAAAGAGATTACGGATTCGTATTTTACCGTTGTAACACCTGACAGCAAAAATCCGTATAAACAAATGTATGTTGCAAACTGACGAAAGCAGGTAATATAACATGAAGTATTCAAAACAAGAGGTATTGCAGTATGTCGTCGAAGAGGACGTAAAATTTATACGTCTTGCTTTCTGCGACGTTTTCGGAAATCAGAAAAACATTTCGATAATGCCGAGAGAGCTTCCCAGAGCTTTTGAATACGGAATAGCATTCGATGCGTCGGCTATTGCCGGATTCGGCGACGAGGCGCACTCGGATTTGCTTTTGCATCCTCAGCCGGAAACGCTTTCTCTTCTTCCATGGCGTCCGGAACACGGGAAAGTAGTAAGAATGTTTTCAAATGTTTCTCATCCGGACGGCAGTGTTTTCGAGGCTGATACAAGAAACTTTCTTATAAAAGCGTGTGAAAAGGCGGATAAGCTCGGGTATCACTTTCAGTTCGGCGCAGAGCAGGAATTTTACTTATTCAAGCTTGACGAAAACGGAAATCCCACAAAAACGCCCTACGACAACGCAGAATATATGGATATAGCTCCCGAGGACAGAGGCGAAAACGTCAGACGTGAGATATGCCTGACGCTTGAGCAGATGGGAATTTTCCCCGAAAGCTCCCACCATGAGCAAGGTCCCGGACAAAACGAGATAGATTTCCATTATTCCGACGCTCTTACTGCGGCGGACGATGCGATGACATTCCGTACCGTTGTTAAAACCGTTGCAAGAAGAAACGGTCTGTATGCGGATTTTGCTCCCAAGCCGATTGAAAATAAGCCCGGAAACGGATTTCATATCAATTTTTCCGTAAAAACGCAGGACGGTTCGGATAAACTGCCATTTGCGATTGCCGGAATACTTGATAAGATCCGCGACATGACGGTATTTCTCAATCCGACCGTCGATTCCTACAAGCGTTTCGGACATTTTAAGGCGCCGGCTTATGTTACCTGGTCTAACCAGAACCGCTCCCAGCTCATAAGAGTTCCGGCGGCGGACGGCGAATACAGGCGCGCCGAGCTTCGCTCTCCCGATCCGCTTGCAAATCCGTATCTCGCGTTCGGTCTCATTATTTACGCCGGACTGCACGGAATCCAAAGCGGTCTTGAACTGCCTGCGGCGTCTGATTTCAACCTTTACAAAGCGGAAAGCTGCGAGCTTGAAAAATTCGGCAGGCTTCCGGAAAATATGGAACAAGCCTGCGCCGCCGCTAAGGACAGTTCGTTTATACGCGACGCCGGACTTTCAGAAATTTTGGAAATTTACTGCGCCGGCAGGTAAACCGGAAAACACCGCTTCTGACCGGAAAACCGCGCGGCATATCGGAAAGCGGCACGCAAAAATGACAGCGCGCGAAAAATAAGGGTGTGAACATGATGAGTCTGGAAATTAGGACATACAGTGTACTGGTAGTTTCCGCGTCGGAAACTTTCAATCAGTCCTTGTTGTCTTTTTTTTCCGCAGGCGCGTACTCTCCGGCTCATTTTGTTTCTGATATAAGCACGGCAAAGAGAGCTTTTGCCGAACGCGACTATGATTTTGTTATTATCAACGCTCCTTTGCCGGATGATCCGGGAATGAGATTTGCCGTAGACGTTTGCTCGGGAAAGGCTACGGCTGTTCTGGTCCTTATAAAAAACGAAATATATGCCGAGGCGAACCGGCGTCTTTCAGAAAGCGGTGTGTTTACCGTTCCAAAGCCTATATCAAGGCAGACGCTTGTACAGGCGCTGTACTGGCTGTCAAGCGCAAGAGAGCTTTTGCGCAAATTTGAAAAGAAAACCGTTTCCATTGAGGAGAAAATGGAAGAAATAAGGCTTGTCAACAGAGCAAAGTGGCTTCTCATAAATGAGCTTAAGCTAAGCGAGCCGGACGCTCACAGATATATCGAGAAACAAGCGATGGACCGCTGCGTGTCCAAAAAAGACGTCGCATGCGAAATTATCAGAAAGTACTCCTGATTTTTACAGGTTATGCATTCGGTTTTAACTCTTCATGCTGATTTTTCATTTAATGAAAAAATTACGGCGTGAAGAGTTTTTTTGTACGGAAAATTTTGTCAAATTCTGACGAAATATTATTTTAATAAACAATTAAATTTTGTAAAATCTATTGAGAAAAAACAAAATATAGTGTATTATATAGATAATAATAACAAATTATGGGGTATTGCAGCCAAAATTTGAAAGGATGAAAAAAATGATCAAGCTAAAACTTGCCGCAGGACTTGTTGCGGCAGCTTTTACCGGAGTGCTGCTTGCGGTATCAGCCGGCGCCGCACAGCTGACCGATATTGACGGACATTGGTCGGAACAATATGTTGAGTATGGGGTGGAACACGGTTACATAAACGGCTATCCCGACGGCTCGTTTAAGCCGGACGCTTCTGTTACCCGCGCGGAGTTTGCCACTATGCTCAATTCCGCCGTAGGTATAACGCAGAAAGCTGAGATATCATTTTTTGATGTTGAAGAAAACGACTGGTTCTATCCCGAAATTCAAAAGGCTGTTTACGCCGGATACGTCGCAGGATATGAAGACGGCTCTTTCCTTGCGCAGAACAACATTACAAGACAGGAAGCGGCAGTAATCCTCTCCCGCATTGCTACAAGGACTCAGGTGCAAAAAAGCTTAGACGGCTTCAACGATGCCGACGAGGTTGCAGACTGGGCAAAGGAAGCCTTCAAGTTCGCCTATTCAAAATCATATATTTCAGGCGACGATCTGGGAAATTTGCTTCCCACTTCCTCGCTGACACGTTCTCAGGCTGCCAAGATCATTTACATGTTGGTGGAAAGTGAAAATATATATAACGGTAATTATACCGTTTCTCTAAATGACGCCGTTTGCTCGGAAACGATATTCACCGACAACGTGATTTTCTCTTCGGACGCAAAAGACGCAAAGCTTTCGCTCGACGGCTGCCGTGTTTTGGGTACGCTTAATATTAAAACAGTTCCCGGAGCTTCGGTTACGATAGAGGACTCGACGGTTTCTCTTCTTGAAGTGAACGGTGCAGAACCCGTAATTGATTTAACCCAGGGGGCACAAGTAAAATATACCGTGCTCGAATATCCGGCAACACTTTCCGGCACGGGCTACGGTTCGGTATACTTAAACGGCGACGATCTTATTTCCGGAACTGTATACATAAACGATCCGGTTGAAAAAGTAGTTGTGTCGGCCTCTGCGATAATTCGTGCAAATGAGATTTCGCAGTTCAACATTACAGACAAAACTACGGTTACACTCCAGACAGGTAACGTTGAAAACATGTCGGTTCTCTCCGGTTCCGCCGGAAGTGTGATTACGCTTGCGTCAAATGTTGCAGTCGAGAATCTTTCGGTTAGCTCCGCCTGCTCCTTCATGGGCGCCGGAAAAATTACCAACGCACACAACAACGTCTCCGGAGTCACGTACGAAACAAAGCCTGAAAAGCTTACCGGCACGGGAACAGATGATGACGATGACGATGAAACAGTAGCAGACGGATACTTTACGACAAGCAGCGTTTATCCCGATAAAAAGGCTGTTTCCGTTTCGCTTTCCTCAAATATAGTGCTGTCCTTTGACAGAGCTGTATATGATGAGGACGGAAACAACATTACGGCTTCCTATATAGAGGATTGTTTTGAAATCCGCCGCTCAAGTGCGACCGGAACAAAAGTAAACTTCTCGGCAAATGTGACGGCAACAAAAACAAGAATTACACTTAAGCCTGACGACGACCTATCCTATGACACTCGCTACTACGTAGTTGCAGACGCCGGAGTGCTTACGGATAAGGACGGAAACAAGCTTGCGGCTTTGTCATACTATTTTAACACCAGAGAAAGCAGTTCTTCATCTTCATCCGGAACGATTACTTTCTCTCCTGACAACGGCGACGATGATGTAGACACTGACGATACCCTTAAAATTACATTTTCCAAAGCCATTCGTGACAGCGACGGAGATTCGGTCACTACAAATTATCTCTCAACCAAAGCCATAAGCTTAAGAAAGACCTCAACCTCCGGAACATCAGTGCCGATAACCGCTACAATCAATTCCACCGCTAAGGTTATTACGGTTGAACCGGAACAGCCCCTTGAGCCGGATACCAAATACTACCTGATAGTCAATTCAGGCACGCTTGAATATTCCGGCGGAGCGTCGGTTTCACGAAGCTATATATACTTCTACACCTCCGACGACCTCGACGTTACGGTAACTCCTGCCAATGCCCGGACAAATATTGCGCCGGATACCGAAATTGTTTTGGAATTCAACGCTGAAATATATCGCCCGTCCGGTTCCAATGTTACCACCTCCTACCTTTCAGAACAAGCAATAGAACTCCGTAAGTCCTCCTCAAGCGGTACAAAGATTGATTTTACAGCAGTTATCTCATCCGACCGCCGCACCGTGACGATAATCCCGTCCGAACTTGAGGAAGGAACACGCTATTACGTAGTCATTCCCGCAGGAATGATAGCAAACGAAAACGGAACGGAAAACGACAGACTTTACTCGTATTTCACAACGGCAAACGCCATGACTCCAGTGTTTAAACCGGCAAGCGGAAGCACCGGCGTACTTCCGTCATCCGAAATAGAAATACGCTTCAATGAAGAGCTGTTTGACAAGGAAAAGAATCATATCACGGCAGAATATGTCAAGGAAAACGTAGTATCTCTCAAAAAGAACTCTTCGTCCGGAACGGCAATCGACTTTGACGTAAAGATAAGCAGTGATTACCGTATCATCACCATTACTCCAAAAACACCTTTTGCCGCAAATTCAACATACTACGTTTCGGTTGCAAGAAGCACCATGTACAATGCTGACGGCAAGGCTAATTTGTCCGGAAGCTCGTCGTTCAAAACGACATATTCAAATAAGCCGGATTTCATACCGTACGACTGTGAAGAAGACGTTGACACCGAAACGTCGATTGATATTACCTTTGACAGCAAAATGTACGCCATAGGCGGCGCTGATCTTACAACAACGTATATTAAGAACAATGTTATCCAGCTTTACAAGGGCAGTCTTGACGGAGCTGCAGTATCGTTTACCGCTTCGGTAAGCTCGGACAGACAGACCATAACCATAAATCCGTCCTCCGACCTTGCAGGCGACACGGTTTACGTGGTTGTCGTACGTGCTTCGTCGCTCGAGGATGCCTCCGGCAATGAAAACGCGCTGTATACTTCAAGCTTTACAACAGCCGAGAGTATCAGCACCGGCGTTACCGTAACGCCTGACAACAGAGCTACGGGAGTTTCGGTTAATACTTCTGTAACTGTTGAATTTGAAAGCTCTGTATATCGTCCCGGCGGAATTATCGCGTCAAGCGCATACATAGTAAATAACGCGATTGAAATACGCAAAGGCTCTTCCTCTTCCGGAACAAAGATCGCGTGCTCGGCGATTGTGAGCGACGACAATAAAACTATCGTGCTTACTCCGGAAGAGCCGTTGGAAACAAAAACAACGTACTATGTCCGTATAATTTCAGGAATGCTTGAATATTACGACGGAACGACCAAGGTACCATCCAAGACCTCGTATTTCACCACCAACGACGGTACTCCGGTTATTGATTCGGTCAAGGTTACCGAAACCGGCGCTTCCAGCGTTACGGTGGCCGTCAAAGCAGGTACTGACGGAACAGTTTATGTTACCGCAGCCGATTCAAACGGCTCAGAAGTTTCGGCTCCGGCTGCTGAAATTCTGACAAACGAAACCAAAAACATCACAGTTACCGGTCTTGCAAGCAACACAAGCTATACGATTTCCGTGTACATAATGGACGCATCCGGTGTTTCCTCGGCAAAGAAGACAGCAACGGCAAAGACGCTTGTACCGTTCGAGTTTGAAATAACGGATACGGTACACGACTCATTTACGGTAGTAGTCAACGCAATGTGTGACGGCGCTGTGGATATAACATACAAGAACAGGAAAACCGGTCAGACATACACAAGAGTAACAGGCCTTACGCTGAAAGAGGGAACGGAAAGAGAATTTTCAATAAGCGACCTTGACAGCAGTACGGAATACGATGTAACCATAAAGTTCACGGATTCCTTCGGCGGAGTATTTACACAAACCGGAAAAGCGACAACCACGGCTCCCCAACAGGAACAGCTTGAAATCACTTCGCTGACGCTCACCGATTCAAACGGAGATATTTATACATCAACTGTTAAAGACGGAAAGGCGTCGTTTACAATTGAAAAATCGTCATTTGTAAAGCTTGCCGGCGAGTCTTCGGTTAAGAATTCGGAATTTTCGTTCAACAGCGGCAGCGCCGTTAACCCCGGAGAAAGTTCACAGAGTATACTCGTAACACCCGGTGAAACGACCACCGTTTCTGTGGTTCTCACATCAAAAGACACGCAGAAAACCGTGTCCTGCACGGTCAGCATAACGGTAAATTCCTGAGTTGCTCATATTAAAAGTTGAAATAAGTAATAAATCCCCGACAGTTTAAGCTGTCGGGGATTTGTCTTTTTATCTATAAGCCCTGCACGATGGATTTATGGGGTTCCACCCCATACCCCGCACGCTTTTTTAGAAAAAGCGCGGGAAAAACAATGTTTTGCCGCCGAACACCCCACTCACTCCGTTCGTGCGATACTTGGCGGCTTATGCTTTTTTATTTTTATTTAGACATTTAGACTTTAAGATTTAGTGTAACTCCACAATTTTTATAACACGAAACTAAGACAGCGAAACAAAGCCCATTAGTGGAAAAAACGGAAAATTCCATAAAACAACGCACAGTGCCTGACCATGCAGCATGTAGCTATGGCATAAATAATGAACATATTTTCATGCGTTTCCAATTGCAGTGAACGCCGGAAGCGTGGTCCGAGGCAATTTGAGAGGCTGCAACACTTGCGAATGAGCCGGCAAGCTGAGATAAAAGTCTAAGTATCGAGCTCTTTTACTCCGCTTTTTCCCGAAAGAGGAGCGGACGGAGAAGCGGAATCCTGCTTGTTCCGTGGGAAAATAAGTGAAATACGGAACACTCCCTCCTCGGCGTCAGGCTCAAGTCTGACAGATCCGCCGGGAACGGAGGTCATAATGCCGTTGATAGTCTTTAAGCCTCGGCCGTGAAAGGCGGAATCTTTCTTTTTTGTAACGATTTGATTTTTTTCTGTTTTTATTATACCGTCAAAAGAGTTTTCCGCAGTGATAATTATCCATTTTTCACGCCGGGAAGTTGTGAACTGAATATATTTTTCACGGCTGTCTAAGTTCTCAGTAGCTTCAAAAGCGTTGTCCGCAACATTACATAACAAAGTACACAGCTCAAGGTCGTTTACAGGCAGGTCTTTTCCTATTATCACGCTTGCCGTAAAACGTATATTTGCCTGTTCGCACCGTTTTGCAAGGTTTTGAAGAATTGAGTCGGCAAGTGTGTTGTCAGAAAAAGAAACCGTACCGCCTATGCCGTCAAATTTTACCGATAATGCCGCAAGATACTCGCTTGCTCTGGCATATTCGCCCGCGTCGATAAGCGCCTTTAAACCTGCAAGCTGGTTTTTATAATCGTGACGGAAGGTTTTTAACTTTTCTATGTTTTTTGCCTGAGTATCGTAAAAATCGTATTGGCTTTCTATACTTTTTTCAGCGTCCATTCGGCTTTTGCGCAAAAATCTGTACTCGGTTCTTGAATTGTCGAAAAAGGAGCTCATTACCGCACTGCTAAGTACGCAAACCGCAAATCTGCACAGCGACTGAAGCCTTATGTCAACATCTGCTGACATCGGAGTCATTTCGGCAAGCAACAGCACAAGCAACAAAAACAAAGTTTTCACCGAGATCCATAAGCTCTTCTTTGAATGGGCTAAAAATTCTTCTCTCTTTCTGTCAGTTGTTTTATCGATGATAATAAAAACCACACAGCAAACAGTGTACGTAACCACAACAATCCAAAGCCTGCTCTTTAATGCACCCCCCTCTCCGGATATACTCGGAAAAGACGCCGCTTTTCCGGTTATTACCCCGTAAAAAGCGCACAGCGCAACCCTGGATGCTTCGTAGATGTATGAAAATATGAAAGAAAACAGCGCCGCAAAAGCCGGCGACATGCGCAAAAATGCGTGAATCACGACAAAGCTTACAGGCAATATCAAAAATTGCATGTACAGCCCATCAAATATAAAAACCGAAAAAAGATACGCCGCAATCTGCAAAACCGCAAGCGTCAAATACATTGCTCCGCAAGGAAGCCTCGGACTGCTTATGCTTTTGGCGTGTTTTACCGCAAACACCAGATATATCAGAGAAAGTAAAAGCCCTGATACCGTTAAAATAATTTGTCCGGTTGTCATTATATGAACACATCTTTCTGATTATTTTGTTAAATTAAATTAAATAATATTTTACAAACTCGTTGAAGATGTGCATATTATAACATGTTATTTTTCAAAATGCAAGGTCTTTTGTAAATAAAATAAACAAAAATATAATAAATTATTAAAAACTTGCATTCAAAAATGTTTTATGAAAATATTTACTGAAATTACTTGCTTGTTACTTGCTTTATATTTACTTTATTTATATTTACTTTAAAAGAGAGTTGCGGCGAGTAATTCTTATATAAGGCTTTATAGCTACGGATACAATAACAATTCCCACAGCTATGCCGGCGGCGCAAAGAAGTGTATCAAGAGCGTAAGCGGCGCTTAGGGTTTTATCGTCGGCAATTATATAAAGCAGTGTGTAGTAAAGGCTTCCGCCGGGAACGAGAGTGATTATAGATGTCATTAAAAAGGCTGTCGCAGGAGTTTTTCTTATGCGAGCCATGATTTCAGAATAAACTGCGGCAAAGCAGGCGGCAATAAGATTGAGAAGAAAAAGGTTCTCAAGCCATATTCCCCCTAACAGATATATTCCCCAGGTAAGCGCTCCGCCAACGGAGGCTATTGCAATATTTGCGCCTTTGTGATTGCACAGCAAAGCAAATCCGAAAGAACCGCAAAGAGCACCTGAAAGCTGAATAAGTACGTCGGTCATTTTTCTTTACCTCCCCAACAACAAAAGCGACAAAGCGACTCCGCCGGCAATACAAGCCGCATACAGGATGGATTCCAACATTCTGAGAGAACCGGAAATTGTGTCACCTAACAAAAAATCTCTTGCCGAGTTTGTGAACGCGACTCCGGGAATAACTATCATTATAAAGCCTATCATGACGATATGGCTGTTTACCGAACTGAACAGGGCACAAATAAGCAAAGTAAGCATACCGGCACAGAGAGAACATGAAAAATAGTAAGACGGCAGATTGACGTCGTTTTTTTTGAACAGCTTTTCAAAAAGCACTATAAACAGTGCGACAAGTGCGGCGGCTGCAAAATCTAATGCACTTCCTCCGAAAAAAACTGCAAATCCGCCGGCTGCAAAGACAGCGCCGACCGTTTTTTTGATATTTCGCCGGCTGTTTTCCTTATTTCCCGTGTACAGTATTTCATTAAGCCGGAATCTTATTTCACCGGGAGAAGGTCTGTTTTCGCATATGAATCTTGATAGTGCGTTAAGTCTTGACAAACGGTCAAAATCTGTGTCGGAGGCTCTGATGCGGCGGGTTTGGGTGTAGGCAGAGCTGTCGGAAACGGTAACGGTAAGAATAATACATGACGTTATGGTAAGCACGTCCACATCGGCGGCACCGTAGCTTTTGAAAATTCTTTGAAGCGTGTCTTCCACACGGCTTACTTCCGCGCCGCATTTTAACATAGCTTCCCCGAGGTCCAGAACGTGAGTCATAAGCCCATTGCTAAGATCGTTCAAATAGTTTTGCACTAAAAACGCTCCTTTCACTGTCCGCAGCTTCCGCCGGTGCCGGTTTTGTTCAGTATTCTGACACAGCGCCAACGCCTGACAAGTTTATTATAAGCCGATTGCGCTTATTTGTAAATACACTTTATTTTTTGAATTCTTCAGGTATCACTCCGCCTTTGTGCGGCCACATTTATGTTACACAAACGACGAAGGGTATATGCACTTTTTTCGCTTCTACAAAAAGGGCGCTGTGACCGCCTGCAACTTACGCAGACAAACATTCAAAAATGTCAAAATTTATTCTCTGAGATACCAAGCCCGTTTTGGTGTCATAAACGCCAGTACGAAAACTCAGGCAGCGGCGCTTTAGCTCCGGCTGTCATTGATGCTTTAACAGTTATTATTGTTTCACAAATAAAATTTTACACAAATTTATTGTTTTTTTCTATTGAAAAGGTAAAGACTATATGATATAATGTAGCTTAGAAAAATTTGTTAAAATTTTATTTATCGATGAAAGGTGCGAAAAGTATGTTAAACAAGAAAACCGTAGAAGACGTAAAAGTAAGCGGCAAGCGCGTACTCGTTCGCTGCGACTTCAATGTTCCGCTCAAAGACGGCGTAATCACCAGCGACAAGAGAATAGTTGCAGCTATTCCGACCATTAAATATCTCCTTGACAACGGCGCAAAGGTTATCCTCTGCTCTCACATGGGCAAGCCTCATGCTATTTTTACAGAGGGCTTCGGACTTGACAAGAAGGAAAAGAAAAAGGTTGAAGAGCTTCCCGCTTCAGAGCAGGCTGCGGCTACTGCAGAACTCATTGAAAAGGCTAAGAAGAACGATATAGTAAAGTTTACCTTAAAGCCGGTTGCAGACAGACTCAACGAGCTGCTTGACGGAAAAGTTACTTTCGCAAGCGACATTGTAGGAGATGACGCAAAGGCAAAGGTTGCCGCTCTCAAGGACGGTGAAGCAGTTCTTCTTGAGAACGTACGTTTTGACGCAAGAGAAACAAAGAATGATCCTTCCTTCTCTAAGGAACTCGCTGCTCTCTGCGACGTTTACGTAAACGACGCGTTCGGTTCCGCTCACAGAGCACATTCTTCTACCGCAGGCGTTACCGAGTTTGTAAGCGATGCAGTTTGCGGATATCTTATCCAGAAAGAAATTGAAATAATGGGCGGAGCGCTTTCCGATCCCAAGCGTCCGTTTGTTGCAATCCTCGGCGGAGCTAAGGTTTCTGACAAGATAGGCGTTATCAACAACCTTATTGATAAAGTGGACACGCTTATTATCGGCGGCGGAATGGCGTACACATTTATGCGTGCTCTCGGCAACTCGACCGGTACTTCCATTTGCGAAGAGGACAAGATCGACCTTGCAAAAGAACTCATGCAGAAGGCTCGTGAAAAGGGTGTAAACTTTGTTCTTCCGGTTGACAACATGATTGGAAGAGAGTACAGTGAAAACACAGTGTTCATGAGAATTTACTCTGACGCTATACCGGACGGCTGGATGGGACTTGACATCGGCCCGACAACTCAGGAACTGTTCTCAAAGACAATCATAGGCGCCGGAACCGTTGTTTGGAACGGACCTATGGGCGTTTCCGAATGGGAAAACTTCGCAGGCGGAACAAAGGCTGTTGCAAAGGCAGTAGCTGAAAGCGGCGCTATATCCATAATCGGCGGCGGTGACAGTGCCGAGGCAGTTGAAAGACTCGGATTTGCCGACAAGATCACTCACATCTCCACCGGCGGCGGAGCGTCCCTTGAATTCCTCGAAGGCAAGGATCTTCCCGGAATTTCATGCCTTAACAACAAATAATTGATTCAAAATTAAACTTATGCCGGCGGCCCTGCAATATTATATTAAATTGCCGGGTTGTCGGCTGTCTGTATGATTAGGCAAAAATCACGGATAAAAGACATATAAAAATACCGAAAGGACGGGAATAAAAATGAGAAGAAAAGTAATTGCCGGAAACTGGAAAATGAACAAGACTCCTACCGAAACGGCAGAATTCGTAAAGGAATTAAAGGAAGTTGCCGCAGGCAAAAACGGTTGCGACATAATAATCTGCGTACCGTTTGTTGACCTTCACGCAGCAGTTGAGGGAACAAAGGGAACAAACATCAAGGTTGGAGCTCAGAACGTACATTTTGCTCCGAGCGGTGCGTACACCGGAGAAGTAAGCGCGGCAATGCTGCTTGACTGCGGCGTTGAATACGTCGTTATCGGCCACAGCGAAAGACGTCAGTACTTCGGAGAAACAGACGAGACCGTAAACGCAAGAGTTAAGGCTGCTCTTGAGGCAGGACTTAAGGTAATACTTTGCATAGGCGAGCTTGAAAAAGAAAGAGATCAGGGTATAACCGCTGAAATTCTCGGCAAACAGACAAAGGTTGACTTACTTGGCGTAAGCGCTGAGCAGATGAAGAACGTAATCATCGCTTACGAGCCTGTATGGGCAATCGGCACAGGCAAAACCGCTACGACTGAACAGGCTGATGAAGCTTGCGGAGTTGTAAGAAAGGTTGTCGCAGAGCTTTACGGAGATAAAGTTGCTGAAGAAACAATAGTACAGTACGGCGGCTCCATGAACGCAAAGAACGCGGCAGAGCTTCTGAAATGCGAAAACGTTGACGGTGGTCTTATCGGAGGCGCTTCCCTCAAGGCTCCCGACTTCGGCGTAATAATAGACGCTGCTCAGTAATTCTCGGTATCACGGCGCTATATAATATATCCGAAAGGCTGTCCGACAGGTGCGGTCTTTCAACAAACTGGAAAAAGCGGCAAGGCGTTGAGGTAGTTGAAAAGATAGTGTAAATTAAGCTATGAAAACCGTCACCCTTGACAGCTTAGGAAAAACAATGCAAAAAAGAAGTGCCGACGGTGAGAAACTCAAGAACAAATTGAATTTTACCATCGGTAAAAACAGTGTAGCATTGTTTTACCACACTGTAAAGGGCAAGCAAAATCAAAGATTTTGTGACT
>QAKH01000099.1 GCA_003343885.1 Clostridiales bacterium | reverse complement strand
TCAAAACCACTTACACGGAATCCTTAAAAAAGGACTGTTGTTAATTTCAAATCCAATTCCTTCGTAAAAACTCACTCTTTCGGGAATGGTTTCAAGGGACCATTCCGAATTCGGATACACTTCAATACATTTCTTTACCAGTTCAGAACCGATCCCTTGTTTTTGATATTCCGGTAACACGGCCAGATCGAAAATAACTGATCGAAACATGGTATCACTTAATGCTCTAACGCAACCAACCAGTTTATCTTCATCCCAAGCGGAGAACACTAAAGTAGAATAGATAAATGGTTTGTTAAAGTTTGCAAGCATTTCCGGTGTCATTTGTTTAGTTTCATCCGACCAGCCTACCGCAGCAAACAATGCTGACAACTGATCACATGGTAAATCTTTATTGTTTTGATAAGTAATGCTCATTTTATACGACCTTTTTGACGCATCCAGTTCACTGACTGCTTCAATCCTTCGATTGTTTTTGTTTCTAATACCACACGACACTTTTGATCTTCTGCCAGCGATAGATATTTATCAAGTTCTAATTCTCCAGTGCCAAGGGCCAAGTGGTTTTTCTTTCCCAAAGCATCATGCATATGCATATGACAAAGACTCTCTTGGTTCTCGACAATATAAGGTTCATCAAGATTTCCGCACCCGTGGTTATGTCCGATGTCAAAAGTCAGTCCAAATACTGAAGATTGAAGAAGAATATTCAGAGCTTCTTTTTGAAATTCAGGAAAACCATCACAATTCTCAATGCACATCTTTATATCGGCTTCTCCAATTGCTGTCTCGCACAACAGACGGAAATCAGCTATACTTTTCAAATATTGATCACGATATTCAGCAAAAAGATACACTTTTTTATCTGGGAGAGTAAAGTATACTCCTCGTGATAAATGCATGTTTATGATTGAAACGCCAAGGTCCTTAGCCAGCGCAATGGTTTCTACTACTGTGCGTCGGTATCCATCTGCAATATAAGAATTAAAATCACTGATGTTGAGATTCTCATCCAAATGAATTGTGTAGAATATCCCATACTTGTTTGCAACATCATTGAAGTGCGCGACATCAATGTTTTGCAGTTGATACTGTGGCAAATTCATGTTGAGTTCTATAAAATCCAAATTGAAATCCTTGCAGAGAACGGCACAGCCCTCAAGGGTGTTCGTTTCTATCAAGGTTGGCATTCCAAACAGCATTTTTACACCTCGCTTCTTTTCAATTCCTTCTCCAGGACGTCCGCAAAGCGTTGTATCGGCTCTGCAAGCGTTTCTGCGTAGTCGAAGGTCTGTTTATCTTCCTTGTGATTAAGCGGGCTCCTGCGGACCTCCAGAGCGATTCTGAGAGCATCAGGATCCGGGCAGAGATTGCTTTCTAACGCCCAGTCTGCCGCATCGGTCTTTGCAATGATTTTGCCGGTGCGTAGCGTGTAGATGCACCGCGCGATATCCAGCATCCAGCCAAAGGAATAGATGGTGCGCCCGGTTTTCTGCGCATATTTTCTTATAGTGTCATAGTGGTGCTTAACATCGGCATACAGTTCATTGAACTCAGGTGCTTTCAGCTGATTTCGGATGTCGGTTCCGTATAACAAAACACTAATCTCAATCAACTCTGTCATGCCGAAACTATCTAGCGTATAATGATCGGTTATTTTTTCACTGTCGGTGCCCCAATACACCACTCGGTCGGCTTTTCCGGAAATAAACGCATCATAAGTCATCATTCCTCCCTCAAAGCAACGGTAATACGGGTTGTCGGGTTCTTTCTCAAGCATCGTTTGTCGTAGACCGACGAGCTTTTGAGCTTGTTCTTCCGTAATCTGCTTGTCCGTCAAAACTAAGATATCAATGTCGCTCCATCCCAGCCTGAAGTCGTTCAGAACAGAGGAGCCGTATAGGTAAATTGATGCATCGTTGCCTTGAAGCCTGGTACTGATTTCACGCACCACCTTGTTTACCGCAATTTGCCTGTTTTTTCGTTCAGATCCAATAGGGTGCAATACATATCTCTGATTCGGATAATTAAATTCCTCAACTAACGCATCTTCGATAAAACCGTGTTTTTCATAGAGTGCTCTTGGAGCAGTTCCTTTTTCATCGTCTGCTCGAAAGGTGGATAACGATATTTCTTTTGTCCTGTCTAAATTATACAGCGCTTCTTTCAAGAGCATTGAGGCTACGCCACGTCGACGATAGTCTGGAGAAACAGCAATAAAGCAAATCATATTGTGCCTTATTGAAAACAGCAAAACACCCACGATTTCATTTTTTTCTTTCATGCAAACGGCTTGCCTTTTGCTCATGAATTTAAGAACTGTGGTTCTGTGCTCATTTATCTTTTCATCCGTTTCTAAACCGGGAAAATTATATCTTACTTGTTTTACAAGCCCCATCCATTTGTCAATATCTTCCGGAATACCATAAATAAGCTGCACTGTTTATTTCCTCCGTTCGGTAGAATTTTTAACTTGTTTTTGCTATTTCAGCACTTCAATCCATTCACCATTTTCTTTGTAAAAGAACTGCTCAGTTAAATCATCTTCAAAAAAGAGTCTAAGCATAGTTTTCATGCTTTTAGAAAGTTTCATGTCAGGCAACTCACTAAGTGGTACCCACCATACTTCTCCTTCATCTGAAGAAATGAGTTCTCCCTCAAAAACATTGGTTTTATAAAGGTGTACAACATACCTTGTTCCATCATCTCGAACCCAGTCTTTAACTCCGCACATATGAAGATGTGATACTGTAAGACCGGTTTCTTCGTGTACTTCTCTGATTGCCGCATCTGTAAAAGGCTCACCCTTCTCTACATGACCACCGGGAAAGGCAATACCTGGCCAACTGGAATCTAATCTGTTCTGTACGAGAACTCTTCCGGTGTTATCATATATCATGCACATATTTGTAAATATTGTATTTTCTGTTCTGCTCATTTCATTGTCTCCAACTAAATTTCAATCTATATCTTTATGCTATTATACCATATTTCTAAAAACTTGCAAGAATTTTATGTGCGATTTGCCAAAAGCAAAAGTTGAGACGCAATTTGTCAAGGGGAATTTTGCGAAAAATTGTAAACGCTTAATAAATACTCAATCAATGGGTGAATTAAAAATTGTCATTGAACGCTAAGCTTCGCTGAAAAGGTAATTCTCACGCGGCAAGGATATAATCTTGATTACACACGAAAATATGATAAAATATTATTGAAAAAGTTTTTGTCTTCCTATTGACTCTCCACTGGGCTGTAATGATACAATGATCTCGCAAGGTAAAAACGGTACCTATTTTACCTTGATTTCAGGCAAAAGGATGTGACTATATGTATAAGATCGGTGAGCTTTCAAAGCTCTGTCAGCTTCCCGTAAAAACACTTCGATATTACGATAGTATTGGGTTGCTCGTTCCGGACGAGATTGACCGCTTTACGGGATACCGATACTACTCAGCAGCTCGGCTTGCAGATTGCCATCGTATCGTTGCATTCAAGGAACTCGGATTTTCTCTTGACGAGATCCGCTGTCACTTAAATGCAAGTGTATCAGATGATGTGGTTGCTATGCTCGATGCAAAAGAAGCCGAACTGAGAGATCAGCTAAAGTCAACCGAAACACAGCTCAGACGTCTCGAAACCGTTCGGAAAATCATTACAGAAGGAGAGCAACAAATGTTTAATGTAATTATCAGAAGTTCGGACTCAGTCCGTGTGGCATATGTCCGACAAATATTTAAAACAAAAAACGAAGCATATTCTATGGCAGTCAAAATTGCAAAAGCTCTGCCGAAGCACATCATCGGTTCACGCAAATTGATTATCAACTATGAAACTAACTACAAAGATACTGATTTTGACATGGCGGTTTGTGTGGAGATCACCGCTTCTTTTCCCAAAGGAAGCTCATATGAAGAAAGAATGATCACTTTGCCGGGAGATATTGCCTCTCTCATCTGCAAGGGGGATGAACTTGATTCCGCATACCGTGCGATGACAAAGTATATCGGAGAAGAAAATCTGCAGGTGGTCGGGGCATTCTATGAATTTTACCACGATGATGGAACGGTTGACTTAAAAGTCCCTGTTTACCGTCCTATCGATAATCTCACTAGCGAAGAAAAGCTCCCATTTGAGAACGATGATGAAGTTCTCGGAAAGTGGAAGCTACTCGACATCGTGCCGAGCGAAGAACAATTCCTTTACGGTCACCCAAAATCTCATCACAGAGGTTGGCTTGAAGAACTGTATTTTCTCGAAAACGGCGAAAAGTATTGGAATCTCGGTGGATGGACAAAAGGATTCCTATTCACGGGCGGAAACAGAAATTTCAAGCACCCGTATAGTATAAGAAATCAATATGGGCATATCTTGCTATTCCTCAAAATGCAAACATATATGGACGGCTCTCACAAGCTGTCACACCTTGCAATATGGGTATATGAAAAGGTAGACAGCAATATCTATCACGCTGCCGATATTCGCCGCCGTGATTTTGTCGATTATCCGTTTATCCTTGATGAGCAAGTCATCGGCAAGTGGGTAGTAAGAGATTTCTATGGTTATGATTTTGATAGCAAATTTGATCCTGCGACTCAAAATTGGAATAAGGATAACCTTTTTGTTGAAAGTATCACTTTCAATCCCGACGGTTCTGCCGAAAGATCACAAAAGAACGGTGTCGTAAAAATGGAATGGACAAAGGGTTACACTCTTGAAAAGCGCTATGAAATTGCCTCCGGCTACGAAATCAGAGAGGTTGACGGAGTGGAATACCTTGCTGTTGATTGGAAATCCGGTGACTATGTTTACGGCAAAGAGCCAAGAGCGTGCAAATATATTTTTGTAAAAGAATAAACCGATATAAAAACGGGGGCGACCGTCAAAATGTGTTTGCTCCCGTTGCTTATTTACTAAGGTACTGATGCAAACAAAATTTGTCAGCGGGTATAAGACTTTTTTATTCCTTTCCTACAGCAGCTTTTCGATTCACCACAAATTAGCCGAAGTCATATGTATTAGATGGAAAATTCCATCCATTACATATTAACATTTGATATTTTATATTGAACTATTTGCCATGATGATATATAATAAACTGGTAATCAAATTAAAGGAAAATGAAAGGTATTTTAAATATGCTGAAAAGGTTCTTGCACTACTATAAGCCGCACAAAAAACTGTTTATTATGGATATGTGCGCTTCACTTCTTATTTCACTTATCGGAATCATTTACCCTATTGTTACAAGGGAAATGCTTAATAACCTGATACCGGAAAAAAAGTATAAAATGATTGTTGCTTTCGGCGCTTTGCTCCTTGGACTGTATTTTGTGCGTATGATGCTCGACTATTTTGTGCAGTATCAAGGACACGTTATGGGCGTAAAAATGCAGGCTCAAATGAGAAGCGATATGTTTAAAAAGCTCCAGACTCTGCCGTATTCCTTCTACGACGCAAACGAAACGGGAAAAATCATGAGCAGAATGACAAATGACCTCATGAACGTCAGTGAACTTGCCCACCATGGCCCGGAAAATCTTATCATCTGTTCCATTTCAATAATTATTTCCTTCGTTTATCTTTCTGTTATAAATTTCTATCTGACGCTCATCATCTTTCTGTGTGTGCCGCTGCTTGTATTCATATCTTTGAACTTGCGAAAGAGAATGCGTGCGGCTTTTTCGGAAAGCCGTAAAGCTGTCGCAGTTATCAATTCAGCTTTGGAGAGCAGTATTTCGGGTATACGTGTTACAAAAGCTTTTACAAATTCTGAGAAAGAGCAGGAAAAATTTGAAATAGGGAACAAACAGTTTGTGGATGCAAGAAGAAGCGCTTATAAGGCAATGGGACAGTTTTCATCAACAACATCTTTTGTTACTAATATCTTTAACGTTGTAGTACTGATTGCCGGAGGACTGTTTCTTTATAACGGAATAATCGGATTCGGTGATTACTCAGCATTTATAATTTCTGTCAACTTGTTTATAACGCCGCTTATTACTTTAATAAACTTCATGGAACAGTACCAGGATGGAATTACAGGATTTGAGCGCTTTCTTGAAATAATGGACGCGGAGCCTGAAAAAGACGGAGAATCAGCCAAGGATATCGGAAAAGTGTCAGGACATATACGTTTTGAAAATGTTTCATATAGCTACGGAACGGGAGAAAACGTTCTGAATAATGTTTCAATGGACATACCGACCGGTGAGACTTTTGCTCTTGTAGGACCGAGCGGCGGAGGTAAAACAACAATTTGTCACCTCATACCCCACTTTTATGATGTTACACAGGGAAAGATATTTATCGACGACACGGAAATACACGATATAACACTTGATTCTCTGAGAAAGAATATCGGAATAGTACAACAGGATATATACCTGTTTAACGCAAGCATTAAAGAAAATATTTTGTATGGAAGACTTGACGCCACTGACCAAGAGGTCATAGAAGCCGCAAAACGAGCTAATATTCACGACTATATAATGTCTATGGAAGACGGATACGATACCCAGATAGGCGAGAGGGGAGTCAGATTGTCGGGCGGACAAAAGCAAAGATTGAGTATCGCAAGAGTTTTCTTGAAAAATCCGCCGATACTGATACTTGATGAAGCGACAAGTGCCCTTGACAATACGACCGAGATACTTATACAGAAGTCCCTCGATGAACTATGTAAAGGCAGAACAACAATTGTCGTAGCACATCGCCTTTCCACCATAAAGAACGCAGATGAAATTGCTGTTATTTCAGACGGATCTATCATAGAACGAGGCTCCCACGATGAGCTCATTAAATTGAACGGAGAATATGCAAAGCTTTACTCTGAACAGTTTAGAAATTAAAAAATCTATTTTGCTCTAAAAATTCAGCTTTTTGTAAATATTCATATTGACAAAAAGTAATATGCATGGTAAAATATTACGGTCGAGTGGCAATGGAGGCATAGCTCAGCTGGTTAGAGTGCTTGCTTGACATGCAAGAGGTCACTGGTTCGATTCCAGTTGTCTCCACCAATTCGATTGCCGCGTCGGTTTGTAATATGTATTTTCGCATAACTTATATTTGGAGATTTAAAGAGTACGGATTGTTAAATCGTTTTCCGTACTCTTTTTTATTTTTAAGAATTCAAAAAGCTTTAACTAATAAAAAATAACCTGTTGCAGTGTGGGCAGCAGGTTATTTTTATAACTTTGTAAACTAAATGGACTGCAAAAGGGGAGATAAAAATACATGTTTTGTCAGTTTTTTTCCACGATTACAATATTTTCAGGAGAAAAACCGGTTTCTTGCGTAACAATTTCGGTTATCTGAGCTACCTCACTTGTAAGAAGCCCGGGAGTTTTGACAATAACATTTATTTTTTCTCCGGTCATAACTGCAAGACAGTCCTCAAATCCCTTAGCTTTTATCATCTCTTCAACTATCGCTTCAGTTTCTATCTCAGATGCTATGGATATCATTCTGTTTAACGCTTCGTCTTTGACGTCAGGCATTGTTTCGGAGCTGTCAATAACAACCTGGAGAGTTTCAAGCGCCTCATCCCGTGAGCGCTGTCTGTTTAGTTGAGCGGATAGGAAATAAGCTTCTGTGTCTTCCGAGTAGGTGTCAGACATATTGTCAACAAGTTTTGCTTCACCAAGAATTTTGGTGCTTTCCTGAGTAGTGTCAGAATTGTATATGTAGCTTCCCGTGTTAATTTCATCGTTGTTCCTGTTGATCATGAAATCAGAATAAACAGATATTCCTATAATCATAACGCAGCATACAACTATAATTGATTTTTTGTGTTTTCCGATAAATGAGAAAATCTTTTTCATGTTACTGTATTCCTCCGGTTACATAAATTTTGCTTGATGATATTCCGAAAGCGGTTGCAACGGAATTTATAATTTCATTGCGTACTTTACTGTCTGAGCCGCCCTCGCATACAATAAGTACTCCGCAGATGCGCGGGCAAATTTGTTTTACTACGACAGGAGATTCGCCGTTGGCTCCGTCTGTCAAATAGGCAAGTTCTTTTTGGGAAGTCTTTGTGTTTTTGGTTTCATCACCGCTTTCATCAAGTGTTGCATTGCTGGCATAAACTGTCTCAAAAGAGTTTTCCGCTGTAATGAATACTTTTGTTTTTCCGGCGCCGTTAATAGAGCAGACCGTGTCGCAAAGTCGTTGTTCCATTTGCGTTATGTACTCATCAAGCGATAACTCGTCTTTATTTGCGCTTAAAGAGGAGAACATTTCACCGGAAATTCCGGCAATTATTACGAGAAGAATACCGATAAAAGCCGCCCCTAATAAGATAGCATTTTTTTTGTCAGCAATTTTAAATACAGCTTTTTTTTCCATGTTTTTGCTCCTCTTTTTTTGTTAATTGTCCGAAATTTGTACAGTCGCCTGGCATCCTAACATATTTTTTGCATAGCTTGCAGCAGCGCTTGCCTTGTTTTGAGGCGTACCCCACGGAAAAAGCAGCTGAAGAGCTGAAACAGATACCTGCGTCTCGTCCTGATTGTGATTTATACTAAACTGTATGCTTATATCAGCAGGTTTTATTCCGTAATTTTCAAATATACTTTGAGAAAGCTCAGATTCAAGCGCGATTCTCGATTGTTCTATGAGTGCATCGCTGCCTGTCTGCGCCGAGTATGCGCTTCCGGCGTTTTCGGCGGATTTCAGAATGTTTTCGGCTTCTGGGAAAATATCACTGCCGCCGGTAAAAAAGGAAAAAACAGTGACACATACGCAAAGACAGCAAACAACATTCAGTGCCTGACTTACTGAGGAGCTTTTTGAGTGCGCATATTCGCTCACAAGTTCGCAAATTATGCAGGAACAGCAAATAAAAAGGAGCCTTGCAAAATATTCGTGTATTCCTTCAAACATTTTCAACTTTTCCGTCCTTTTTCATTTTTATACTTGTGCAGCCGTATTCATGAATACAGCAAAAATGAGTATTCCGCTGACCGATGAGAAAAGACAAATCGCTAACAATATGTTAAGCGCAGAGTTAATTCCCTCGAGAAATCCTGTGTGCGGACGGCTTCCGATAAGCTTGGAGCAAAATGAGGCAATGATTATAACAAGTTTTACAGACATTATTGAGCATACCGGAGGTATTAAAGCGTAAAGAATATAAGCAATTCCGAGTCCACCGAGAGTGTTTTTTATGATACCAACGGCGCTTACGACCGTTTTTAAGCTTTCGCTTAACATGTTTCCGGCTACCGGTATAAGCCTTGCGGCAGTGAAGCGTATGCCTCTTACGGCAAGTGTGTCTGCACCGGAAGCAATTTTAACTGTAGCAGCGTGTAATCCGCCGAACACGGCAAATAACACTCCGAGTCCCCACGTGCAAAAACTTCTTAGAAAGTTTATTACCCCCGAAAGATCAAGGACTCGTGACAATGCACCGGTAACGGAAAAAGCAATTATAATCTTTACGCACGGAAGTATAGCGCCCTCTGACAGTATCTGAGTTACAGCAATGGAAAATGCCGCTGAAGATGAAGAAGCGGCGGCAGCGGATGGACTTCCTCCGGAACTCATAAGCAGTCCCATTGTGGCACTGACAGAAGCCATAAATGTGCTGAATTTTGCAAGATAATCGCTTACAGTTATAAGTAAAGGCTTAACAGCACTTAAAGTTATGAGCATTACTGCCATAACAGAAGCGTATTCCAGTATACGTGACGATGAACCAAGGTCCGTTTTAAAAACACTTATGACTGATGAAAGAAATATAAGCGCAATAATGGGAAACAAAACCGGGAAGCTGCCTGAAAAAACTTGCTGTAACCGGCGCAGTGTAAAGTTGAGCAAATTTTTTGCCGAAAGCGCGTCTGAAGCTATGTTTCCGGCTTCTGCCGCTGATGAAATATCGGATATGTCCGGATTTTCGGTAAGTAATCCTTCTACCGCGGAGTATATTTCGTTTTCGGTGTAAATATCACTATCTTCAGCATGAATTTCTGTTGCCGAAAAAACAGAAATAAGCGTGATAAGTAAAATAATTTTATAAATGCCGTATCCTTTTTTCATAATGTCCTCTTTGCATATCCTTTATCCAAGTATGCCGAAAACCTCGTCGAACACTTGCTTAATAATGGGTAATGAAAGCGAAAGAATTGTGCATTTACCGCAAAGCTCTATTTTCGCAGAAAGAGCGTTTTCTCCGCTGTCACGGCAGATGTCAGACGCAAATGATGTTAGTAACGCTATCCCGCTCGATTTGAATATGAGGGTAAACAGCGTTCCGGAGCCGGTGGCCGTACCTAACTCCTTAAGAAATTCAACAACCGGCGCAAGAATTCCGACTGCACACACGGCAAGAGCCGAACAAATAAGTGCGTTAAGCACATGGGCATACTCGTCCTTCATGCGCTTCAACACAATTAGCAGAATCATCCCCGTAAGTGCAAAACCTATAATCTTGTAAAAACTCATGTCATAAACCAAATATACTTCTTACCGAAGTAAAGAGCACATCTATCTCATTCACGAGCATGAGCAATACTATAATTATACCGGCTATCGTTACAAAGACAGATTGCTCGTCCCTTCCGGATTTTGAGAGAATACTGTTGGCGACTGTAACGAGAATACCAACGCCTGCAATACGCATAATCAGTGTTACATCCATAACTGTATAATTCCTTTCCCAGAGAAAACTTTTTTTGTATATCATATCAAAAGCAGAGCGGCAAACAATCCGCATAAAAGGCCTAACCTTCGATATAATACTTGTTTCACCTGTTCTTTTTTTGTGAGCTTGTCTTCTTCTGTTGAAATAAGCGACATATATCTCGCAACAAGCTCACTTTCCACTTTGCAAAGACCACTTTTTCCAAGAGAAGCGGCAAGTGACTCGTATAGTTTTGATATCTCATTCGGTAACTTTATAACTTCACTTTCAATTGCTTTACGAAATGCGTCATGTGAACCGTCCTTTAAAATAGGAGTAAATCCGACGGAATCGAGAAGCTCATTATGAAAAGAAGCAAAAATATCAGATAACGGAGCAGCTCCGTAATCTATCCCGGTCTTTATGTGTATCAAGAGCTCGTACAGTGCTTCTCTTAACGCACGATTTTTTCCAAGTCGTCCCGCAAGATAAGCGCCGTACATAGAGATTGCTCCGGAAACTAACACAATGCCGCAGTACTTTAACATGTTATTTTTTCACCGCCGGTGTCAAAAAGCTCTCCCGTTATTTTTCCGTTTGTTCTCGAGAGGACATATGTCAGCGTAAATACGCCGCTATCGATAAGCGCTTTAACGGAGTGATTGTTTAGAGCGGAAGATACGCCTATTCCGTGCATCGAGGCAATCAGCGTAACACCGCCTATATGCGCGCTTGCAAGAACTTTTGCGTCACTGTCAGAACCTATTTCATCACAAATTATTATTTCGGGTGACATTACTCGTGCGGCGCATTCAAGCCCGGCACTTTTTGATATGCCTGAAAAGACGTCGGCTGTACAGCCGGAAAAATATTCCGGAAGATATATTTCGCTTCTTTCGTCAATTATGCTTACTCTGTAAACTTTACCTGAATTTACGCTCAATTTCCTTATGTCCCTTGACAATCCTATGGCAAGGTCACGCAGAAGTGTGGTTTTTCCCGTGCCGGGCGGAGATATGACAAGAATACCTCCGCCGCCGGCAAATCCATTTTTAGCAATATACCGAAGCAATGGTTTTGAACATCCGAAAAAGTGGTTGGGAATCCGTAGATTTATCCCGGTAATTTGAGTAAAACCGCACATTTCGCCGTTTTTACTCAAAATGTGTCCGCAAAGTCCGGCTCTGAATCCGTTTTTGGTTATGTAACCTCTTTTGACGGTTTCTTCGTATGAATATACGGAACCTCCGCAAAGCCGGTAAATAAATTCATCTATGTCGTCAGAGCTTACCCGTACACATCTTACCGGTTCCCTTGAAATGCCTGTATCACATAAATAAAGATTTTCGCCGTTTAAAGTTACGGTTGTCACGTTTGATGATCTCATGCGAATCTCTGATATAGCGGACAGAGTATCGCCGGACAGCCTGTTAAGGGCATTTTTCACTTTTGTCGGTAATAAATCAAGTATTTTTAATATGACGGTGTTTTCCAAATTTACATCTCCATTATTTTATATTTTTTATCCTGATATTACTTAAAATCCTGATAAATATTGTAATATTATTCCTGGTTTGTAATAATTATTCCTGGTTTGTAATAATTATTCCTGATTTTCCAAAAAGTTGTAAATAGCTACAATCTGTTCCCATGTCTGTGCATCAATAATTCCTGTAGGTTTTAAGAAGAATCGTCTCTGGAATGCCTTTACAGCATTTTCCGTTGCCGGACCGAAAACTCCGTCCGTGTCTACCGGCTGTATAACCGGATAAGCTTTTGCGATACGGTTTAGGTATTCCTGCATCAAAAGCACATAGTCTCCTCGTGAACCTCGCTGTAGGTCAAATCCGGGATAACTCTGATCACCAATGGTAGGAGTTACGGATCTGAGTATTGAAAAATAAACTTCGTATAGTTTTTCCCAGTCGGAAGGACCAATCTTACCTGTTACGGGAATTGAGAACAATTTCTGAAACTCTTTTACTGCCTGCTCTGTTTTCTGACCGAAAATACCGTCGAGAGCAGGTGAGGTAATATTTGGGTAGAATAAACTAATATATCCTAACAAAAACTGAAGCCTTGCAACGTCAGCACCTGTGTCGCCTCTCTTGATTTCCGTTTGCGGAGGTTCTTCCGGCAGTGCGCCTGTTTCACCGCCCGCAGTAAGCTCAGCAAGCTTTATTACTGACGCATATACGTAGGAAATTTTATACCAAGTAGCGTTTCCTACTATTCCGTCCACAGTAAGACCGAAAACTTCCTGAAAAACTCGTACAGCCGAATCGAGAGCCGAGTCAAATACATCGTATATTGGATTTATTTTGGGGATAAGCGGAAAGTTAAAAGATATACGGTATAATTTGCGCCTCAGTTCCTCTACTTCCGGACCTTTTGCGCCGAGAGAAAGTGGAAAGCCGGGATAAGTTTCTTCAATGTTTGCGATTTTGTCTGTGGTAACAAGTTCTATATTGTCACCATAGTAGTTTTTAAGTATGTTTAGCGCAGAAAAGCCCTGTGATCCGAGACTTTCCGACCCCCATTGCGACATGCCGGCGCAGGTTGTACGCTTACCGTCGCAGAAAGCCGCAAATAACGGATTTATAAAGCCTTGACGTACAATATAAGTGTTAAATAGTTCGTCAACAAGTTTGCTGATGTTTTCAAATATATTTCTTCCCGGAACAAAAGCCTGATCAAACTGCGTAGAATTGGTTATGTCAAAATCGTATCCTTGGCTGGGGTACCACTCTGTAAAAATACGGTTAAGAGTTATGGAAATAATGGCGAGAATGTTTGCTTTTAAGGTTTCTTCAGGCCACGTAGGGTATATTTCCGAGGAAGCGACATTTTTTATGTAATCGGGAAAGGAAATGTATTGATTTTCAGCGTTTGAATCGGGTTTTCCAAGATGAACTGAAACATATTCCGGTATTACAACCTCTGTGGCAACCATTGGAGCAGCAGTCTGGTCGGGGGAAAATTCAGGTGTTCTTTGCGTATCGCTCAATATTTCGTTCGGAGGAATTTCATATACTATAACCCCGTTTACAGTATTGATATATCCGCGTGAAAGCGGCGTCAGAGTTATTGGAAGTACGCTTTGCTTTTCAGCAAAAATCTGAGCGTGAAGAACACGTACCGGGTAATACCCGGGAACATTTACAAATACGTCTGCAAAAGAATAAGGAATAAAAGGGGAAAACTTATTCAGCGATAGAGCAGGATCAGGCGCTTCGATGCTGACCGATTGCGTGGCGCCCGACGAGTCGGTTGTAAGCTTATAATTGTAGCGGGAAGAATCAACAGGAAAATCTGAAATTGCAGTAATTTTCCCGTCGTTTGTAAATCCGGTTGTTTTTACATATACGCTCTCGCCGGAAACCGGCGCCGCTCCGTCGGCTACATCTAAAATTACTTTTAAAAAACCCTGGTACAATATAACACCTCATTTCGTAGTCCTGATTCATACTATTCTGTAAAGGTGAATAGTATTCCAAATTTTAAATTTAATATCCGTCATAAAATGACATTTTTTATAGTATGACGGTAATATAATTAATAGGCAAGAACGAAACCAAAAGACTCAAATAAGGATTTGATGAAATTTGACGGTATATGCAGACATTTTATTTGCAGTAAATTTTATTATGGATTGTCTTGCGCTGTACGTAACGGAAAAAGTGTTAAGTCTTAATAAAAATCGTGCAGGAATATTTCTTTCGTCATTAGTTGGAGCGTTGTACTGTGTATTGAAATTATTTGTGGCATTCCCCGAACCGATATGCGCAATAGCTGTTTCTTTTATGATGTGTGCAATAGCTTTTAAAACCTCAGGGTTTATGACACATATAAAAACCATTATCCTGTTCTACTCTGTTAATATGCTTCTCGGCGGAATAATGACGTTTATTTATCAGACGGCATACCGTTACAGAAATGCGTCACTTTTAAAAAACGGACTTACTCCTGCGATGTTTTTTGTTTGCAGCGGAATAATATTTTTAACCGTATCAATTGTGGGAAGAATTGTATCCCGGTTTGTAAAGGCAAAAACAGTAAATGCCGAGATTAAAATAGGTGAAAAAAGTAAAAGAGTGAAACTGCTGTGTGATACAGGAAACCTGCTTCGGGATCCGTACACCGGTCTTCCGGTAATTATCGTAAGCGCATCAAGTTTTGACGATGTTTTCGGCAAGGACGGCATACACAGGCATCCGGAAAACGCCGACAGTGAAAATGCTGCAAAATATAAAATACGCTTTATTCCTGTAAGAACAGCGGCAGGAAGTGCGTTACTGCCCGGATTCAGTGCGGATAAAATTCAAATTTTGAGCGAAAAAAAACGCATTGACATCAATGCGGTAATAGCTGTGGACAATACATCGGGTGCCGGGGGATATGCCGGCGACGATGGAATAATTCCGTATAATTTAGTAAACGCTTAATTACGACGTAAATAAAAGAGTTAAGACAAAGAAAGGAATGTATATAAATGAAATGGGAAGTTCTTTGTTATCGTGTAGGACTTTTAATCAGCAATATGCGTCAAAAAAAGTCCATTGACAGGTATAGAAGCCGATTAAAACTTCTGTATCACTTTTTCGGCGAGGACACGGTGTTCTACATAAACGGCGCAGAGGTACTTCCTGCACCGCTTGAACCGGCTAAAGAAGCGCAGTTGTTGGAAGATCTGAAAAGCGATAACGAAAAAATTTCAGAAAAGGCCAAAAATATACTTGTTGAGCGAAACCTGCGTTTAGTTGTATATATCGCCAAGCGATTTGACAACACAGGAATAGGTATTGAAGATTTGATTTCAATCGGAACACTTGGATTAATGAAGGCTATCAATACTTTTAATTGCGAAAAAAATATAAAACTCGCCACATATGCGTCAAGATGTATAGAAAACGAGATTTTAATGTACATAAGAAAAAATGTACATTCCCGAAACGATGTTTCTCTTGAAGAACCTTTAAATGTGGACTGGGACGGAAACGAACTGCTGCTGTCAGATATACTCGGAACAGAAGACGATGAGGTGCAAAGAAAACTTGAGGACGAGGAAGAGAAAAAGATACTGAGAAGCGCCGTCAAGAATCTAAAACAGAGGGATAGAACGATTATAGAATTGAGATTCGGGCTATCGAACGAAGACGGGAAAGAATTGACTCAAAAAGAGGTCGCGGATATGTTGGGTATATCTCAGTCATATATTTCAAGACTTGAAAAACGCATAATTGCAGGTCTAAAAAAGGAGATAGCCGGGTTTTATAAATAATGACTGCTGAACAATTCTGAAACGCAGCCGCATAGCGGTTTGTAAGCGTTTCAGAATTGTTTAGGTGCAAGGTTTTTGTGCTTTTTTTGCCAAAAACCTTGCACTTTGTGTCGGATGTCGTCTCCCGACAGCCGACACAAACAGTCAGTCAATCAATGTCGTGAACCTAAAAATAGCATTTTAATGCTGTTTTTAGGTGTGAAATTGTAAATTTCACACAAATGGTTTCGCAAAACCATTTGTTCAGTAGACATTA
>QAKH01000101.1 GCA_003343885.1 Clostridiales bacterium | reverse complement strand
CGCTTCTCTCTCGTTTCCAATTCCCCATTAATTAATGTATAGGGATATTGTCCATCCGCACGCACGAAATCACCATGTAAGGATGCGCTCCAACGCTTTCCTAATTTTTGATCATAATGCAGCACAGGATTAAAAAGCCCGAAGGAACCTCCCTTAACCTTAAGATAAGTATGAAACGATTTGTCTTTAAACGTGGGCTTTCCGGTTTGTATATTCAAGGCTCCTGCCGAGGCATACACCCTTGCCGTTTGGAAGATGTCATCCGATTGTCCGATCGATAAGGAAACCATCTCCACGTTATCCAACGAGAAACGGCTGATATCGACTTGCCCGCTTTGCGCATCCGTAATCGTCACCCCATCGTAACTGACGGCGGTATGCTTCGCTCCCAAGCTACGTACCGAGACCGTTTTCAATCCTCCGATCCCCCCATAATCCTGTACCGTAACTCCCGAGAAGCGTTTCACGGCCTCGGATAGGTCTTGTACTCCCAAGCGATCGATTCCCGCCCGGTCCATAATTTGCAAAGGCGTACCTTCACGGGTGACCGACGGACGTACCTTCTCCACCACTTCCACCCCGGAAAGCTCGTGATAGGCCGTCGTATCGATCTGTTGACCGGAAACGGCACCCAAAGACAATAGCCATACGCTAAAAACGCACAGACATCTTATAAAATATAAATCTCGCATAATAATTCTTAGGTTTACCAACGTCTTCACCCGAAACGTCGCATAACAAAATCATGGCAGGTTTTCTGGCTCGTCCACCCTCTGTCGGCTACCTTCCCACCTATCCGATAGGCAGTGGCAACAAGATTCGCCGGGGCTACAAGGACTTACAGCTACGGGTACAGCTCCGGACTCGCACCGGATTCCCTTTTACTAACCGCCACCGGAACTGGCGACAGTTACACCACAATCGGTCACAAAGATATAAACTATGCTTTATTTTCGCAAGTTATTCACCATTTAACAACAAGACATGATACAGAAAAGAAAGAAGAGAAAAGAAGTTTCTCCCCTGTTGCAGACATATGCGGAAGGACGGATCCGACAGAAACGAGCGTTAAACAAGATGGCTACCGCTGAGCTATATCAAGTAGCCATTGGCCATTTCCTACGGTTCGCGGGGGATAAGGAGATGCGTATGGGGGCGATCAGCAAAACCACGGTGACCGACTTCACCGCTTACCTACAGCAGCGAAGGCTGGCTGCCAATTCCATCAATTCCTACCTCAGTGCCCTCCGCGCCGTCTACAACGCCGCCTTGTACGAGGGGTTGCTGCACCCAGAGGAGTCTCCTTTCGCAGGGATGAAGCTGAGACGTGCGCCCACCACCAAGAGGGCCGTTGCTGTCTCACTCATTTACCGGTTGGCCGAGACTCGTGAGGAGAAAGAGGATCCGCAGCGGGAACTTACAACCGACCTTTGCCTTTTCAGTTTCCTAGCTTGCGGTATGCCCTTCGTCGATATGGCATACCTTACTCAAAAGAATATCCGTGGCAACGAACTGGTCTACAAACGGAAAAAAACCGGATCGCAGATACGCATGGAGATATCCGATGGCATGTGGCAGCTGATTCGGAAATATAGGCCGGCCGATGGTAAGAGACGTTTCTTGTTCCCCATCCTGCCAGACGTGGAGCGACTCACCCATGCGCAATACAAGTACCGCCTGGCTTTGCACAACAAAGAATTGAAAGAGTCGGAATCGAGCAGGGTTTCCCGATACGGCTTACATCTTATGTCACACGCCATTCATGGGCATCGGCGGCCTTAGAAAATGAAGTACCGGTAGCCATCATCAGCCAAGCGTTGGGACATAGCTCGGAGAAAACGACACGTTATTACTTAAGCGAACTGGATATATCCAAACTGACGAAAGCCAGACAAAAGATTTCCGGTGCGATAGAGTTATTAATCAAAGGAGGATGAGGGGGAATATCCTTATTTATGAAATAAGGAGGAGCATGAAATATCCTTATTTATGAAATAAGGATTTTAGCTTGTCAAGAAGCTTGTTCTCAGAGCATACGAATGTTTCAAAAAACATCTGTCCCTTATTTCGAGCGGTAAAAATAAGGTTTTATCTCCAATAAATGGTAAGATAAAGAAGGGTTTTTTAGTAAAAAAGACTCCTCTAGGCTTTTTATCGCCTAAATTTAAGAATATTTATATATTCGCCCTCTCCTAAGGCTGGTAAAAGACACGTGGCGACTCGAAACCTCCCCCTCTTAACCTCTAATTACATTTCATTACGATTCCTCTCTTTTTTTAGCTTAAAGCCGATCGTCCTAAAAGGCAAAAAAGGTGTTCCGATAAGGCTGTCCCGTATAAGGGTAAATAAGTTTCTTTCCAATTCTGGGGGCGATTTACCTTATTTCATAAATAAGTATCAAACGCTTCTAGCAAAGATATATATGAAAGAAAAGGAAAACACGAATCCACAGGCTACCCCTGACGCTATCACGGTGAAATATGCGGAGGCGGTACGTTTGTATGCCAGCACGGAAATGACCGGCAAGCAGATTGCGCTCCAATGCGGCCTTAGCCTGCCCGCTTTCCGGATTTATCTGAGGCGGCACCATCGCTCCTTGATGCTGAGAAGGAACGGGCTGGAGGTGAACGCCGACGCTACCAACGGTATCCTATTACGCAAAAAGAGTGGCCAGACTCCCGCCGCCTACCAGAAATACAAACAGGCCATCGATGCCTGCGACGATCTTTCCTACATCCAATATAACGTATCGCAGATCGCACGGCTGTTCGGGCTGGACGGTACGGCGTTGGGCAACCAGCTGAAACTGCATTATCCGGAGATCATCGAGCGGCGTGAGAAGGCGAGGACGCGTCTCGGACTGAAAGACAACTTCGCACGGGGCGCGAAACCCGAGAGTGTGGAGATATACGCCCAAGCGGTGGAGATGTTACGCTCCACCGACAAGAACCTGCCGACGATCGCGGAGGAATGCGGCGTGTCACTCGCCGGCCTCAGCCAATATCTGCGCTTTTATCACAAAGACCTGGTGGATCGGAAGAACCGACGGAGGGAGTCGGCGATTGGTTGCCGGCAATGGGGCAGGATGAATGGGAACGACCAGCTTACCGAGCCTTCCCCCGAGATCCGGGAGAAATATGCCGAGGCACTGAGACTTTACAAGGAGACAAGTTTTACGATACGGGAGATCACCGACCGTGCGGGTGTCCCTATCGAGGGATTCCGGAGTTACCTACGCAAATGGCACCGCGACTTGATGCTTGAGCGCAGAGGAGGGAAGCCCGCCGCGGATTGCGATAAGTGCAGGCTTGACCTGAGTGGCAGCAAGCGTTACCTCAAGTCTACCGCCGCCAAGTACGCCCCGGCTATCGAGAGCCTCAAGGCAAACCCACGCCCTGTCATGCGTGTGGCCATCGAGCTGGGAATCCCCCCGGAGAGCCTCCGCCAATACCTGCACACGCACGAGCCGGAGCTGGTTGCTGCGGTCAAGGTTGCGAGGCAACGAGCGAAATCCAACGATTAACAAGAACGATTAAAAACGAAAGAGTATGATCAGAAAGTGTATCTGCATGATGGTTTTGGCCGCGATCTCCCTGTCGCCCTATGCGCAGGAGAGGCTGGAAGGGCAGAAGGGATCGGTGGTCGGGATCAAGACCAATATACCGTATTGGGGGGTGTTGGGCACGTTCAACGCGGGTGTCGAGTTCCGCCTTGCACGGCATTGGAGCCTCGACATCGAGACGGGCCTGAACCCCTTCTCCGGCAAGAACGATGACGGCAGCTACGGCAAATCGCTCAAGCACTGGAGGCTACATCCCGAACTGCGCTACTGGTTCTGCGAGACCTCTCACCAGCATTTCATCGGTCTGCATATCCCTTACCTATTATATAATGTATCGGACATCAAGTTGCTGGGTACCGAGGGCGAGCGGCACCAAGGATGGGGCGCAGGCGCGGGACTGAGTTACGGATATTCGTGGCTGCTCTCCAAGCACTGGAACCTGGAGGCTACGCTGGGCGTTGGCTATCTCTACCTGGAGACCGAGAAATACCCCTGTACCAACTGCGGCACCAAGTCGGGTACCGAGAAGAAGCATTATTTCGGCCCCACGCAAGCGGCAGTCAACCTGATTTACCAATTCTAATTCCGACATGTCATGAGAACGAACAAATATCTACTGATAACGATCGCCTTGCTCGCTGCGATGATCATGCGGGCACAAGAGATCAAGGTGAAAGACCAGACGGTGGAGAAGTCGGACGGCACCTTGCTGATCCACATGACGCTCGACTTCAGCGAGATCGAGCTACCGGCCAACCGCGGCCTGGTATGCACGCCGGTCATCGCAGCGGGCGACAGCCTGCGGCCCCTTACTCCGGTTGTCCTCAACGGCCGCGACCGCCACATCCTCTACGAGCGCACAGGCCGCAACCTTGCCGAGCACGGCGAGTATGAGCTGCGCCGCCTCAACGGCAGGGAGCAGATCTTCGCATACGCCGTCCGCACGCCCTTGGCGGACTGGATGCTGAAGTCGGAAGTGGCGCTCGTGACCGACCAGTGCGGATGTGGCTGGGAAGCCCTCAGAAACGACCGCTCGCCGCTCTTCCCCATCGACATGGCGGAGCCGGAACCTGTCGTATTGCGGCCGGTACTGGCCTACGCCGCCCCGAGGGTGGAGGCCGTCAAGAGCCGGAACCTGCGGGGGCAGGCATTCTTGGATTTCCCCGTGAACCGCACGGAGATCCACCCGGACTACCGCAAGAACCCCCGCGAGCTGGCCGCCATACGGGCTACCATCGACTCCGTACGCCAGAACCCCTACGCCTCCATCGCCGAGGTGTCCATCAAGGGATACGCCTCGCCCGAGGGATCGTACGCCAACAACGAGCGGCTGGCCAAGGGTCGCGCCGAGGCGTTGCTGGACTATATCCGCAGGCTGTACGACTTTGGTGACGCACGCATGACCGTGGACTACGAGCCGGAGGACTGGGAAGGACTGGAGCGGGCCGTGGCCGAGGGCGACCTCGCGGACAAGGAGGCCCTGCTGGCCATCATCCGCGACCCCGCCATCACCGACCCCGACCGCCGCGACGCACGCCTGAAGACCGTGGCCGGGGGCGTGCCCTACCGCTTCCTCCTGCAAGAGGTGTACCCCGCCTTGCGGCATTCCGACTACGGCGTGAGCTACACCATCCGCGCCTTCACCACCGAGGAGGCGAGGGACTTGATCTATAAGAACCCGGCGCAACTCAGCCTCGAGGAGATGTACCGCGTGGCGCAGACCTACGAGGCGGGCAGCCCGGAATACAACGAGGTGTTCGAGATAGCCGTACGCATGTATCCGGATGATCCCGTATCGAACCTCAACGCCGCCAACACCGCCTTGCTGAACGGCAACACCCCCGCCGCCCGCCGCTACCTGGCGAAGGCGCAGGAGGGATCGGAGAAACGCCTCGCCGAGGCCGTGGCCTGCTGGCTGGAGGGAGACACGGAGCGGGCGGTATCCCTGCTGCGCGGCCTGGCGGACGACCCGCGGGTAGGCTCGCAAGCGAAAGACAACCTGAGACAGGTGGGGGAGTGACGCGCTCCCAACCACCCCATATATATATGTATAACTAAAAGAAGGAGGTAAATCATGCCAATCAGGTACAAACTGATACAACGCAAGGACTTCACGAAAGACGCCCCGAAAGACGGCAAGCGCTTCTACGCGCAGCTCGTCAGCAACGGAACGGTATCGCTCGACGAGCTTTGCGAGAGTATCGCCGAAGAGACGGCGCTGACCAGCGCTGACGTGAAAAGTATTTTCGACCGCCTGCCTCGCATTTTACGTCGGCACCTAAGCGAGGGCCGCAACGTGCAGCTGGGCGAGCTCGGAAGCATCCGCCCCACGCTGGGCAGCCAAGGTTCGCTCACGAAGAAGGAGTTCGACGCCGCCACGATGATGAAGAAGCCGGGCTTAATGTTCACGCCGGGTAAGTTGCTGCAGAAGATGCGTGACGACACGACCTTCCAGCGCATGAAGGATCCGAACGAGGAGAACACGTCCGACAGCGAGAGCCCGGACGAGATTTAAGCCTCATCCGGCCCCCCCTCCGAGGTCTGCCGCGGATCCCTTCCGAGGACTGCGGCAGATATCCAAGGAGATCTGCCCGAGATGTCGGAGGAGATCTGCGGCAGATATCGGAAGGGATCTGCCCGAGATATCGGAGGAGGGCTACGGAAGCTCCCCCGAAGGGGGATAAAACAGTAATAAATCAAAGTATAAATATTTAATTAAACAACAAACAAATGAAACTAAAAAGTACATTATGGGCACTCGCCCTCGCTTGCGCGGCGGTGTCTTGCTCGGACGATCTGGAGAACGGGCCGGGTAGTAACGGGACCGATGAGAACAATGGCCAGAAAGCCTACTTGAAAATCAACATATCGACCGTATCGGATGGTATGATGACAAAGGCGGATCCGCAGCCGTCAAATCCTAATAATAATCAAGATGGTACTACGGCCGGTGCCGGCTGGGGCGAAGACGGAAACGGCTGGCTTGGCGAGCTGCCGGGTAAGAACGAGGGTATGGTGTATGACATCAACGTATTCTTGGTTAAAGCGGATGTAAACAACCGAACATTGAATTCCAACAATCAGTTAAATCTTTTCAATCAAACAATAGAAGAAAGTAAACCAGTTGCAATCGATGGACAGGGCTATTATGATCTTAAGACCAATGAAGGTAAAGGACTAGATGCCAGTGTGGGTGGTGAAGAGGATGAGCATGGCAGTAGAAATGTAACAATCACGATGCAAGAAGATTTGGGCGAAACCGATGAGCATTTTCAAGTGTTCACCATCGTGAATGCAGGTACAAATTTAAGCAATATAACAACGCTAAAAGCGTTGCGGGAGTATATACAAAATGGAGCCGTACAAGGATTAACGGCAAATGGCACAAACGCAGTTGCTGATGCTGACAAATTCATCATGTCTACCCACAAGATGATAAGTAGTTCTAATAACCTTAATTCTACCGTAGCACTTTCCAATAAGAATACGGCTGAAAATCCGGCTAAGACCGCTGTCTACGTGGAGCGTCTGGCGGCACGTATCGACTTGGCGTATCCTGAAAACGGGACATTAGCATTTAACAATACGTCCTCTCCGGTAAATGGCATGGGTGACTTTACATTGACCGACTACATGGTCGTAAACCAATGGAACGGGGGGACAAACATGTTCAAACAGGTTTCACCAACAGTGTCAACAGGTACAGTAAATATTACTACAACAACATACGCCTCAGATGATCCCAAGCAATATTTGGGAGATGAGGTGTGGAGCAACGTTACCAGCAGCCAGAAATATAATTTCGTTTACTCGGAAGAGTTTGCAAATAAAAAAAAGGCAAGTACAAATGTAAATGATGCGAAGTGGGATAATTTATACATAAACCATTTCGATTTGAACTTAAATAATGAAAATCTTTTGGCAGGTGCTCTCCCAGCAGGTTTATCATATACAGAGGAATCGAATTCAAAAACATATTACCCCATCGCCTACGTCCGGGAAAACACGATGAACACGGATGCGCAAGTGCATGGCTATTCTACTGGCGTGATCTTCCAGACACAGTTCTCTCCGAATAGCAGCTTCAAATTAATGGAATATAACAATAATGCTATCTCTGAGGTAAATTTGAGTAAAGACAAGGATGGTAATTTCCAATTCTTAACTGCGGAGCACTTTGATGGAAAAGAAGTGCATAAATTGGTCTATAAAGACGTGAAGACCGTAGCCGCAAGAGCGTTTAATATTGCAGAGGGAGATACCAAAGGTTTATTGAAGGGATTCATGGAGGGTTGGACTGGCAATACTACTGCAACATTGGCGGATGTACAAACCGCTGTCGCCGGTATGTCAGAGAAAAACTTGCTGTCAAAGAAGTTTAAGAGGTATTTGAATGAGAATTTGGAAAATAAAACTGCATGGGACGAAACATTACAAGGACTCATGACATATAGCACCTTTATCGGCAAACAGACTCAAGCCCAGCAAAATCTTTTAAATATAACTGATTTATCTACTTATACCTCTAGCAATATCGAAGATTTGGCAAGGGATTACGGCATCTACTTCTTCCGCAATGGGAAGAGCTACCATAAGTTCTGGATCCGCCACAACGACAATAACGATGACTATAAGATGGGCGTGATGGAGTTCGCGATCGTGCGCAACAACGTCTACCAGCTGAACGTGACGGGTGTGAAAGGTTTGGGCGACCCGCTACCTTTCACGCCGGGTAAGGATAAACCCGAAACACCGGACGAGAGTAACGAGGTGACCATCAACGTGACCATCTACGTGAAGGACTGGGTGAAACGTACGAATAAGGATATCATCCTGCAATAACAACACATCCCTCAAGAGCGAGCCGTGCCCGCCACGGCCCGCCCTTTGGAGGGCTTCGGCCCTCACCTCCCCGCCGGAGAGATACCGGGAGGAGGAACGAATAAGAAACAACAAAACATTCAAGAGATTATGAACCGTTTATTTCATACTTGTAAAGGACTGGTCGCCGCGGCTATCTGGATAGCGGGCTTCTCGGCTTGCGACTGGATACACGACGACTCGATCCCCCCTTGCGAGTATCGCCTGCATTTCGTGTACGATTACAACATGAAATTCGCCGACGCCTTCCAGCACGAGGTCAGCAAGGCCGCGTTGTTCATCTGCGACGACAAGGGTAATTTCATCCAACGCAGAGACATCGAGGGCGACGAGCTGAAAGCCAACAACGTCGTGCTCAACCTCGACCCCGGTACCTACCAACTGCTTACCTGGGCCGGGCTGGACGACAGCTCCTACGAGTGGCCCGAGCTGACACCCGGCGCCTCCACCCTCGAGGAGATCCGCGTGAGGACACAGCGCGCCGCCGACGCTACCCAACCCAATGAACTGACACCTCTCTGGCACGCCCTCGACACGCTCGTCATCACCGGCACCCAGCATGAGGACAAGGAAATATCGCTGGCCAAGAACACCAACAAACTGCGCCTCGTGCTGCAAGATACCGATGGTAACTGCATGGACGTAAGAGACTTCACGTTCCGCATCGTGGCCGACAACGGCTATATGGACTACGACAACTCGCTCCTGCCCGATCCCGCCATCACCTACCTGCCCTACCTGACGAAAAACGTCGACATAGCCGAGGGCGACAGCCTCATGGGCAGACCGACGAACCAGACCGTCGCCGTGGCCGAGATGAACACCATGCGCCTGATGGCCCGCCGGAACTTCCGCCTCATCGTGCGCCACAAGGAATGGAAAGACGACGTGATCAACGTGAACCTCAACAACTACCTCCTCCTCACGCAGATGGAGGGACACGCTATATCGGCGCAAGAGTACCTAGACCGGCAGGACGAATACTCCATCATCTTCTTCCTCACCCCCGCTTATTGCCCCGATTGCCCGGACCCGGATCCTGACCCTGATCCCGATCCAGACCCAGACCCCGATCCCGATCCGGACCCGGATCCAGATCCGGAGATACCGATCGTAGGCTACGCCTGCTACAAGATACAGGTCAAGGACTGGGTGATCCGTATCAACAATGGTGAATTGTAAAAACGACTGACTATAAATGAATTTGAAGTATCGACATATCATAGGTATAGGTCTCCTCCTTTACGGCCTGTTGGGACTCGTCTCGTGCACGAGCGAATCCCTCGAGCTCCCCCGTGAAGAGAAGGACGACTATAACATATTCCTCACGTTCCAGGCGGCCGTGGCAGGAGTCTCTACCCGTGCGGGCGAAGCACCGGCAGCGGACGACCGTGTCGAGACACTGCGCATCGTGATCGTCTCGCGGGAGAAGGTGGACGGAGCTACGTGGGAAGTGGAGCATAACGAACAAGTCTCATTGACAACGCCGCTGCCGCACGAATACACCTTCAAGGTAGCGCCCAACAGCCAGAAAAGGATCTATCTGATCGCGAACGAAGGCAGGTTAGCCGATACCAACGGGACACGGCTTGACTTTTCCGACGAGCAGTTCATTCCGAATGCCGCGGACAAGGCGGCGGTAGACGATTATGTGTTTGATGTATCCGTTTCCGGTTATTCATACACCCCTTCCGCCTTGCCGATGACCGGCCTGTATGAGATTGAGGTGCCGGCCCTTGAGGAAATCAAAAACGACGAGTTCAGAGGGCCCGGCACGCTATACTTGGTACGGGCCGCCACCAAATTCACCTTCGAGTTCACCAACCAGTCGACACAGAGAGACATCACCGTGACCGGCATTGATATCGAACAGGTGATAACCGACCGGATGTACCTGATGCCCCGGGTGAACAAGAACAGCGAGGACAAGTATTGGGTAGTCGAGGAAACGGGAACGGACGGCACAGTACAATATGCGAAAAAAGAGGTAACGGATTGGACTGACTGGCTGGGACAGGAAGCCGAAGACTCAAAAACAGGCGAAGACAATGAATGGCTGACCGATTATGAGGTACCCACAACCGAGACAACAACTGCCGAGCTGCATACCGAGCTGCATATGTCAGCGGCTACAGGCACAGAGCCCTACCCGTCGGTCGAAGCGCCCAACGCCATCTACCTACCGGAAAGCAAGACGGTGAAAACCCCTGATGACGAGTATCATCTACAGGAATACAGCATCACCGTCCACACGACAGAAGGTGGAGAGACAAAAAAATATACGGCTACCTTGCCCCATCTCGCCTCGCTCTTCCGCAATACGCATGTGGAGGTGGGGGCCATCTTTACGGATCATACCCTCAATTGGATAGTGGACGTGAAGCCGTATTGGGGCATAGAATTGAAGCCGGTATTCGGACTGGACGAACCAACGGAAGAACCGGATAAACCTATTGAAAGACCTGGTGAGAACTCATAGTTAAACCGATAGATGGATCTGAATAAAAACAAGAAGATATGAAACGTAACATAACGATATATACCCTTTTATGCGTGCTATTCCTTGGCACGCTCTCTTGCAAAGACGATATGCCGTATGGCTATGGTGAGATCGGCGAGGGAGAATGTATGATCAGTGGAACCGTAAAATTCAAGTCCTTCACCCCTGCGCTGAGCGTGAACACACGTGCGGCCGGAGAGGCTATAAAAGAGATCAACAGCCTGTGTGTGCTGCTATACAAAGAAGACCAAACTTTGCAGGGAAAATATCCACTTACGCCGGGCACGGAGGCAGGTGAAGGTGTTTTTGTTGTTAACAAAAATGTTCCCAGAACGAACGGAACAGGGAGTGCCGGGGAGACTGGCGAAATAGCGGAATCCAGTACACCGCAGGCGAAGTTCCAACTGACAATACCCTACGGGAAGTATCATATCTATGCGGTGGCTAATATGGATCTATCAGGTTCCGAAGATGCCATTCAAACGGTAGAAGGATTGAAAAGTATATCTTTACAATGGAAAGAGGATGATGTGAGCAAGAACTGTCAGATGTTCGGCCATTTCTTTTCCGCCTCAAATACAGATGAGGCTCCCTTATTGGTGATCAATAGAGCGACCCAGAAACTACAGGCATGGGTGCGCCGGGCAGCTTCCAAAGTGACCGTGGCTTTTGATGGCACGAGATTGGCGGATGGCGTCTCTATCTATATCAAATCCGTAGCGATCAAGGATATACCAACTATGTGCTACTTAGGAAAGGATAGTAAGATCGTGAAGGAGGCAGAAAACACCGCTGATAATTATGGAGACCTTATCGCAGATGGCGAAAGCCTCGCATACGGTACGGGAGAGGCGCACAATGCCTGGCCGACGATCACGAACACCGCCTCGTATTGTTATTATGACAAGGACAATAAGAAAGGAACAGTCGTAGCGGGCTACGACTCAAGCCAAGAGGCTAAATACGCAGCGAAAGCCCATGACGAATACAACGATGCCCTCTTTTTCTATGAAAACATGCAGGGCGAAGGCATGGATAAGAGCCAAAAGGACGAGGATGGTGACGGCAAACCGGATTCAAAGCCCGAAAAAGATGGCAAGCCCTACGGTACCTACATCGAGGTCGAGGCGTACTACAATTCTGAAAATCCGGAATGCTTGGGAAGCGGAGATATAAAGTACCGCTTCATGCTCGGCAAGAACACCACCACCAACTACGACGCGGAGCGTAACCACCATTACAAGCTCACCCTCATATTCAACCGTTTCGCCAACGACCCCGATTGGCATATATACAAAGAACGATATTTTGGGGTGACGCAGCCGAAAGATGTCAATTACAAGGGAGAGTTTTTCACACCCACAAATGATATACCCAACTTGGGCTATGACTTCAACACGCGAAATACGGTAACGGTCACCAGCTTTGAAGAGAATATAGAAACGAAGGAGAAAAACAAGTTAGAGTGGCAGATAAGCTATAGAGATCTGTCAAAAGGGGAGACAGATTTTAGCGCAACGGAATGTTCTTGGCTTAAATGTGATATCGGTGAACTCAACGAAAATTTTGAGCAGGAGGTGACATTTGTGGCTGATACGAACTATATCGAAGTCGACATAGATGCTAATCTGAAGAGTGCCCCAGAGAAAGGCTCGTCATCCGCCCCTCACAACCTTGCCAACCAAGGGGGAAAGACAAATGGATATGGCATAGAGTGTACGGCCAATTGTTATATGATCGGTGCTCCGGGTTGGTATCAACTCCCTTTGGTATATGGCAACGCCCTTCATGATGGGGGAACAAACTCAAGTTCCTATCAATATACCGGAACCACAGGCGATAATATTCTCTCGACATTTAGGAATCATCTTGACAAGGAGATTACAGACCCTTATATCAACAACAACGAGGGGTGTACAGCAAAAGAAGCCTCTTTAGTATGGCAAGACGAGCAGAATTTGGTTACGGATATAAGTTATGACGCTTCTCTCTATGGAGAAATGGGGGGGATTAAATTCCAGGTTAGTCAAGCCAACATCCAGCAAGGGAATGCGATAATTGCCGTGAAAGACAATAACGGGACTGTGATGTGGAGCTGGCACATTTGGGTAACCCGCTTCGACTTCGAAAAGACCATCACTGTCACCGGACATGACGAGTTCAGGAAGTTTGAGCTTATGCCTGTGAATCTGGGCTGGTGCTCCGACCATGGTGCCAAGATAAAGTATTACAAGAGCCGTGAATGTGAGATAAAATTCACCGCCGGAAGCATGGAAAAGACTGTAAAAATAAAACAATATCCGCATACGGCTCTCCCACGCGGGAATAATCCTTACTACCAGTGGAGACGAAAAGATCCGTTTATTGGTACGAATATAAACTATGGGAATAAGCCGAGGTGGGATGGATACGGGACTTTTTATGATATATATGCTATCAATAATCCCCCCCGCCTCACTCGAGATAGAAATGATTCAGGAATTACTACTGAAGAGTATGACTATCTGCGCCTTACTACAAGAAATGCTCTGGGGCAGCTTATTCAGAAACCCGACACATGGCATAATCCACCTCGAAAAAAAGTCGGTACTAATCCTGATGGAACTCCAAAATATGCCAGTGACAATCTGACATACATCAATCTGTGGCAAGGAAGACCTGGACTTGATCCTAATGCTCCGACACGTAAGACGGTTTATGATCCATGCCCCGTAGGTTATCAGGTGAGCCATGTTAATGCATTTACCGGCTTTACTGTTTCCGGCGATAATCAGGAAAATGGTGCAACCGACTATTGGTTTCATGTGAGGAAAGAAGACATTCCGGATGAGAACCCGAAAGACGCATTATTTGAGTTCTATACCGATAAAGGTAAACTTCAGTCGATCATATTTCCCGAGACCGGTTACAGGGATTGGGACTCTTTTGCAGGTATATATCAATTCGAAGCAATTGGCTATATATGGGCAGCCGGAAATTATAACAACGAAGACAATAATTCATATAATTTTGAATACTCACGTACGGATCAAGGCGGTTACGTTCGTCCCAAGAACTTCTTCTATCCTTGCGATGGTTTCCCGATACGCCCAAGCGTATATGAGAAACATGGTACGGAATAACCCTTGCCACCACCGACGAATGCCGGTATAGGCATCACCCCGAAGCAGTATCGGCGTAGGCCCACACCGATACTGGCATCTCCCGATGCCTATACCGACATTTTTATCTCCCTCGTATCTTGATAAAAATCGTATCTTTGTCACTCCCCCGGAAGGAAGCTCTGACACATCTATCGTTTAACTAAAAGCCATACGACTATATGAGAGCCGAGAAAGCCCAAAAAGACAAGAAAGCCATGGAGAAAGCTCTGGCGAAGAATTGCAAAGAAGGCTTGGAGAAAGGTATCCTCGTCAATACCATCGCCCAATGTACCGACCTCACAGCGACGGAGATCGCAGCCTTGAATTTAAGCTAAACAGCAGTTATACATGCTGGGGCTACCGATGGTATTGATATTGTTCATGGTAAGCCGTATAAACTACTCATCCTCGCCCATATAATTCTTCAATAATCTTTCAGAAAAGCCTCCCCGGCGAATCACTTCAGCGGAAGGCTAGGGAGTTTACACTTTTCTAAACATTACTAACAACAAAATATTTATTCTATGTATAAAAGAATAATATCATTAACTGTGCGGTCAACACACGCAAAAACATGGTCAATGGATAAACCGTCGCATATCCAACCGCCGGAGCGTCGTTTCCTGCCGTCATATTGGAATAGGCTAACGCAGGAGGATCGGTCGTACTTCCCGCGATCAATCCCATCAACGTAAAATAATTCAGTTTATAAAAATACCTTCCCACACAACCGATAATCAGTAGAGGCAATAACGTTATTATAAAACCATAACCGATCCAAGCTACACCACCCTTATTGACTATCGTATCGACAAAACCTTCACCCGCACTCAATCCCACGCAGGCGAGAAACAACGTGATTCCTAATTCCCTCAATAGTAAATTAGAACTTTGCGTGGTATAAGTAACCAATTTATAACGATAACCGAACCGGCTTATCAATATCGCAACGATCAACGGACCTCCCGCTAATCCTAATTTCACCGGTTGAGGAATACCCGGAAAACTAATAGGAAGACTTCCCACGATAATACCCAAAACTATACCAACAAAAATAGTCACCAAATTAGGTTCATTCAAGCGTTTCATTGAATTACCCAGCGTCTCGGCAACTTTCTCCACCGCCAATTCACTACCGACCACTGTCACCCGGTCGCCTATTTGCAAGACCAGATTAGGAGTAGCTACCAACTCCAGCCCCGCACGATTGATCCGAGTCACGTTAATTCCATGTAAACGGCGTAACTGCAAAGCCCCTAATTGCTTACCGTTGATTTCAGACCGGGTAACCAAAATACGCCGGCTGATAAACTGGCTTTCCGCCGGAATCCATTGCTTACGATCCATCTGTATTTCTTGACCGATAAAAGTCTTTATCGCCTCCACGTCATGCTCTGCGGTAATAACAAAAATCTTATCATCCCCATTCAATACCGTGTTCCCCGCCACGATCTCTATCCGATTCGTATCGTTACGTAAAATACGGGAAATAACAAATTCACGGTGTTCCAACAATTTAGATAGCTCACTTACGCTACGACCAAAAATCGCCGGATTCTTCACCACCAAAGAGATAGGTACAGCCTCTCCTCCCGATTCCGTATCCGTCTCTTCTTCCAATTGTTCTGTCTCCTTCGCAAAAGAGACACGGAAAACATAGCGGATAAAAATCATCGACAAGATAATGCCGATCACACCTAACGGATAGGCGACCGCATATCCTAAAGCGATCGTTTCATCCGAGATCCCCGTCATATCCGAATAAGCCTGTTGGGCGGCACCCAATCCCGGCGTATTCGTCACAGCCCCGGATAAGATACCCACCATTGTCGGTATAGGAATACCTGTAATATAATGTATAATCAA
>QAKH01000005.1 GCA_003343885.1 Clostridiales bacterium | reverse complement strand
TCTTAAACATATTTTACTCCTTAGACGTATATATTGATTATAACAAAAAGTAAACGTTTTTTCAAGTAAAAGCATATCCAAAAAATTTATACATGAAAAAAGGGCGCAACTTTACGCCCTTTTCTTTGTTTTTGGCGGGGCGGGTCACTTTGCGTTTGAACTCTATTTTCCTTATCAAGAGCTGATTTTGTATCTTCGAAAGTTATCTCTTCGATTCCTTTTCCTCCTTTAATATTAAAGTAGATATAAGTGTTATCGTCGCTGATATATACTTTGTAAACAAGATTGTCAATCAAACGGCGTCTGAAATCAATATCGTCTATATCTCCTTGCAGGATCATTTTTACAAATGAAACGATATCTTTTTCAGTCAGCTTTTGTCCACGCTCAAGAACAAGCTGAGCTTTTAATTTTTCCAAGTCTGCAAGCAGTATTTCACATTCTTGCATACGCTTTTCAATGCGCTGTTTCAAAAGTTGGCTTTTTGCCTCAATGAAGGCGGTTGCAGCTGCGTCTGCTTCTTCCTGTATGTCGGCAATGCGTTTCCGTATCGATTTGAGTTCGCTTTCGTCCGTGCGAGAATCAAAGTACTTTAGAACGTCTTTGACAAGGACTTTCAAATTAGCATCATCGGACAGAAAATCTATTACGTTTTGAACGACATATTTTTCAAGCTGATCTTTGTGTTCTATTCGTTTGGAACAGAGTTTCTTTTTCTTCTTTTTACATTCGTAGTAGTAATACTTTTTACCCGTTTTACTTTTTCCTCCACCGGCGACCATTTCCGTTCCACAATGTCCGCAGAATAGTTTTCCTGTCAAGAGATAGGGAACTTTGGCGGTTTCTGTTCCTCCCAGAAAGTATCGGTTTTCAGCAAGGCGTTTTTGTACTCTCTCAAAAGTGGCTTTGTCGATAATCGCGGGATACATATTCGTGCAAAACCTATCGCCGAAATAGAATTCGCCCGTATATTTCGGATTGGTCATATAATGATCGAATGTTTTGTGCGTAACGGGTTTTCCTTTTATTCTGACGCCTTGGGCGTTAAGATCGGCCGCAATTTGCTTTTTGCTTACGCCTTTGTCGTACTGCTCGAATACATAGCGCATGACTTTGGCTTCTTCCTCGTTGATTACAACTCGTTTTATGAATTTTCCCTGTTTACCAGGCACGGGTTCTAATTCAATTTGATACCCGTAAATCATGAAACCGCCGCAAAAAGTGCCGTTTGCAACGCTGGTGTCAAGACCGTCACGAACTCGTTTTGAGAGTCGTTTGCTATACTTCTCGGCATTCCATTCAAGGAACATTTCATAAAACTCTCCGCCCTCGTCTTCGGCGATCGGTTCCAGCGCCGATATGACTTTAACGCCATATTTCTCTTTGAGCATCTCTTTATAGATGATGCTGTCGCGGCGATTTCGGGCGAACCTATCAAACATATACACGATTATGTATTGAAAGGCACCGGTCTTGGCGTCAGCAATCATTTTTTGAAAAGCCGGGCGCGCATCGTTTGTCCCGGTTCTGGCTTTGTCGGTATAAAGATTAACGACATCCAACCCTTTACTTTCGGCGTATTCTTTGCAAATACGTACTTGTGCTTCGATACTCTGTTCATTTTGCCCGTGGGAGCTGAATCGAGCATATATAACGCAGTTTTCCATATGGCACTCCTATATTTTGATTTATTTGTGCTATTGCCTTTTGCGAACCTTCCCGACCTACCTCAGTAGAAAAATGTCAAGGAATCAGGCAATGTTTTATGCTTAACGAGGGATAAACATTGCCCCTTGATCTTTTTTCGCTGAGGGAGGAACCCTCCAAACAAAAGGCAATAGCATTTTTTTATATAATCAGCCTTTTTCTATCTCCATTATATCTGCGATATCGCAATCGAGAGCAGTGCATATGCGCAGTAAAATTTCAGTGTTCACATTTTCGCCTTTGCCAAGTTTGGCCATAGTCGCTGCGCTGATTTTTGTTACGTTACACAAGTCTTGTTTATTCATATTTTTATCTATTAGTAATTTCCATAGTTTGTTATATGTAATTTTCATATTTACTCCTGTAAATCGCTATCGGAAGTCTTAGTAATCCAAGAAGAGCCAAACAACTCATTGCCATTGCCTGACAACTCTAATATTTTATTGTTCTCGATTATTTTCTGCGCGATTTCATTATATTTTGCTGATTCATCAATCGCAATAAAAATTTGTTTCTCACTTTTGTTATATAGCTCTAAAATTTTTGCCATTGGTTCTTGACCAATATTGTGGAACACAATGGTGTCATGTGCAATGGTCGGTAATTCAGTGAGTTTTAAAGATGCAAGGTCTAACAATATTAGGTTTTTATAATTCGTCCCGGTACCGTCATCCATATCGGTTCCAAAAGTATATGAATTTGGCTTTGTAACAATTAAAACCGGAGCAACTATATTTTCACCATATATAAATGCGTTTAATTTAGCCATAACATCATTTATTTTAGATGTAATATCCTTGAAGATGTCTGTGAAAAGCTGCTGATATTTTGCTTTCAGGGTACGAATATCAGTTTCAATTTCTCTTTTTGTGACATATAGCTCGTTTTGTCGATTAAGTTCGTTGATTTGATTCTGAGCCTGTGCGTATGCCTTTAAAGTGCTGTCTGCGATCCTTTTGGGGACATCTAATTCTTTTAAGGAAACTTCAATTTGTGTAAGTTCAATAGAAATTTCATTTATTTGTTTCAAAATTTGTGACATAGATATGGTAAATTCTTCACTCAGTATATCGGTAATTTTTGAATGAAAGTTTTCTATATCACTTAATAGCTTAATATCGCTATTAGGGAAAAACTGTAATAACGCATTAAAATCCTGCGCCGTTGAGGCATGAGTTCTTTCGGCATTATTTTTTATGGAATAATACTTTGCCCAAAGTTGTTTTTTGCGTCTTGTCAATGTTTCATAACGGCTTTTATATTCTGCGGCTTTCTCTGCTTGCGCTGGATCAAGATACAATAGCTCCTGACGTCCGAAGCGAGCAAGGGATTGTAATTCACCATTAAGTCGTTCAATATCCGACAAATTTTTTTGATAGTCTTTTTTGCTCTTAATAATTGTAACAAGATTGTATTTATCAGCATTGATAATCGCTTTTTTACGTTCATCTTTATCTTTTAGTTCTAAATACAATGTTTCAATGGGAGTGTATCCATTAAAAAGTTTCAGGAGCGCGATAAGCGATTCCTTTGGCGCTTCGCCATCATAAGAGGCAAGGGGTTTTCTTTCATTTGAACTGCCTCTTCCGTATACGCGAAAGTATCTGCCGACAATCTGACGAAAAGATATATTAGGTAAGTCAATGCTGTATAATTTTAATAGTTTATTATTGTATTCGTCAATAGGTATAGTTTCCTGTAAAACATATTCCGCATTGCAGATATTAACTTCTTTGGGTGTAGCTGTATTGCGAGAAAAATAGTAAAATTCATCACCAAACTTAAAGCAATAGTTTATTGTATGGTGTCCTATTTTTTTAATCAGACTTTTATCTTCGGCATAAGAATTTCCGCCAAAGGCGAAATCAATGGCCAATAGGAAAGTGGATTTTCCAATGGAATTAGTTCCGGAATCATGACCTTTTACAACGTTTAATGTCTCGTTAAAGCGTATAATGCCTCGTGGTTTGTCATTACATTTAAACTGTTCACACAATATCTCATACAACATAATGAATACTCCTTGCTACATAGTCTATTTCTATTTTTCCAAATGCAAATAAACAATCTAACACTTCAATAAAACATTCTATATCCAAAGATGTTTTTAATTGCTCATATAAATCGATAATTAGATAATCGTTGTCTTTTAAGACATTCAGAACAATTGGAAATTTAGAAAGAATACTTTCATTATAAGAGATAATTTTATTTGGTAAAAGCATGAAACACCTCACAGTTTTGGACAAAGAAAGAAATTATTTTTCTGCAAGCGATATCGCTTTTGCAGGATACTTTACTTTTAAGCCACGCCACCATTTGATAAAAGACCGTTTCTTGTGAATGCGGTTGAGAAATTAAATTATCACAAACATATTTTACTTCCGATGCGATCTGATCAAAAAACAAAGCATTTTTTTGCGATGCGTTTTTAAATAACTCTTCAATATAGACATAGTTTTCTACTACGTCTTTTTTTATTTCGCTAATTAGCGAGAAATTTTTTGGCAAGATTTTATCGTCTACCTTATATGGCTCGTAAGACAGATTGATCTTGCGTTGTTCTGGAGGGAGCGATGCTAAATCTTTCACTATTTCAGTTAATTCTCTTTCTAATGCGAAATTAGAAAGCTCGAGAGTAGCATGTTTGTTAATGGCTATGTCTTTTTTTGTCACAATTTCTTTGAGTATAGATGTAAACAAATCAGCTATTTTTGTTGAGATATCGTCGGCTGATGAATTACCTACAATTGGTTCAAAATCATTGCAGAGTTCGATAAGTGCATCTTCTGCCAATAAGTCATACAGATAGGTATCAAACTTACCTTTATCCAAGTGTGTTAAAAGATAGGAAGCGCTTTTTTGAGGCAGCTTCCTTTTTCCACTAAAAATCTTTCTCAAATAATCATCATCTTTCTCAAGAATAGGATCATCTTGTTCGCTTGAGATTTTGGAAAACAATTCTCTGAGAAAGTCAGGTTGTGTTTTACCATTCCCGCAATGCGTATAGAGTTTCTGAACAAATTCATTAAAATTCAAAATACGGTTCCCCTTATATTTTGTCTTATATTGTCCTTTTTTGTCCCGTGTTGTCCTTTTCGCTTCTTACTCAGTTTGATAATATGTTGGCGCAAAGGTTAACTGCATTGAGCTAAGTGCACGAGTTTTTATTATTGTATCATATTTCTTTGCGAATGTCAAGTTTGCCTTTGCGAAAACAAAAATGGAGGTGATCCGATGCAAGACGTAAGAAATGGGGCGGACAAGCTGGTTTGTCGAATAGATAAAATCAGTAAAACCGTTGAAATTGTCGTAAAAGGTTTTAAGACAACTATCCGTTTTTTAGACGATGGACAAGTCTTAATCCAAAATGCAAGTATGGTAGCTTAGTAAATTAAAAACTAAATATTCCGCAGACCGCGAGACGGCAAGGGAAACAAATCTTAATCGTTTTCCTGCCGTCTTTTTGTTTGTGGAAAAACCGGCTCTGCGGATTTCAAAAATCACAAGGAGTACGGTATGAAAACAATCAAGTATGAAATCAACGGTACGTATATCGACATTGAAGTCACAGACGAATTTGCAATGCAATATGAGCAAATCGAAGCAGACGAAAAACGTATCAACCGAAAGGAAACGCGTCGGCATCAGTCATTGGAGGCTCTTATTGAAGGCGGATTCCAAATAGTCGATCAAGAAAGCGATATAGAAGAAAAAGCTTTTCAAAATGACGATATCGAGCAACTGTACAAAGCGCTTGCAGTATTGACCGAAGAACAAAAATGGCTTGTTGAACAGGTCTATTGTCATGACCGTAAGCAGTCAGAGATTGCCGCTGAATTAGGCATTGATGCTACTTCAATCAGGGATAGATTGCGAGTCATTTACAAAAAAATAAAAAATTTTTTCAACAAGTGACCCCATTTTTGCCTTTTTCGTGGCTTCTAAGTGAAGGGACAAATGTTTGCCCTGAAAAAGGAGGGTCGGATGGTTGAAAGATATCAGATGGTAGCGTGTATCGGGCTAAGAAAAAGCGAATCCGATGGCATGGTAACCGTGCCTTTATATATCAAGATTCGCGCGCAAGAAGGCAGCCCTTTACCGGCAGAGCAGGAAGATCTGATCCATCGGGTTTCCGAATGTATGATACGGCGTTATGAGCAGCAATTAGCTGAGTTCATAAAAAATAAGAACAAAGGAGAATTCAAAGATGGACAAAGCAAAGAACGAAAAACTGTTTGAGAACGTGTATCGGACGCGCGATTACATAGTAAAGCAAGAGCTTTACCTGATTGTAAACGCCGAACAGAACAATGCCGTTTTGAGTATCGACACCTATTATCGTAGAACGCTTTTGCGCGATAGCAAGTATCAGCTTCTGTATAAAGAGCGTAAACACATCGATGGCAAAAGGCTTCCGTCGAATACGTACATTCGTACATACATCGACTGACCGAGGCGTAACCGAACGCACAGAATTCAGGGCGAAACCTATGCGGTACTTCGAAGGATAAGAGTGGCCGCTCACCGCAAGACGTCGCATAGGACAGCGGTCCGAGAAAAAAGCGTTCGTTACCATATACAACTGAATCGCTGCGCTAACGGCATGACGGGCAATCTGCTGCGCTATCGGCAAAACGGGCAACCAAAATTTAAATTTCAGGAGGCAAAAGTGGCAAAAGGCAAGTATTCCAAGCGACGCTGGTCCGTTCCTTCCAAGAGGGCGAAGGGCTATGCGGAGGACAGAAAGGCGAAGGTGCATACCTACGGGCCGAAGGAAGGCAAGGAACTGACGGATTATGAGGCGGGCATCCGCTCCGGATATCTTCAGGCGCAGAGCGACCATGCAGGCATGTATAAGTACAAGAAGGCTCTTTCCGAAGGCAAGAGCAAGCAGGAGGCGAGGGAAATCTCGCAGACCAGAGGCAAGAAATAATCAAATGGAGGTAAACAATGGAAGCAAATAAGCAGATTTTCGTGGAAAGAGAAACGTTCGAGAAGAACGGCAGGACGTATTTTTCGTACTTCATCAAAGGAAACATTCGCGGCAAGGACGTCAAAGTGGCGGTTGTGCCTCCCGACAGAGGCGGCTATACCGTTCTGGACATCGTGTTCGGGGACGAAATGGCGGCGCAGCTTGTGGCAAAGCCTTTCGAGATCAAGGATGAAGCCACGGGTAAAGTCATCGCCGGCAATACCTATGCCGTGCAGACCGTGGACGCGGACGGCGAAGTCTATGAGTGTGCCGTCAAGCCGTACAGAAGCTCGGACAAATCCATGCTTCAGATGCTGCTCAGGTAACAACGGCAATATCGGTACATTCGGGAGTTGGAGTCTGTAAGGAAAATTGCAGGCTCCGTATTCCTCAAACATCATTATTTTTTGGAGGTTAATCAATGAGTTACAACGAACTTTATGAAC
>QAKH01000016.1 GCA_003343885.1 Clostridiales bacterium | reverse complement strand
TTTATGGCAGTCAAACGGACATGGTTCCGCGAAAGATAAATTTGCCTTTTTCTCTTGCTTGTTCGCGAATATTGCAGCGGCGCTTCGCCGCCTATGGGAGTCAAAAGGACTCGCAAGCCCTCCGCGTACTTTTTTGGTAGTTTTTTCCTGCGAGAGAAAAAAGTACATACACTCCATTTCTGCTAAAACTCTAATCCGTCAACGGTATAAGCATGGTCAGTCCATTCGCCGCCGTCAATCGGGGTAAATACTCTTGAAGAAATCGTTCCTTCGTTAACATCGATTTCTACTATCTGCACGGGATTTTTATCACTGCTGTGGTAACAGCCTAACAGCGACACGATTTTTTCTCCGCTTTCACCAAAATCTTCCCTCACTGCCGAAGTGCCGTTGTGTCCGCAAAAAACAAGCTTGATATTTTCATGTTTGCTTATAAACGTATCATACAGATACTGCGGAGATGTCGCTCCGTATCCGCCGTTGCTCTGCATAAGCTCTCCTGAGCTTGTAAGATACGAATGCGTCGCAACAATAACATTTTTGTCACTGTGCATCTCAACTATCCTGTTTGCCCACGCTATAACATCGCCTCTCGGCCAGAGCTCAAGCGTCAGAATAAGCCACTCCTTGCCGCCTGCCTCAAAAAACTGATATGCGTTGTCTATCTTGTCATCCTCAAAAGGAATACAGTCGGGATATCTGTCAAGCGAAAAATACTCGTTGAACGTCTCGGTATCCCGTACACGCGTCTTTGTGTTGTCAGGATCCGCCGCACTTCCTCCGACTCCTACCGCCGCCGTATCGTGATTGCCAAGACAAAGTCCTACCGGTATATCCGCCTCGTCAAGCACTGCAATAGCTTCGGACGCTATTTCAAACTGCTCCGGCTCTTCATTGCCCCAGTTCACTATATCTCCGGTATGTATCACAAAACGCAGATCCAACTCCTCTTTGTTCTCAGCAAGCCATTCTGTGCGATTCAGAAAAAGCTCGTTTTCTATCGCTGATTCACCTATCACCTCTTGTTGAGTGTCCGGAAGTATTGCGATTGTGAACTTGCCGTCCGCATCCGCTTCGGATATTTCCGGCTGTAAAGCATTGCTTTCCTCTTCATCTTTGGGATTATTTGTACCCGCCGGTACATCAGGCATACAGGAAGAAAATACAAGCATAACCGCACATGCCGCCGCTGTTATAGCTGAATGCATAAAAACCGCTCCTTTATTTCTTTTTTTCGTCGTTTCTGCCGACGTTTTTTGCTCATAAGAACTTGTTTTCATAATGTTATGACGCCTCCGGATTTAATTTCAAAAACAGCCGATTGCCCGATACCTGCAACCTGCTCCGTTACGCACACAGTATACCAAAATCCTCTGTAAAAGTCAACAAAAAGCGCTGTTTTCAATTGGCAAAATTTATGCAAAAAACAAAACGACTGCCACCGCTTTCGGAACAGTCGTTTTTTGAATGTTTATGTTTATGTTTATGTTTAATGATTGTGAAGTCTATTTATGAAAAGATTTATTTTATAAAGCATTAAAGTCTTGCTTCAAGCTCTTTTCTTCTCTTTTCGTTTTCTTCACCCGGTTTGCCTAAGAGCGCGAACATGTTTTTTTTGTACGCCTCAACTCCGGGCTGGTTGAACGGATTTACTCCGAGAATGTATCCGCTTGCGGCACACGCTATCTCAAAGAACACAACCATGTATCCGTAGCAGTCCTCTTTTCTCGACTCAACCTCAAGCACAATGTTAGGAACATTTCCGTCGCTGTGAGCGAAGGCTGTTGCTATAAACGCTTTTTTGTTTGCCTCGCAAAGGTCCTTGCCGGAAATAAAGTTGAGCTTATCCACGTTATTCGGATCATCCGGAATAATATAGCTGCAGCCGGTATCTTTTATGTCCACAACCGTTTCAAACATGTTGCGCACACCCTCTTGGATAATCTGTCCGAGAGAATGAAGGTCTGTAGAGTAAATAACCGAGGCAGGGAAGATACCCTTTCCGTCTTTTCCTTCGCTCTCGCCGAAAAGCTGCTTCCACCACTCGTTCATATACTGATATGCCGGCTCATAGCAAGCCATGATTTCCAAAGACTTGCCCTTTGAGAGAAGAATATTTCTTATAACGGCATAACGGTATGCGTCATTCTTGTCAACGTCGCATACGTTAAGCTTCTCTGCCGCCCTGCGCGCGCCGAGCATAACCTTGTCTATGTCTATTCCGGCAACAGCCATGGGCAGCAGTCCGCAGGCGGTAAGAACGGAATAACGTCCGCCTACGTCGTCCGGTATTACAAATGTTTCGTATCCTGACGCGTCGGAAAACTCCTTGAGAGTGCCTCTTGCCTTGTCGGTTGTTACAAAAATACGCTCTCTTGCACCGTCCTTGCCGTATTTCTCTTCAAGCATTTCACGGAAAACACGGAACGCAACAGCCGGTTCGGTTGTCGTACCGGACTTGGATATTACGTTTACGCAGAAATCCTTGCCGTCACAAAGGCTTATAACCTCTGAGAGAGCCTGAGCGCTGATAGAATTTCCGGCAAAATAAATGTTCGGCGTGTCTTTGGAGAGAAGATTGTAGTTCGGGGACTTGATATATTCAATCGCGGCTCTTGCGCCGAGATATGAGCCGCCTATTCCGATAACGACAAGTATGTCGCTTGTGTCCTTTATTTTCTTTGCGGCTTTTTTTATTCTTTCAAACTCGTCTTTGTCATAATCAAAAGGCAGAGTATACCAGCCGAGAAAGTCGCTTCCTTCGCCGGTTTTGTTTACTATTTTGTCATGAGCCTCGGACAGAGCCGCTTTGTATGAGCCTATCTCTTCGTCCGTGACAAAACCTTTCAAGAACTTATCATTCAGTCTGACTGACATTTGAAATTACCTCCTTGCACATTGAGACTACATTATACACCAAACAATTACATTTTACAAGCATATTTTTTGTCTGTGGGTGATATTTTTTGTCGTTAAAACGCAAAAATCCGCAAATACATATCAAATACATACAAAGTACCACAAAAGTTATTAAAAGGTTATTGATATGAAGGAATTTATGTGATATAATACTACGGAAAATGGGTAAGTAATCCAATTTTTACAACATTTGATGAAACCGCCTTTCTCCGGTTTCTTTGAAAGGAAGATAAAAGACAATGAATTTTAAATTTTCAGATAATGTAGAGCCGCTTAAGCCGTCGGCAATCCGTGAGATTTTCAAATCACTCACAGACCCAAGTGTAATTTCCTTTGCGGCAGGAAACCCCTCTCCGCTTTCTTTCCCGGTTGAAAAGCTTCGTGCGCTTGCGGACGATATTTTTGAAACAGAATCCGCAAAGTCGCTTCAGTACGGCATTACCGAAGGGTACGCTCCTCTTCGTGAGCAGGTGGCGGCACGCTTAAAGAGCAAATTCTCCATAGGACGTGAATTTGACATGACTGTCATCACCTCCGGCGGTCAACAGGGACTTGACCTTGCATGCAAGGTGCTTTGCAACAGAGGCGACACGGTAATATGTGAAAACCCCAGCTTTATCGGAGCGCTAAACGCTTTCCGCTCATACGGCGTAAACCTTAAGGGTCTTGACGTGGGAGATGACGGCATAAATCCCGAAGAGCTTGAAAATATACTTAAAACCGACAGCAAAGTAAAAATGATATATCTCATTCCGACTTTCCAGAATCCTGCCGGAATTACCATGTCGCTTGAAAAGAGAAAGGCTGTTCTCGCGCTGGCAAAAAAATACGGCGTCGTCATTGTGGAGGACAACCCGTACGGCGAGCTTCGCTTCTCCGGCAAGGACGTTCCCACAATCAAAAGCATGGATGACGAGGGCGTTGTTCTTTACTGCGGCTCTTTTTCGAAGGTGCTGTCAGCCGGCATGCGTGTAGGCTTTATATGCGGCCACGAGGAGCTTGTGCAGAAAATCGTTGTGGTAAAGCAGACAAACGACGTACACACAAACCTCTTTTTCCAGATGCTTTGCTCACGTTTCATAGAAAAGTACGGACTTGACGAGCATGTCCGCTCTATAAACGCTCTTTACGGCGAAAACTGCGCGTTTATGCTTGAGTGTATGGACAAGACCTTCCCGAAAACCGTGCGCTATACACGTCCGGAAGGTGGTCTGTTCTTATGGGTTACTTTGCCTGCCGGAACCGATATGAAAGAGTTTATAAAGAGAACGGTTGCCGCAAAGGTTGCAGTTGTTCCGGGAGAAACCTTCCTGCCGGAACCTGACATGCCCTGTACCTCTTTCAGAATGAATTACTCCATGCCGACAAAGGATCAGATAGAAAAAGGCGTCAATATTCTTGCCGGCGTCATAAAGGATATGGGGATTTAAATATTATAACGCATAACGCCTGACAGCGTAAGTCGGGAGAGCGCGCGGCGGCAACGGAAAAAGTTATACAAGCCGTCATATAAGCGTTTAATGCGCAGTAATCAGAAAGGATGAATTGATAATGTCACAGGAAAATAAAACTGAAAATATATCTGATATTACTTCGGCTGCCGGCTCTGCGCCGGAGACCGCCGAAACCAAGAAAAAGCGCATTTTTTCCGGAGTTCAGCCGAGCGGAATTTTAACTATCGGCAACTATCTCGGCGCGCTAAAAAACTGGGTCGCTCTCCAGGATGATTACGATTGTCTGTACTGTGTTGTCGATTTGCACGCGATAACGGTAAGACAAATTCCTGCCGACCTTCGCCGCAGAACGCTTGAGGGACTGGCTCTTTACATCGCCTGCGGAATTGATCCGGCAAAAAGCGTTATGTTTGTTCAGAGCCATGTGCCGGCACACGCCGAGCTTTCATGGGTTCTCGGATGCTACACCGGTTTCGGCGAGCTTTCCAGAATGACGCAGTTCAAGGACAAGTCCCAAAAGCACGCCGACAACATAAACGCAGGTCTTTTCACCTATCCCGTTCTTATGGCGGCGGATATACTGCTTTACGGAACCGACGTTGTTCCGGTGGGAATAGACCAGAAACAGCATATAGAAATCGCCCGTGATATTGCCGGCAGATTCAACGGCATTTACGGCGATGTGTTCACCATTCCCGAGCCGTATATTCCCAAAACCGGCATGAAAATAAACTCCCTTACCGATCCGACAAAAAAGATGAGCAAATCGGATCCCAATCCGGCTTCCTTTGTCGCAATTATCGAGGGACGTGATGAAACGATACGCAAGATAAAGCGCGCCGTTACCGATTCAGACAGCGTTGTGCGCTATGCAGAGGGCAAAGACGGAATAAACAACCTTATGAGCATATACTCCTCCTTCACCGGAAAAAGCTTTGAGGAAATAGAAAAAGAATTTGACGGCAAAGGCTACGGCGATTTCAAGAGCGCCGTAGGAGAGGTGTGCGCCGACTCACTTGAGGGCGTAAGAAGCGAGTACGCAAAGCTTATAAAGGATAAGGCGTACCTTGAGCAGATAATGAAGGACGGAGCTCAGAAGGCTTCCTATCTTGCCGAAAAAACACTGCGCAAGGTATACAAAAAGGTTGGTTTTTACCAGGTAAAGTAACTCCGTACAAATTTTGCGGACGACCTGTTCTGAAACAGTCGAAACGTCCGCAGGATAAGTCGAGTAATGTGAATGTGTTTGAAAGGATATTTACTTCATGTTTGAAATGTACGGATCCGTATATAATGCTATATACGGCATAGTAATAGCGTTTGTGTGCGCGTTTTTCATCTCGGTTACGTCAACGCCGGTTGTACGTACGCTTGCTTTCAGATTCAGGGTAACCGATATTCCCAAGGACAACCGCCGCATGCACAAAAAAGAGATGCCGCTTATGGGCGGAGTCGCGATTTTTGTCGCGTTCACCGTTTCGGTGCTGATTTTCTGCAAGCCCACAATTCCGACGGTAACTATGCTTATCGGAAACCTTGTAATAGTTATTACGGGTATAATCGACGACAAATACGATATGAACGCATTTGTCAAGCTCTTTATGCAGATTGCGGCGTCAATCATCGCCGTATTCGGCGGAATTTCCATAGAGCAGTTCAATCTTTTAGGATATACAGTCGAGCTTGGTGTATTTGCGCCGGTGGTGACGGTTATCTGGATAACCGCCATAACAAACGCAGTAAACCTTATTGACGGGCTTGACGGCTTGTCCTGCGGAGTTTCGACCATTTCGGCGGCAACGCTTCTTCTCACCCTGCTTCGCACCGACACGGATATAAACGTCATATGCATGATAGCCATACTTGTCGGCGCATGTATGGGCTTTCTTCCGTTCAACTTTAATCCGGCTCGTATTTTCATGGGAGATACCGGCGCGATGTTCTTGGGATACACCCTCGGAGTACTCTCCATTCAGGGCTGTTTCAAGCTTAACGGAATTGTATCGTTCTGGGTGCCGATACTCATTTTCGCGCTTCCCCTTGCCGACACCGCTTTCGCTTTTCTTCGCCGTATTCTTACGGGAAAAAGCCCGTTCCATCCGGACAGAGGTCATCTTCATCACAAGCTTATAGACAAGGGATTTGACCAAAAGCACGCGGTTATGATCCTTTATGCCGTAAGCGGAATGCTCGGCATTGCCGCCATAATCTTTTCGTTCGGCTGGCCGATAAAGGCTTTGGTTGTAGCCGCATGCGCCATTGTTTTGCTGTACGGAAACCTGAATTTTTCCTTCGAGCGCAAGGATATAGCAAAAAGTCAGCGCGAGCAGGTTGAGGCAGACTCCGCGGCTTGCTGCGCGGCAGCGGCGAACATAAATCAAGACAAAACTGTAGAACATGAAGATTCTTGCGGTGATGTTCAGGTAAAACAGCCGCAGATAGCAGAAAATGAAAATGAAAAACGGGATATAACTGATAAATCTGAAAATTCTGATAAGTCCGAAAAATAAAGTCGTTTGATTTGCGTCAAAACGACCGTGCCGAGGGGGGAATGACAGTGAATAGACTTAAGGGAGCCGTGTTTTCACTGCTCAACGTGCTTGTTGTAGTAGCTATTATCCTGTTCATTCTTGCCGGACTTTGGAAGATAGGACTTATGGAGCCGCCTGAATTTATATTGAAAATTTTCGGAATATCCCCGGATGACGGCTCGTCCCATTCAGGCTCAGAAACGGAACTCTTTCTCAAGGATCCCGTCTCCGAAAAAAATTATACCGTAATTAAAGCGGATTTGACCTCCGAAAACGTACGGGAAATGCTGACCTTGCTCCGTCCCGAAGCAAGTTTGGTTCACGATTTGCAGTATTCCGTGATATCGGAAAGCGGCACTCTCTCAAACAGATGGATAATTGTAAAGGAAAACGACATTTCCGCGGCGTTTTATGTATCAAAAAACGAGGGCGTAAACAAAATGGTGCTTGAAAACGGCGGAACAACGTCGATAAGCGTGCTTGAGAACGGAAAGGCGCAAACCGTTTCCTATCCGAGCGGCAGTGTAAGTATCGGCGAAGAGATAGGCGCGCTTATTTCCCATAAGGACTTTTTGTCCCTGCCCGAAGACGAGAATTACACATATTCGCTTCTGTCCTCCGACGAAGGAACGCTTCTGCTTATAACCTTTAACGTCGCAAACGGAGATTACACACAGTCGCAGACCTACAAGCTGAATCTCGATTACGGCGTCGTCACGGAAGCAAACTGCTACGAAAACGGAAAAGCTGTTTATTCCTTATCCACAAATTCGCTGTCTTCCGGCGCTGAAATAGGGTTTGACGTTCCGGAAGAATTTATCTCACTGCTGCCGGAAGGCTTTTTTCTCGCTTCGTCACGCAGTGTGTCGCAGACTTCCGGCCAACAGCGGTAGTTTTCCGAAACTGTTTGTTATGTGTCAAAAAAGTTTATATTTGCAAAACTTGGATTTGACGTGTTTCCGGCGGTAAATTTCTTAAGGTAAGCCACAGCAATCAGAACAACAGCAGTACCGCAAGAATGATAGGTATAAGGGAATCGTTTTCTTTATCGGAATCCATTAAGAAAAACAGTATCAGAAACAACAGCAGTATGTCGCCGGTGTCGGCGTCGCCGAAAATTTTTGAAAGCCCGCCGCCTTCGCTTTTTCTGCGCTCCGGCAATCCGGCGTCTCGTGATGAGGCGCCGCACTCGTTATCGCACGTCTGCCCGGTAAATTCTGCCTGCCGTTCATGCCCTGCATCTGAAGAATATCCGGTAAAGTTTTCGTTTCGTCCGCCGCCGCTCCTTGCGTCCGGATGAGCCGAGACGGAAGATCTTGCGGCGTTATTTTCTGCGTTTTCGTACGGGCTTTCCCGTCCGGTACACGTTTGATGCATAGCAGAAGAAGCAGTTTGCTTCAAAAAACATTCTTTCGCGTATGCGTCCTCGAAAGCTCTGACGGCTCCGCTTTTGTTTTGCCTGTAATCTCTTGCGTACATGACTGGTCCTCCTTGCCGTCAATGTTTTTTATTTCTTTTCGTTTTCGGCTGCGGATTTCGGTCTTATCCGAACAGTCCGCCCTTATAGTTATTTAAAATTCCGGCAACGCTTATCGCCTTTACAAGCCCGTCGACACGCTGTTTTTTTTCGTCGCTGACGTATGGCTTTATGGCTTTTAAAAGAGCGATACGCTTATCCGAACCAATGCCGCCTCCGGCTAACATTCCGGCAAGGTTATTTGCCGACAGGCTGTTTCCGGGAAGGTTGCTTCCGGCGGGAACGACTGCCGCGTCCGCTGAGTTTATCTGCGGCTGAGCCATAACCGGCAAAGAGCTGTCGCCGTTACTTCCGCTGTCACCGTTGTTTCCGCTGTTTGTGCTGTTGCCGCTGTTTCCGCCCATAGGAGAGCCGGCATTGCCGCCGGAGCGTTCACCGGTAAATTCACCGGAATATCCGCCGGTATTTTGCGCAGACTGCGCATTTTGCCGTGACGACGGCGGATTTGCCGCATAATCGCCCGCAGTTTCGCCCGCATAAGCTCCGGACTCAGCGCCGCCGGAGGCATTTTTATTATTGCCGCCTCCGCCTAAAAGGCCGGACAGACCTGAAAGTCCGGAACCGCCGAGGCTTGCGGCAAGACCTGCGATAAGCTCGATATTTTTCGGATCACTCATAAATTCCCGTATTCTGTCGCTTGAAATATCCGACATTTTCCGCAACTCCTTTCATTCGGCAGTATTTGTTACTTTAAACCTCGCCGATGCGTTTTGAAAGCTCAGACGCAGCGTCCGGTCCGATTTTCTTTAGCAGGTCGTTTACCTGGCGTTCATCGAGTGCGCTTATCAGCCCTCTTAATCTGCCTACGTCTGAAAGAGCCCTTGCAGTCATGAATTTATCAGCTCCGGCGGCAACGGCGGCGTCGGCGATTTTTTTCCTCAGTTCCTCATCGGACATGGATAAAAGTTTTTTGATCTGTTCATTATTTAACATGATGTTTCCTCCGAATCTTCTTGTTTTTCCGGATGACATTTACCGGCTTTGTATCATTATATGCCGATTTTTTTCAGACGACACCGTCCAAAAACAAAACGGCGTTTTTCTTTAAGTTTTTGAAAGCTTGAAAGGTTTTTTACTATGAAAATTCTTGTATTCTCCGATACCCACGGAAGAACAGACAAAATGTACGATATAATTTCCCGAAAGAAATCCGCGGAGCTTGTAATTCACTTAGGCGACTGCTGCAGTGACCTTGAAAGCGTCAGAGGTTCTTTTCCCGAAAAAGCGTTTCTCGGAGTACGGGGAAACTGCGACTTTTTCCGCACGGAGGATTACCCGGAGTTCCGCACCGTTACACTTGAGGGACACACATTTTTTATGAGTCACGGACACATGTACGGCGTTAAAGGTGCTTCCTCGTTTGACACTCTGGCATACACGGCGGTTTCAAAAGGCGCACAAACAGCCCTTTTCGGACACACGCACAAAAGCCTTTACAAAACCGTGGGCGGAGTAACTCTGTTTAATCCGGGAAGCCTTGAGGAACCTCGTGACTTAAAGGGACCTTCTTACGGAATGATAACTATCGAAAACGGTAAATGCGTATTTGAAATTATAAATGAGTAAAGAGTAATGTAAATTATCAGCTTTGAATTATCAGCTTTGAATAAGAATAAAAATATAATGAAAAGCTTGTGAATTTACAAAATGAATATAAAAATAATGTGCAAGCAAGCAAAGGAGAACATATATGACCTTCCGACCGAAAGCCTCCGACAAGAAAGCGCCGGCATGTGCGGTAATTTGTTTTGCCGCCGCCGTATTTTCTTTTTATTTTTCTTCAAGGGTAAGTCACGCAGCCCTGCTTTATCAGGTTGCGGCAATAATTCTTGCAGTTGTCGCACTTGAAGTTTACCTCAAATACATTGCGAGTGACTACGTATACGAAGCATCTGCCAAAGAGCTGAAAGTATATAAAATCACCGGCAATAAAAGTGTATGCGTGTGTTCTTTAAGTTATGAAGAATCCTTAAGCGGCGTTGTGACGTCAGAATATTTTGAAAAAAACAAGGCGAAATTCCCGAAAACGCAAATTTCGCTGAACTACTGCAAAAATATTTTTCCGAAAGAATTCAGTCTGTATTTTTTCTCTTTCAACGGAAAAAAAGCCTGCCTTAAATTCGAGCCGGACGAAATATTTACAAATGATATGAATAAAAAAATAACGGCGGAAAAAAGCCGCCTTGAAAAACAAGAAAACGAGGATAATAACGATGAATGACAATATAAAGCAGGTAATATTGTTAAAATACGGCGAGGTCGTACTTAAAGGTCTTAACAGAAAGCATTTTGAAACTATTCTTGAAAGGGACGCCGTCGCAAGGTTGAAACACTGCGGAAACTACTCGGTAAGCTCCGCTCAGTCGACAATGTATGTAAAGCCGCTTGATTCTGCCGCTTTGCTCGGCATAGAAAAAGCCGCCGCCGAATGTGCCAAAATCTTCGGCGTTGTTTCGGTAAGCATTGCTTCCCAGCTTGAAAAGGACACAGATGTAATTTTGTCATATGTGGGCGATTACGTAAGCGAAAAGAAGGGCAACGCCAAGACTTTTAAGGTCACGGGAAAGCGTTCCGACAAGCGTTTTCCGCTCACTTCTCCGGAGCTTGCCGCACTTTGCGGAGCAAAAATTCTCGAAAAAAATCCGGAGCTTACCGTTGACGTAAACAATCCGGAGCTTAATGTGCGTGTTGAGATACGTGACTTCGGCGCATACGTTCATACCGATGCTTTGCCGGGTGCGGGCGGTATGCCTGCCGGAAGTGCAGGAAAGGGTGTGCTTCTGCTGTCCGGCGGAATCGACAGTCCGGTTGCGGGATATATGTGCGCAAAACGAGGCGTCAGCATTAAAGCGCTTCATTTTGACAGCTTCCCGTACACAAGCGAACGCGCCAAGCAAAAAGTAATAGATATAGCAGGGGCAATGCAGGACTACTGCGGAAAAACAGAGATGTACACCATTTCTCTGACCGAGATACAGGAAGCCATAAAAAACACCTGCCGTGAGGATTATTTCACACTGCTTCTCCGCCGCTTTATGATGAGGCTTGCCGAAAAAACCGCGCTGTCTTTGGGCGCCGGAGCGCTTATAACAGGAGAGAGTCTGGGACAGGTTGCAAGCCAGACAATGTCTGCGCTTGGGGTTACCGACAGTGCCGCAGCCGCACTTCCCGTCTTTCGTCCTCTTATTGCCATGGACAAAGAAGAAATAGTCAAGCTTTCGAGAAAAATCGGAACGTTTGATATATCAATACAGCCTTTTGAGGACTGCTGTACCGTTTTCACCCCACGTCATCCGGTAACCAATCCCGTGCTTGAAAAGGTTCTGAAGGAAGAAGCGAAGCTTGACGTAGAGGGATTGACCGAAAGAGCTTTTGCTAATCTTGAAAGAGTGGAGCTGACCGTTGAATGAATGCAGAGATACTTTGCGTTGGAACCGAACTGCTTATCGGTGATATTGTAAACACAAACGCCGCCTACATTTCGGCAAAGTTAAGTGAAATAGGCATAAACGTATATTACCACAGTGTTTGCGGCGACAACAGAAAGCGGCTTGCGGAGTGTCTGAAAACGGCGCTTTCAAGAGCCGACCTTGTTGTTATGACGGGTGGACTTGGGCCTACATACGACGATATTACAAAGGAAACCGTGTGCGAGTGCTTCGGGCTTACGCTTGAAGAAGATGTGCGGATAACCGAACGGCTTGAGAAGTATTTTGCCGCAAGGGGAAGGCAGATGACCGACAACAACAGAAAGCAGGCGCTTGTTCCGCGCGGAGCCCGCATTTTTGAAAATGCGCACGGAACTGCCGACGGTCTTGCCGTTGTAAACGGTGAAAAGACGGTTATACTAATGCCGGGACCACCAAGAGAAATGAAGCCGATGCTCGATAATCAGGTAATACCGTATCTGTCGGGAAATACCGACCATGTTCTCGTTTCGTCAAACGTTTACATATACGGTATGGGCGAATCTTCGGTGGAAAACGCTTTGAAAGATCTGATGAGAACGTCGGTAAATCCGACGGTTGCGCCGTACGTTGACGGCGGTGTTCGGTTAAGGGTTACGGCTTCCGCCGCTGACAGGGAAGCCGCAAAAGAGCTTATACAGCCGGTCGTAAAAGAAATACGCCGCACTCTCGGAAACGCTGTATATTCTGTTGACGAGCCTCGTCTTGAAGCTGTTGTTGTTGAAAAGTTAAAGGAAAAGGGCAAAACCGTTGCGTTTGCCGAATCGTGTACAGGCGGACTCATTTCAAAGAGAATAACCGACGTACCTGGTTCAAGCGCCGTGTTCGGATACGGTTTTTGCACGTATGCAAACGCCGCAAAGACAAAAATACTCGGAGTAAAGAGAGAAACGCTTGACTTATACGGAGCTGTAAGCCCGCAGACTGCCGAAGAGATGGCAAAGGGAGCTCTTGAGGTTTCGGGCGCAGACATTGCCGTATCGGTTACCGGTATTGCGGGACCTGACGGAGGCACTGACGAAAAACCGGTGGGACTTGTGTACATGGGAATTGCCTGCGGCAGCAGGGTGCAATCCGAGCGTTTGATGTTCGGAGGGCACTCCGGAAGCGACAGGGATTATATCAGAATGCTTACGGCAAACACCGTGTTTAAAGCGGTCTTGGATTTGCTGGAAACAATGTGAGGGACTGGTTTAGCTTAGACTCACGGGACTGATAACAGACGCAAAGAAACAAAATAGTGAAAGTAAAAGGAAAACGGACGACATGACGGAGATAGAGAAGTATTTTTCGGAATTTGAGCGGCTTGGCGTTATAAAAGCTGTTTTTTCGCTTCCGACGGACGGCTGTCCATACAAAAAGACCGTAATAAGGCAGCTTGAGGGCGGTTCATACCAGGCGGAGAGCTTTACTGACAAGCAGGCGTTTCACGAAAACTTTGAGAGAGAGGCTCTTGGAGAAAAGATGGCGGCTTTGTTCGGCGGCATGTACCGTCAGGCGCAGGTGACCGAAGAAAAATACGTATACGGTGCGAAGTTATCCAAAAAAGGCAAGCTGCTTACCAACCGCACAAAAAGGGACGTTTCCGCTGAAAAAGACGTTCCGGAAAGTCATAACAGGCAGAAAAAGTACATTATAACCGCAGAAAATCTGCCGCCGGTATTCGAGGAACTCGGAATACGTTCTGAGAACGGAAAAATACTAAGCGCCAAGTATGACAAATACCGTCAGATTTGCCGTTTTACCGAGCTTATAGACGATGTTTTATCCAAAGACTCGTCGGAGGAATTGAACATAATAGATTTCGGCTGCGGAAAGTCGTATCTTACTTTTGTTATTTATTTTTACGTGACGGAAATATTGCACAAGAAGGTTCACATAACCGGACTTGACTTAAAAAGCGACGTTGTTGAGCGATGCAGTGCGCTTGCGGGGAAGTACGGATACTCCGGTCTTGAGTTTTTATGCATGGACATAAAGGATTTTGAGCCGAAACGTGCGGTAGACATGGTGATAAGCTTACACGCCTGCGACACGGCGACGGATTATGCGTTATATTTTGCGGTAAAATGCGGTGCGAAGTATATTTTTTCGGTTCCGTGCTGTCAGAAAGAGGCAAATGCGGTAGTAAAGACCGAAAAATTTTCTCTGCTCACGGACTACGGGCTTATAAAGGAGCGTTTCTGCGCACTTGCTACTGACGCGCTTCGTGCAAAGCTTTTAGAGCTTTACGGTTATTCGGCAAACATTTCAGAATTTATTGATTTTGAAAACTCCCCGAAAAACGTGCTGATACGAGCAACACGGCGAGCGCCGTCCTTCGGCAGGCACGCTTCCAAACGTATTTTAAATCAAATTGATGCCCTGAAAAGCGAGTTTAACATCTCTATAACTCTTGAACGCCTGCTCAAAGACGACAATGATCTGCCAAAGCTGATTTAATTGTAATTTTTTATGGGACTCTGCCCCATACCCTGCATGAGGGATCTATGGGGCTCTGTCCCATGAACTACACGAGGGATTTATGGGGCTCTGCCCCATGCCCCGCCCACTTTTTTAAAAAAAGTGGGGGAAAAATAATGTTTTTGCCTGCAAGCATCCCACTCACTCCGTTCGTGCGATACTT
>QAKH01000088.1:30304-36242 GCA_003343885.1 Clostridiales bacterium | reverse complement strand
GCGGAGCGAAAACCAGTTTCCCTCCGTAAAGCCTATTTCTACCGGGATAGAAAGCTTGATCAGGTTTTCCACCTCAAGCCTTGCCTTTGGAGTCCCCGTGTACGCCGGAAGCGCACGGGTCAGAAGCACGGCTTTTTCCGAGGTTTCTTCCAGTCTCAATGCGCTTTCATAGGCCTCCGTCATACAGCCCTGTTCGCAGAAACTGCGGACGGCTCCTGCCTGTTCCTGCAGCGCACGTATCTTTTCGTCTATATGGTCAAGAGCTTTTTGAAATGTACTGCGCGTTTTCATCTGTGATCGCCTCCATAGAATAGAATGTTACCTCCGGCTCGTCCTGCCCTTCAAAATCAACAGCGGCGAACAGGCACGGCGCTTTCGGCATCTTCAGCTGTGACGCCATGGATATATGCGGCAGGACGATAATATATTTTAAATCATCCTCAGGCTGCAGCAGCTTTAAAAGGTTTGACTCACCGTCGTACAGCACAACGATCTCATAGCCCATATTCTCTTTCAGGAAAAACAGCTGCGACGGATACACCGCAGGATAATGCGCCATCGGGTCTACGTAATCAATAAATTTAAGCAGCACCCAAACGGCAAGTATCGTCCGCTGATCCGGCTGGCACATGGCGTCGAGCGCGATATAATACCCACCGCCGACGTCGGAGATCTGCATTTGTTTTTTCAGGTTCCGCAGGATCTTTTCAGCGGTCTGCGGCGGCTTGCGGAGCATCTTTATGATTTGTGTTTTCGGCAGCGCGCCGTACTGTGACAGCCACTTGACAACGTATTGTTCGTCCTGCAAAAGCATTCTGTATCACCTCCATAAAAAAAGCAGCGCTTGATATACGGCGCAAGCACTGCTTTGATGTTATTTTGTTTTAAAATTCACTGCTCAGAAGGAAATCCGCAACATGCATCGTTTTTATCCCTTCGTAATTCCCGCCGGCAAAATTGTCGGTGGTTAACAGATATTTTGGATAGTTATCGCGTATTTCAAGCAGCCTGCTGTATTCCCGCTGTTCGGTCTCGGGGGACGTTATTTCCCTTGTGACCTGAACATAAAGCTTTTCTGATTGCTTTTTTGCGATAAAATCGATTTCACCATCTGCTGTTTTCCCAATATTCACCGAATATCCCCGCCTGCGCAGCTCAAGATATACAACGTTTTCAAGCATCGCGGCAACAGAGGTCATCGTAAACCCAAGAACGCTGTAACGCAATGCTGTATCCGCAAGATAAAACTTCTCCTGTGTTTTCAACAGCTCTTTTCCCCGGATATCATATCGGGAACAACGGTAGAGTATATATGCGTTTTCCAGCTTTTCAAGATAATTGTACACTGTTTCATTATCGATGGTTCTTCGCTCAGATTTCAAATAATCTGAAATTGATTTTGCCGAAAATGTCTTTCCCACATTATCAAATGCAAATTTCACAATACGTTCAAGCTGATCGACCTTACGAACCTGATTTCGCTTTACTATATCCGAAAATATGGTTGAATTATAGATATCCCGTACAATCGTATAAACTTCATCCTCGGAGTATTTTTGCAAATGTGTTGCCGGGAACCCGCCGAGCCTGATATATTCAGCCAGCTCTTCCCGCGGAGCTTTTACATCGGAATACTCTTTTTTGAATGTCAGGTACTCGGAAAATGACAGCGTATAGATGCGAAAGGCAATATAACGCCCTGTGAGATATGTCTCAATTTCCGATGACATCATCCGGGAATTGGAGCCGGTTAGATAAATATCGACATCATAATCCGATGCAAGTGAGTTTACAACTTTCTCCCAATGCTTTATCTCCTGTACTTCGTCTAAAAACAGATACGTCTTTTCACCGTCGCAGAGCTTCGACTTTATTTCGTTAAACATCTCCTTTGCGGTCATGTCCTCGTATTCCATGGAGTCAAACCGATAGCTCAAAAGCTGTTTATCCGATATGCCGCGTTTTTTCAGCTCTTCCATTATCATTTTCAATATCGTAGACTTGCCGCAGCGCCGTACCCCGGTCAATATTTTGACAAATGGGGCGTCCGCGTACCGCATGATTTTATCTACATACATCGGCCGGTATATCATGATTGCCACCTCCTCTTTTTATATAGTATACCGCAATAATCGTGCTATGTCAATAGTTTTGCGGTTATAACCTTAAAAACTTTTGAAAGTCACTCAAGGAAGCGGTTAGCAATAATATTTTTTACCGGAACCGAGCATTTTATAACACGCATTTTAATAAAAATACGTATTTCAATTTTTGTGCGCTTTCTTTTTTTCCCTGAGCAGGACCTCCAATTCGGCGCGGTCTGTTGTGATCATTTCCTGTTCTTCTTTTGAGGCCTTGATCACAACGGGAACCTTGTTGTTATTGGAATATACCAGCGCCTCGCCGCGTTCAAAGCGGGTGATGGAGCGCATCTCGGTTTTGGTGAGCTTCAGTACATCCTGCACATACCGCGCCTCATCGGGTTCAAGGTTCAAAATGATTTTATTCTTTGAATTATTTACGATCGCCCTGCCGTACTTGCCATCCTCCAGACTGAAGAAATCAGAGAGGTCTTGTGTCGCTGAGATAGCGGCGCCCCCAAACCCACGTATGGTTTTGAAGATGGTCAGACAAAAATCGGCAGCCTGTTTGTTGGAGGACACTCCGATCAGCTGCCAGATCTCATCAATTAAAATTGCTTTCTTCTTGGTCCTGTCTGCCTTGATGTTATCCCATACATAGTCAAGGGCTGTCATCTTCCCGACCGGGAGCAGCTTGCCCTTCAGCTCGGACAGATCCAGCACGATATACTTGTTTGTGAGATCCACATTGGTCTGTTGGTTAAAGGACTGCGCCGAGCCGGTCACGAACCTGCTGACGATAACGGCTATCCGCTCGGTCATTTTATTTTGCAGCAGGTTCTTGTGCAGGTCGCCGAGGATCGGCATCTTTTTCATGACCGGCGGGTCTGCTTCCGGATCCAGATACAGCGAATCGTTGTCATGGGTAATACCGAAATCGGCATAAGTCCGTATCAGCGCCTCGTTTACCCGGTCAAGAAGGATCCGTGATTTCTGAATACCCGCAATCCTGCTTTCAAGCTTTTTATTATCCAGCGAGGATTCGATATCGATCCGGTCTATCAGCTCATCCAGGCCGCCGAACGGTTGATCCAGCTCCTCTGCGATGGAATCGGGGAAACATTCAAGCATCCATGCGATTGTCCGGTAATGTTTTAAAAGCATAAGCGTGTTGTGGTACGTGTTTTTCTTCTTTTCCTGCTGCGCTATGCGTATCTTCTCGTTATCTATCTTTTGGTCGCCGAGTATCCCGCGCCTTACCAAAAGCTCGATAAAGGCTTCCGAATGCGCTGCAATACGGTCTTCTTCCTGCTTGTACGCAGCTTTTTTGCTTTGTTTATTGCTCATATGTGAATAACTCCTTTGCTATCCTCGTAATATCCACAGGCGTACACGGCCCGCGGATATATCCCGTTTTCTTTTTTTCTGACCGAAGGCTATAACAACCCTTGCAGTCGTAAATATAACTCTTACAATTCCGACAGTGAGAAAAATACGCGCGTATTATATGGGGCGAAAGTGCAACGCGGGTTTCTTCCGGTTCTGACAGTATTGTTTCTATGACATTTTTACTGTACCATGCAACCATCTTGTTGATGTGTGCATGATCGGAAGCTTCTTTCCGTTTTCCATTTGCAAGAATACGTATTTCCTCTAAAATACGCATGATTTTGTCCTGCGTCGGCAAGACAGTTTCCTCACATACCGGATATATTTTATTAAAAACCAGGCATCCGTAGGAGCCGGGCAGACGGTACAAAGCAAAGACATCCCCGTATTTTTTGAAAAATCTCCATACCTTTGTCTTTTCCCAGCCCCAGCGTCTGCCGAGGGTTTCCAAAGTCAGTACGGCGCCGCAGCTTTCATACTGGACAGCCGGCGCCAAAAAAGAAAACGCATTGCGTTTGTCCATGTATACCGTGCGGCACCACAGATCAAGCCATGCGTCCGATTCATCGAATATGTATTTATTGTCTGAAAGCCGCTGTGTAATGCTGCGGGGAAGGCAGAGGAAGCCGTAGCCGTCTGTAGCGTATACGTTTCCTTCCGCGCATTCCTCGCCTGAGCATTCCACGACCCAGTCTGTTATGAGATAGGTCAGCTTTTTCGTGTGTGGGTCCAGCTCGTATTTGATATACCCAAGCCGTGACAGCGTATCCATTGTTTCTAACGCCTGTTTCCGTGTCCTGACGCCAAGAATGCTTTTCAGTCCAACGATACCGCCGGACCACATGCCCGGTGTTACAGGGTTTTTATAACCGCAATAGGAGGCATTCCCTTTACGAAACGCAGCGCGGGAAGCCAGACGCGCCCATGCGCCCATTACGCCCTTGCCCTGAGGAAGATGCGAGCGCATCAGCTTTACCCAGCGATATTTCAGTAAGCATTTCATAATGGCAGTCTCCTTTGTTAAATTTAAGCATAAAAATAGAGCAACCCATTTTAAGGTTGCTCTATGGCATGATATTAAGATATTTAGTTTACAACAAGAAACGATTGGTCTACCGGTTTAGAAAACGCCAAAAATGTAACTGTAGATTCTAAAGCGTTTTTTGCGATTATCCCCATTTTCTCAGTTACATGCGTATAATAACGCAGCGTAAATTCCAGCTTTGAATGACCGAGCATTTCCTGAACATATCTTGGGCTTACACCGCTTTCTGCTAAAATAGTGGCGTAAGTGTGCCGCAGATTATGGAATTTAAAGGAAATACCTAAATCTTTCTTAAATACACGGGACATAAACTTAATACTGTTGGTAGACAGCATCTCACCGTTACGTTTTATGTTTATAAAGTCTGTTATTTCAAGCAGACGTTCCTTGTTTTTTACCAGCCTGTCAGTGACAAAATTTCTTTTATAGCCGTCACCGTATAAGGCTTTGTTTTGCTCATGCTGTTCCTTCAGTGAGGCAAGGAAAGTGCAAAAGCTATCGGTAATATTAACGCTTCTGTATGCATTGATGGTTTTGAGAGGGCAAAAACACCACTTATGATCCTGAAACAAAAGTTGTTTGCATACCTTTATCTTTTTCTTTTCAAAATCAACATCCGGCCACTGAAGCGCGAAAACTTCACTTTCTCTTAGACCTGTGTTCAAAGCGATATAATACGATACAATTAAATTCGTGCCGTGCAGCCGTTGTTCCATTGCATCGCGTTCTTCCTGAGTATACGTTTTAATCTCGCCTATATGCCTTGGATCGGGAGGGGGAGTGATCTCGCAGAAAATATCCTTTTTCATATATTTTCTCTTATACGCATACCCAAATATGACCTTCAGTGTTTTAAACAGCCCTTTTACATATTCCTCGCTTAAATATGTTCTTTTTTCATTTATAAAATCTTCTATCATTGCACGGGTGATTTGATACATATAATATGAACCAAATCTTTCGGCATAATGATTTCTGTAAAGCGAATCATAGCGTTTGATTGTTGCATAAGCCCGGGTTGCAGGCGCTTCTGTTTCCATAAATTCTGTAAATACTTGTGAAAACGTTATCTTTTGGTTCTCTACATAATCGCCTGTATTATTGATTTGATATAAAGCATCTGCAAGCGCTTTATCAGCCTCCCGTTTTGTCTTATAACCGCCTTTTTCAATTTGGGTTCTCTGATCTGAGGTTTTCCCAAGATCGATTCGGTACAACCATGTTTTTCCTCGTTTTCTGACACTGCCTTTCATAATAAGCCCTCCTTTAAAGCAGATGATAATTAAATTATACCAGTAGCAGCATCAGAATCTTAATTTTATACGCCCAAATTGCCTCAAAAAAATTTGCCCACAAAAATTTTAACTTCAAGGCCCGAAAAACCGCATAACCATGCGGGTTTCCGGCGTTTTTGTGGGCAAAT
>QAKH01000088.1:0-26688 GCA_003343885.1 Clostridiales bacterium | reverse complement strand
ACCATGTTTTTCCTCGTTTTCTGACACTGCCTTTCATAATAAGCCCTCCTTTAAAGCAGATGATAATTAAATTATACCAGTAGCAGCATCAGAATCTTAATTTTATACGCCCAAATTGCCTCAAAAAAATTTGCCCACAAAAATTTTAACTTCAAGGCCCGAAAAACCGCATAACCATGCGGGTTTCCGGCGTTTTTGTGGGCAAATCGGTTTTTGACCTCCGATTTTTGCGATTTGCCCACAATTTGCCCACATAAATTTGAGATACAATTAAATACGAAAAAACACGATTAACGACGAATCGCTAATCGTGTTTCGTGACCAAGTCTCAAAAATGGCTTATTTACTGGGGTTTCGAGCTGTATCGAATCGTATTTAATCTTATCTACGATTAACCAAAATACCTCTTCAAAAGTCCCGCGAAAGCTTTTCCATGTCTTGCCTCGTCACGAGCCATTTCATGTACGGTGTCGTGAATTGCGTCAAGGCCGGCAGCCTTTGCTCTCTTTGCGAGGTCAGTCTTTCCTGCTGTTGCACCGTTTTCAGCTTCAACTCTCATTTCGAGATTCTTCTTTGTGGAATCGGTAACTACCTCTCCGAGAAGCTCTGCAAACTTTGCAGCGTGTTCAGCCTCTTCATAAGCTGCCTTTTCCCAGTACAGACCGATTTCCGGATATCCTTCACGGTGTGCAACTCTTGCCATTGCGAGATACATTCCAACCTCGGTGCATTCGCCGGTGAAGTTTGCTCTCAAATCCATAATTATATCTTCAGAAACTCCCTGTGCTACACCTACTGAGTGCTCAGACGCCCATGTCATATCGTCCTTCTGCTCAACAAACTTTGATGCGGGAGCTCCGCACTGAGGACATTTTTCAGGTGCGCTCTCTCCTTCGTAAACATAACCGCATACCATGCATACATACTTTTTCATAATACTTTCTCCTTGTCTTTTTATTATTTACTTGTTTTATTTTTATTCAGACAGTCTTTGCAACTGCCGGAGTAATAAACATCTTTCTCGTCTACTTCATAACCGCTCTCGGGAAAATCAGGACAGTCGGATATGCTTACATCATACACCTTACCGCATTTCCTGCACAAAAAATGTCCGTGAAACTGCGTGTCGGCGTCATACCTTGTACGAAATCCCTCAATCGATATTGCCTTGATTATTCCGCTTTGTGCGAGTATTTTTACCGTATTATATACTGTCGTTTTTGATAATGTCGGATACTTTGCCGCAAGACCGGTGTATATCTCATCTACAGTCGGATGCGTCCTGTTTGCGTCAAGGTATGAATATATCTCCATTCTCAGCACAGACGGCTTTACTCCGTTTTCCGACATAAGTTCATGTACCGTCATCTTTATTACCTATCTGTAATTATTGCTAATTTGTAATTATTATAAAATTGTAATCATTACAGTTATTATTATACACAAAGATACCGTTTTGTCAATAGGTTTTTATAATTTTCTGAAAAAATTTTTTTGACATATCCGGGTAATGGCGGCATTATTGGGAGAAATGCGGAAAAACAGTACATAAATTGCGTTTTTGACGCTTTTGAAAAAGACGTAGGGAAACGAAAACAGAAGATTGCATGCACGGCTTATAAAAAGGATAATCACTTGCGATGGCTTTTAAATATAATCGCGGCAATAAGTGAAAAAAGCATGACAGCGCTTATACCGGCGCTCGCTCCGGTAATTCCTCCGGTTAATATGCCGAATACTCCTTTTTCGTTAACGGCTTTTTCAACGCCTTTAATAAGCGAATGCCCAAATCCGGTAAGCGGAACGGTAGCCCCCGCTCCTGCAAATTCGGCGATTGGTTCATACAGTCCGGCAGCCGACAAAATTGCTCCGACAAATACGTAGCCGACAAGAATTCTTGCAGGTGTAAGCTTTGTTTTGTCAATAAATATCTGAGCTATGACGCATAACAGTCCTCCGACGGTAAACGCCCACAAATATATCACGGTAAATACCTCCTTAAAGTAACACTGACAGACTATCTGTCATCATATAGCAGACTGTGTATTTTCTGTTAACTCTATTAACACGCACTCCGCGCACTGCGCACTGCGTACTCCGTACTATCCGGCCTTTTCAAGCACTGCCATGTGAGCAACCGACGGTATAGACAACCCCTGCTGCAAGCTTTGCGGACTCATAAGCGCACCCGTTCCGACCAGTCCGAAACGCTTCATATTTCCGTTTTTCAGCTCATTATAAAAATGTCCTGCGGTCATAACAGCACTGCAGCCGCAGCCGGAGCCTCCGCAGCCTACGTTTTGCTTTTCCAAATCATATATCATCTCGCCGCAGTCACATAGTATTCCTGCGCACGGTATATTTTTTTCGCTCAGCATCTCTCTGGTAAGGCTAAGTCCCTCTTTTCCCAAATCCCCGGTAGCTATTTTGTCAAAAGCTGTAATATCTCTTCCGGAAGAACCAAGATACCTGAGTATAGTGTCAGCTGCCGCAGTTGCCATTGCCGCTCCCATATTTGCTGCGTCTCGTATTCCTCTGTCTATCACTATACCGTAAAGTCCTCCCGCTAACATTACGCCTTTTTCATCGGGCTCGGCCCTCGAAAGCAGGACGGCGCCTGCGCCGGTTACGGTGTTTTGTGAAGTCGTACATGAAACTGCGCCGTATTCAAGCGGAAACCTGAATTGCCTTTCAGCAGTACAGAAATGTGATGACGCTGCGACAATCGCGTTATTAACATGACCGGAGTCTATCAGTATTCCGGCGGTGAGCATACCCAGCGCAAAGGTCGAGCAAGCTCCGTATAATCCTACGTACGGAATGTCGAAGCTGTCAAGCCCGTAGGCAGTGGAAGTGCACTGGTTCATTAAGTCGCCGGCAAGCATAATGTCAACATTTTCATCTTTTATCTTTGCCTTTGACATAAGAGTGTTAACGGTCATGCGCACCATTTCAGACTCAGCTTTTTCAAAGGTCCCCGCTTTCATGTCGTCCTTGCCGCAAAATATATCGAGTATACTTCCGAACGGTCCGTTTTTTTCGTATTCTCCGCCTGAGCAGGCGGCTTCGCATACTTTTATTTTATTTCTGAAGCTTATCGTTCCTCTGCCGGCGGAATACATTTTGTTTTCCATCTGTCACTCTTCCTTTTCTTCCCTGTTTCGCAGGATTTACAAGCCTTGCAGTCAGGCTTTCACATTTATTGAAGTTACAGGCTTTTTATGTTTATTTTTCCTTATTATTCCGTAAATATTCAGTCCTGCCTTAAAGAAAATAAAAAGCAAGGGACTCCGAAAATAGGAATCCCTTGCAAATAATATTCTTCAAGCTTGTCAAATAAGCTTTTCCACTTTCTCTGCGACAGCGTCGAGAGCGTGATTGGTACTTTTCTCAATTTCTCCGGCATCGCAAAGAGCGGCAAGTTCCGGATCAAACGGAACTCTTGCCAAAAGCTCAAGTCCCTGCTCCTTTGCAGTTTCTTCGGTCTTGCTTTTGCCGAATATTTCTATCTTCTTGCCGCAGTCGGGACATACGACGTAACTCATGTTTTCAACAAGTCCGAGAATCGGAATATTCATCTTCTTTGCCATATTAACGGCTTTTGAAACAACAAGCGACACAAGCTCCTGGGGACTCGTCACGATTACTATTCCGTCAAGCGGTATAGACTGGAACACTGTAAGCGGCACGTCGCCCGTTCCGGGAGGCATGTCCACAAACATAAAGTCTACGTCTTCCCAAACCGTATCTGTCCAGAACTGCTTTACCGCACCTGCGATAATCGGACCTCTCCAGATAACAGGAGTATCCTCTTGTTCAAGCAAAAGATTTGCCGACATGATTTTTACGTTGCCGTGGGAAATTTTCGGGAGCATAAAGCCGTCGTATCCCGAAACCTGTCCATGTATTCCAAAAGCCTTTGGTATGGAGGGACCGGTAATATCGGCGTCAAGTATAGCTGTATTGTAGCCCTTTCTTGAAAGCAGAACGGCGAGCATTGACGTCACCATTGATTTTCCGACGCCGCCTTTTCCGCTTACAACTCCGATTACTTTTTTTACTCTGCTGTTTTCATTCAGCGGCTCAAGCATGCTTTCAGGTTCTTGTCTTGAAGAGCAATTTTCAGAGCATGAGCTGCAATTATGTGTGCATTCTTCTGACATACCTATCATTCCTTTCATTCTTTATTATTATAATATCCGCCGCATATTATGTCAAGTCATTTAAATATGTTCATCTATTGTTCAGCTATATTTTTTTTACCCTCTCAAAAATGTTGACTTTTCCTAAAATAATTGCTATACTGAGTCCGATAAAACAGACGTTTCGGAGGTGCAACCTATGAGCAATACCATTTTACATATACCGGCAATGCCGGAAGCAGAAACCGTTTCACCGGATTTCACCGCAAAAGCCAACGGACTTAATCTCCCTATACGCTACATTCGTGTTACGGCAATCCCGTTCAACACGTGGTGGCCGGGCCATCAGCGTCCCAAGGATCAGACGGAATTCGCTTCCTACACCAATTTCAGCCTGGACGGCAAAGCTGAAATAGAAGTAGTTTGTCATACCAAAAAGATTGAAAGCGTCGAGATAAAGCCTACCGCTTTCGGTATAGTGCCGCATATTGACGGGCAGAAAATTTCATTTACTGTCGATAAACCATGCCATTTCACTGTCGAAGTTAACGGCTGGCACAACTGCCTGCATGTATTCGTAAGCAGTCCTGAAAACTACGGTGTAGACATTAACGACAAGGACGTTATTTATTTCGGGCCCGGCGTTCACAAAGCAGGGCTTATAGAAGTTAAATCCGGACAGACGGTATATGTCGATGAAAGTGCTCTTGTATACGGCTCGGTTTTCGCCAAAGACGCCGAAAACATAAAGGTGCTCGGCAGAGGCGTGATTGATTCCTCTCCATACAAGCGTATTCAGGAATACACCGACTCTGACGCCGAGGGCGAGGAAATCCTAAGCGAGCTGAAAAAGAGAAACGTTTCAAGAGGTATCGGAAACGTGCTCATGATAGACTGCAAAAACGTGCTTATCGACGGACTTGTTTTCCGTGATCCGCCCGAATGGTCGTACAACATTTATCACTGCGAAAACGTACGCATAAATGACGTAAAGCTGATAGGACTGTGGAGATACAACGCCGACGGTATAGATATATATCTCGGAAAGAATTTTGAAATAACCGGCAGCTTTATTCGTTCCTTTGACGACAGCATTATCGCAAGAGGAGCGTGCGGAGCAAGCGACGAAGATATATTTGAAAACATGCTCACTCAAAACTGCGTTTTATGGTGCGAATGGGGCAGAGCCATTGAGATATGGACTTCGCAGCGTACCAGCCACATGAAGGATATTTTCTTCAAAGACTGCTACATAATAAGAGTAGCTCACGTAGCTATGGATATCCAGATATACAGAAGCGGTCCTACATACATTGACAACGTGGTATGCGAAAACATTTACGTCGATACCGACCGCCACGCTGACCGCCCGATTTACCAGAAACAGGAAAATCAGATATATGAAAAGCGCTATGACGACGATTATATGCCTATTTTGTTTTTCATCGGAAACGCGTATGAGTTTGATAAACCGCTTAACCCCCTCGGGCTTCCTGCCGACGTCAACTACACAAATGTTGCTTTCCGAAACATACATGTCACCGGACACCGCATGCCGCAAAGCATCTTAAAGACCATTCCCGGTCACATGCGTATCGAAAACGTAAGCTTCGACGGAATTTACCTCGGAGACAAGCGTTTTGAAAGCTTTGACGACATGAACATTTTCATAGGTTCCGATGCGAAAAACGTAACATTATCATAATTCTCCGTATTCGCCGTTCGTTATCTTTAACATGGCGATTCAAAGCCTTTGTGTGCTTTCAAAAATATTTAAACAGTTTGGAGGTTGTTATGAAGATATGTTCAATCGGCAGCGTCACAACCGACATAAATTCAGCACGCCGAGCTATGATGAGTACGATTTATTTACCGATCCCGACGAAGCGCGTATATTTTACGAAAAGAACGGCTGTGACGCACTTGCGGTTGCGGTCGGCACTGCTCACGGCGCATACAAATCAGCTCCGAAGTTGGATTTTGAGCGTTTAAAGAAGATTTCAGAAGCCGTAGCTGCTCCGCTTGTATTGCACGGCGGCTCGGGACTTACCGACAACGATTTCCGGCGTTCGATTGAAAACGGAGTTGCCAAGGTAAATATTTTTACCGATATTAACTGCGCCGCCGCAAATGCCGCTCATGACGCCTGGAAAAGCGGAATAGGCATGACAGATCTTATGCCAGAAATAACAGAGGCGGTCAGAAAAGAAACAGTTAAAAAAATAAAAATCTTCACCGGACGCACTGTTTGAGTATGATTTATGAAAAGAAAACATGGTTAATTCGCACGTATCACATTGTTGTATTAGACATTTTGTTAATTAAATGTTTTCAATTTCAGATTAAATGCTATTGAAATAAATAAATTTATATGGTATAATATTGTTCGCTAACGAAATCGAAAGGAATAGGAGTGATATAAATGCAGCAGGGAATCCATCCGAATTATGTAGAAGCAACCGTTAAGTGTGCATGCGGCGAAACCTTTAAGACACGTTCCACTAAGCCGGAACTGCGTGTGGATATTTGCTCAAAGTGCCATCCGTTCTTTACCGGCAAGCAGAAGTTTGTTGATGCCGGCGGACGAGTTGATAAGTTCAAGAAGAAGTTCAATCTTGACTGATAAAGAGGCTGAGGAAGGCGGACGGTGTCCGCCTTTTATTCATTTTTGAAAAAATTCGGATATAGGAATAATATGCCGGGAAAGGAAAAAGTTCTCATGAAGTTCATTCATTGCGCCGATATACATCTCGACTCGCCGTTTACGTTAATGTCTGCGTCTGACGCGGTTAGCAGAAGAAGCCAGCTCCGTTCGGACTTTTCTTCCGCAGTGCTGTACGCAAAGTCAGAGGGCTGTGAGCTTTTTATAATTTCAGGAGACCTGTTTGACGACGAATATGTTACCAAGGACACTCTTGAAATGCTTGTCGGTGAAATGAGCTCCTTTCCTGCGTGCAGGTTTGTCATTTCTCCCGGAAATCACGACTATTACTCATCAAAATCTCCGTATGAATTTACAGAGTGGCCGGAAAATGTGCACATTTTTACGTCCGATAAGTTAGAATACATAGATTTGCCCGGCACCGACGTTCGTGTGTATGGGTACGCGTTTGTTTCCGACACCATGACCGACTCACCGCTTACGGGATTTACCGTACACGATAAGGATAAAATAAATATTCTTGCCGCTCACGGAGATTTGTGTAAAGGAATTTCACCATATTGTCCCATACTTGAAAGCGATATTGAAAACAGCGGCTTTGATTACGTTGCGCTCGGACATGTGCATAAGGCGAGCGGCATTAAATACGCCGGAAAAACCGCTTACGCATACCCCGGCTGCATCGAGGGACGCGGCTTTGACGAAACGGGCTACAAGGGCGTGCTCGCCGGAGAAATCACGAAGGAATCTCTTAAGCTTCGTCCGGTGCGTTTTTCAAAAGGGCGTTATGAGGTTTGCACTGTTGACGTGACCGGCGCCGGTTCTCTTGCCGGAGTTTCAGGGAAAATTATTGAGGCTTGTGCCGAATTCGGAAACGATACCATATTAAGACTTGTGCTTGAAGGCGTTACCACTCCGGAGTTTTCGGCGGACGATACTGCGGTAAAAGCGCTGCTTACAAAGGTTGGCTCTGTTGAAGTAAAGGACAACACCCTTCCGTTATACAATGCAGGATTTCTAAAGGACGACAAAACAATTGTCGGATTGTTTTACAGAAATCTTGAAGAAAAACTTGTGAGCGAGGATATTAAAACAAGGCAAACCGCGCGTGACGCACTCAAGTACGGACTTAAAGCCCTCATGGGCAGGGATTTATAAGGCTTCTGAAAGGAGAAAGGTGAAAAGGAATATGAAAGTATATTCACCTCAGATTATGCAGTCTGCTGAGAAATACCTCTTTGAAAAAAAGGGTGTTTCGCCTGTTTCTTTAATGAAAGAAGCCGCACACGGAATGTACGAACTCATAAAGGACAGGCTGCGCCCGTTTGACGCGGTATGTGTACTGTGCGGAAAAGGAAACAACGCCGGCGACGGATATGAGCTTGCAAGACTTATGAAGCAGGCGGGATATAATGTTGTGTGTATAAGCGTTTTTGACGCTCCTCCGTCCGCCGAGCCTGCTAAAACCTGCTTTGAGCAGTACATAAGCGAAGGCGGCGGACTTGAAAATAATCCGAGAGCCGCGGCAAAAATCATAGCCGTGTCGGATATTATTATTGACGCCGTGTTCGGAATAGGTTTCAAGGGTAAAATCGAACCGGACAGCACGATGTATAAGATTATTGACCAGGCAAACTGTGCGCCAAGGGCATACAGGATAGCTTTAGATGTTCCGAGCGGCGTGCGAAGCGACGACGGAAGCGTCGGAAACATTGCGTTTGTGGCTGATATGACGCTTACTGTAAAAGCGGTAAAGACCGGAATGATGTCATATCCTGCCAAATTTTTCTGCGGCAGGACAGAGATTGTAAGCATCAGTATTCCCGACAAGCTTTTGGACGAATATGAAAATCCTTGCGTTATTCCCGATGACAAGTATGTTCACTCGGTTTTACCCAAGCGACCGGAAATGTCAAACAAAGGTGATTTCGGGAAACTGCTTTGTGTATGCGGAAGCGGCGACATGACAGGAGCGGCGGTGCTCTCGGCTGAGGCTGCGTTAAGAGCCGGCACGGGACTTGTCACGCTTGCGTCCGAAAGAAGCGTCATTGACTGCGTCAGAAATTATCTTAGGGAACCTGTGTATACACCCGTTTGCTGGGAGGATTCACAAAGCGTACAGAACCTTATCTCGGGCTTGTCAAAATACAGCGCCATACTTATCGGCTGCGGACTTAGCAAATCGGCGCAGAAAAAACAATTTCTTGAATATGTGATAAAAAATGCCTCGGCAAGGCTGATAATTGACGCTGATGGAATAAATATGCTCTCCGAAAATATAAATATATTAAAGGAAGCAAGGAAAACTCCGATAATCACACCCCATCCGGCAGAGTTTTCGCGTATCAGCGATCTTGAAGTGTCATACATAAACGACAATCGTATAAGGTGCGCTCTCGAATTTGCCGCCAAAACAAAATGCATTACCGTTCTTAAAGGAGCCGGAACCATAACAGCCGCTCCCGACGGGCGCTTTGCCATAAACGCCTCAGGAAACGCAGGGCTTGCCAAAGGCGGCAGCGGAGATGTACTCGCCGGTCTTATTTCAGGACTTGCGGCAAATCCCGCAATAGGAGCCTTTGAAGCGGCGGCAAGCGGAGTGTATCTGCACGGAAGAGCGGCAGACGTACTTAAGGGAAAATATTCTGAATACGGATTTTTGCCGTCTGAGCTTGCACAGGAGTTTGCCAAGATGCTTCCTTAAAGATTAAATATCTTTGGAGGTATCAGAATGAAAAAATTTTTACTGCGTTTCGCTACAGTTGCCGTTTTTTTGGCTGTAATGATGTGTTTTGTCACGTCGTTTTCGTCGTGCTCCGGTTCTTCAAACGGAAGAAAAGACTTAGTCAAGGCACTTTTTTCGGATTACACCGCCGAAGTCGAGTTTCTGTTTGAGTGTGACGGAAATTCGGTAGCAGGAACGGCGAGGGTAACAAGGGACGAAAACGTAAGATTCGAAATAACAGCGCCGGATCCATATACAGGAATAAGCGTAGCGAGCGATGCGTCCGGACGCTCTTCCCTGTTAAGCATATCGTATTCCGGAATAAAATCGGAGGTGCCGAAAGATCTGCTCGACAGACTGAGTCTTGCGATGACTCTTTTTTCAGATGAAATTGCCTGTGAGGTGGAAAATCTGCCGACAAAGGCTTTTTCTGCGTGTGAAGAATTATATACTGTTGAGGGATTGGGCGAAATACAGCCTTGGAAAACAGAATTTACAGCCGGAACAGTAAACTACATAATTGTTTATGACAGTGTGACTGGATATCCGCTTGACTTGTGCGCTGAAAACGAGGGAAACGCACTGGAAGTTAAAATAAGAAAAATAAAAACTGCGGCACAGCCGTAAAAGGGGACTTATTTTTGTATACCAATACGGATTTGAAAAAAACAAGGGCAATTATAGATCTTGACGTCTTGTCGCAAAACTACTTATACACCAAAAAAATGTGTGCGCCGGCAAAGGTCGGCGCTGTTGTCAAGGCTGACGCCTACGGACACGGAGCCGTAAGAGTTGCCTCCAGACTTGCCGCGGACGGCTGCGATTTTTTTGCGGTTGCAACGGTTGACGAGGCGCTCGAACTCAGAGCCGGCGGCATCACGCAGCCTGTTCTGATACTCGGCTACGTACTTGACGATTTTTTGGAAAATGCAATCTCTGCAAACATTTCTCTTGCGCTTGACAGCGTGGAACACTTAGAAAAAATAATTGAGGTTGCCGCCGGACGGCACGCAAAAATCCACATTAAAATTGATACCGGAATGAACCGCACGGGGTTTCCGGCCAAAAATACGTCGTTTTCTCCTGAACTTAAAAAAGCGGTAAAACTGTTAAAAAACAATGAGAATATTGAATGTGAGGGCATTTTTTCTCACTTTGCCCTTGCCGACGAACCGGGCGGAGAAGATTTTACCAAAAAGCAATACGAAAGATTCTGCGAGACGGTAAAAGCTCTTGAGCAAACCGGTATTCACCCGAAAATAAAGCATATCTGCAACAGCTCGGCAATTGTGGGATTTCCGTACATGCACTTGGACGCAGTAAGAATGGGGATTTCCCTTTACGGGTGCGCCGACATTGATAAGGCATACAAACCGTGTATGCAGTTTAAAACCGTAATAGTGAATATTCATAAGCTTTCCCGCGGCGAGGGAGTCAGTTACGGACAGAGATTCGTTGCCGACAAGGATATGCGTATTGCCGTAATAGGCGCAGGCTATGCCGACGGTCTCAAGCGCTGCCTTTCCTGCTCAAAGGGATACGTGCTTTGCCACGGCAAAAAAGCGCCGATTTTAGGAATTGTATGCATGGACATGACGATAGTCGACGTAAGCGACATTCCCGAGGCAAAGGTCGGCGACGACGCAGTCATATTCGGAAGCGACTCAGGGGCTTATCTTTCGGCTGATGAGGTTGCCGAGCGCGCCGGCACAATTCCGTATGAAATACTTTGTTCGGTTTCATCGAGAGTTCCGAGAGTATATATCGACAGCCGAGAGAATGACAAAAATCAATAAAAATTTAGCATATAGTATAGACAAATGCGGCAATGTGCCGCTGCAATTTTCGCGAACAAGCGAGCATAAAATTCGAATTGTATTTTCCGCGAAGCCGTGCACGTTTGTGCTCCATAAATCCTACCTCACAAAGGCGGCAATGTGCCGCTGCAATTTTCGCGGACAAGCGAGCAAAAAGCGCAAATTATATTTTTCGCGAATTCGTGCCGTTGCCACGGCATAAATTCAACCGTGCCAACTAAGATAAAAGTCATAAAAATGAAAATATGCCTACATGTATCGCACGAATAGAATGAGTGTGATACTTGTAGGCAAAAATACTTTTCCCACGCTTTTTTTAATGCGGCAATGTGCCGCTGCAATTTTCGCGGACAAGCGAGCATAAAATGCGAATTGTATTTTCCGCGAAGCCGTGCACGTTTGTCCGCCATAAATTATACCTCACAAAGGCGGCAATGTGCCGCTGCAATTTTCGCGGACAAACGAGCAAAAAGCGCAAATTATATTTTTCGCGAAGCCGTACCGTTGCCACGGCATAAATTCAACCGTGCCAACTCAGATAAAAGTTATAAAAATGAAAATATGCCTACATGTATCGCACGAATAAAATGAGTGGGATACATGTAGGCAAAAATACTTTTTCCCACGCTTTTTTTAAAAAAGCGTGCGGGGTATGGGGCAGCGCCCCATAAATAATAACTCCTTATTCAACAACAGTCTCAGCTTCAGCGCTGTTTTCTTCGGTATTTGCATCTTCACTTTCTTCAGCTGCCGGGTCAACGGAAAGGGAGTATGTTTCAACTTTAACGTTACTCATTCTGAGGGTAGTAACAAGAGAAGAACCTTCAGGAAGCATAACTGTTGCATCTGTACGGTAAAACGCCTGATCGCTTATTGATTCGGTTGCGTCAGTAAAATAAACGCTTTGCACAGGAGTATCCATAAAAGCATAATATGCAACTGATTTTACTTCATCTCCGTATGTAACCGTAGTGTCTGTTCCGTTATACTTTAGAAGTACTCCGTCACCCACTATTACTGAGCCGGCAGGAAGATTATTGTACCACGGCGCCTGTTTGAAGAAATCTCCGAAAGCGTACAGGCCAACGGAAGTAACAGTTTCCGGAATGTTAACGCTTGTAAGCGAGTCGCAGGCATAGAATAAACGGTCGGGAATAGTTTCCAAAGAAGCGGGAAGCACTACCTCCTCAAGGGCAGTACAGCCCTGGAAACAAGCTTCTCCAACGGTAAGCACTGAATCCGGAAGTACAATCTTCTTAACTGTTTCATTGTTCATGAATACTCCGGCCTCTACGCCTACAAGAGTGTACTCAACCGGAACTTCTACTGTCTCCTCGACTTCTTTCTCAACAGTTGTAACAGTACCGTCTTCAGCGGTTACTTCTTCCGTTACAACCTTGGTCTGCTTTTCACTCTTCATTCTTATGACGGTTTCATCAAGAATAACTTCTTCCAATTCACCGTGATAAGCAATAAGCACAGCCTCTTCGCCGGAATAGTCATATTCAAATATGATTTCTTCCTCTTCCTCTTCTTCCGGAAGAACTATGGAAGAAAGTCCGGAATCATCGGTTTCATTCGCATTTTCTTCTTGTTCCTGTTCCTCAGGTCCGCACGACGTCAAGAACAGTCCGAGAATAAGCGCAAGGCTGAGCGCTCCAAATATCTTCTTTTTCATTTGCAAAGTCTCCTTTAAGGGATAAATATACGTTTATCAGTATAACATAAAAAATTATGGATTTCAACAGCGTAACGAAATTTTGTAACTGTTGTATAATTCTTCCTGCGTTTTTTGTTTATTCTACCTACTCAAAAACAGCTCAAAAAGCAACTTAAACGTTCAAGTTACACGTTAAACCGGAACAATACAACGTCTCCGTCCTGCATAACATAATCCTTGCCCTCGGAACGCATAACGCCTTTTTCCTTGGCGGCGGCGGTTGAACCGCATTTTACAAGCTCGTCGAAAGATATTACCTCCGCACGTATAAAGCCTCTTTCAAAGTCGGAGTGTATCTTTCCGGCGGCCTGCGGTGCCTTGGTTCCCTTTTTGATAGTCCACGCACGAACTTCCTCGGGACCGGCAGTAAGGTAGCTGATAAGTCCGAGAAGACTGTAACATTCCTTTACGAGATGATCAAGTCCGCTCTGCTCAATGCCGAGTTCGGCAAGAAATTGCTTTTTCTCTTCGCCGTCAAGCTCGCTTATCTCTGCCTCAAGGCCTGCGCATATGCTGATTATTCCGGATTTTTCCTCGTCGGCAATCTTTTTTAACGCAATATAGTACGGATTTTCAAGAACAGCGTCGCCGATAGAATCCTCGTTTACGTTTGCAACGTAAATAACCGGCTTTGCCGAAAGAAGCGGAACTTCTTTGAGCAATTCAAGCTCGTCGTCGGTGTAATCAAGACAGCTTGCCTTTTTGCCGCTGTTGAGAACGTCAAGGATTTTTTCAAGCAAGTCAATTTCTTTCTGCGCAGACTTGTCGCCCTTGAGTATTTTTTTTGCACGGTCAATGCGGCGCTCAACTATCTCAATATCCGAGTAAATCAGCTCCAGGTTTATTGTCGCAACATCCTCAGCCGGATCAACCTTTCCGCTTACGTGTATGATGTCGTCGTTGTCAAAACAGCGGACAACGTGTACAACAGCGTCAACCTCACGAATGTGTGACAAGAACTTGTTTCCGAGTCCCTCTCCTTTTGACGCTCCTTTTACAAGTCCGGCAATATCTACAAATTCAATAACAGCCGGAGTGTATTTTTTCGGATTGTACATCTCGGCAAGGACGTCAAGACGCTTGTCCGGAACAGGCGCAATACCGACATTCGGGTCAATTGTGCAGAATGGGTAGTTTGCCGATTCGGCTCCAGCATTGGTTATAGCGTTGAAAAGAGTACTCTTTCCCACGTTTGGAAGTCCAACGATTCCAAGTTTCATTTTAATTTACAGCTCCTTATTATTTAAACACGCTTTCGGCGTCAACATGATAAATTGACGCCGTCAAACACAGTTTTTCTGATTTCATGCAACAAACATCCGGGTTTTCTTGCAGTCAATGCCCGCCATGCTGCCTGATATTACGTACGCAACATACGCACAAATTCGTATTTTAAATTATATCATAATAAAAATATTTTTTCAACTAAAAACAAAAGCGTGTTTGTAAATTTATTAAGCTTTACAGTTACATTACGCACTTGTCTTGTTAACCGGACGCTTGCGGCGAATATACAGTATTGCCGCGCTTATAAGGATAAACGCCGGGAAAACGATTGCAATTGAAAGACCGGTTTTGACCGATTGTGTGCCGTCGGCTGAAAGAAGCGTTGAGGCGCTGGCGACGGCTTCCGGTCCTATGAAACATCCGGCGTCCCCCGCAAGCGCAAGTATTGCGAACATTGCCGTTCCGCCGGCAGGATAGGTTTTAGCCGAAAGGCTTAATACGCCCGGCCAAAGGATACCGACAGAAAATCCGCAAAGAGTACAGCCTGCAAGCGCAAGTATAGGATATGGAGAGTACGCCGCGAGCAAATAACTTGCAACACACAAAACCGAGCTGAGCACCAGAGCGGCACGAATGTCGATTTTTCTGCCTAAGCCCGCAAAAAGAACTCTTGCGATCCCCATTGTTACCGCAAACATACACGGACCTAATATATCCGCCGTTTGTTTTGACACTCCAAGTTCGGTTTCAGCGAAAAATGACGACCATTGGCTCATTGACAGCTCAGCGGCGCCGGAGCACATCATAAGCGCCATAAATACCCAGAAAATACCGACTTTCATGAGTTTGCCTATTGTTGCGCCTTCGTGCGAACCGTCAGTACTTTGCGCATTGCCGTCGGCATTTTCAGTGTGTGCGCCTAACTGATTTATCGGTACAAAGAAAAAGTAAACAAGCGTGAAAAGCGGAAGAATAGTCCACAGGTAGCAAAGAATATGCCAGTTTTGTATTCCGAACACCTTGAAAAACAGCGTTGAGAGAACTACCATGAGAACCTGCCCCCAGCAGTAGAAGGAGTGTAACAGGCTCATTGACGAGGCCTTGGCGTCCCCGGGAAGAGCTTCGATAATAGGACTTATCAAAACTTCCATAAGTCCGCTTCCGACAGCGTAAAGAGCGGCGGAAATGATTATTCCGAGATATGCGTTGTCAAGCAGTCTCGGAAGCGTGCCGAGTGAAGCAAGTCCTGCGGCGGCAAAGGCCTGAGCCGCAATAATGAGAGGACGATACCCTATTTTGTCGGCGAATTTTGCTCCCACAAAGTCAACAATTATCTGTATTCCGAAGTTCATGGTGATAATTTTTGCGAGCTGCTCAAGGCTGAGTCCGAAACTCTGGCTGAAAGTTGCGAACAACAGCGGAGCAAGGTTATTTATTACCGCACCGGTTATATAGGAAATGTAGCAGGCGGCGGCAGTATGTTTGTATGACAGCGTTTTCATATAAAACCTCTTAATTAAAAATATAGAAAAGAAATAACATCCCGAATCGTACAAGTTCGTTTTTACGCAGATATTTTTTGGCAGATATTCCCTGCGCACATATTCTCGCCCGCCGCTCAAAACAGCAAACATATTTTAGCGGCAGGTGCTTGAAACGGGCGTGCTCTGTTTTAGTATATTCGGTACGGCGGGTACGGGTTACGGCCCAAACTCGCCGTCAATGCATATCGCCTGTGCTTTTGTGCATATTCCTCCGGCGTTTGTATCAATGTCAAAACATGCGCCGCAAAAGCGTATATCACCTTCAGGTTCTTCGAAGCGTACAGGCATTTGAGTGAGAAACTTTTCAAGTATGCACTCGCTCTTTACCCCAAGAATCGACTCGTGAACGCCTACCATTCCTGCGTCGGTAATAAAGCCAAGTCCCTTTGGAAGTATTCTTGCGTCGTTTGTCTGTACATGCGTGTGAGTGCCGAACACCACACTTGCTCTTGAGTCAAGGTATCTCGCAAAAGCCGCCTTTTCAGAGGTTGCCTCAGCGTGGAAATCAACAACGCATACGTCGTACCGGCCGGCGTTTTCTTCAAGAATCCTGTCGGCTGTTTCAAACGGCGAAGCGCACAACTGCGGCATAAATACACTGCCGAGCATTGATATAACAAGCACTCTTATGCCTGAAGCGTCATAAATTACGCTCCCCGTTCCGGGACAGCAGGACGGAAGATTGGCAGGTCTTAACACATAGGGCAAATCATCGATATAATCTTTGAAACCGTGACGGTGCCAAATGTGATTGCCTCCGGTTATTACGTCGGCTCCCGAGGCAAGAAGCGTTTCGACAGTGTCCCTGTTAAGGCCGTTGCCCTTTGCGGCGTTTTCACCGTTGACGACCGCCATGTCTATGGAATACGCCGAGCGTATCTTCCATAGGTTTCTTCTTATATATTCGGTAGCGACGACGCCTGAAACGTCGCCGACAGCAAGTATTCTCATAAAAGCTTCCTTTCCGAGGAAAATGTGATAAGGCAGGAACTTGTTTGAATTATATTTTTTTCCGTATACTTAATTTTGGTAATATATTGGTAATATGTACTGATGGTTTCAGCCGTTTTCCGAGCTGTCAGGCGAATTTTCCATTTGAGATTCAAGAAGTGCGGCAAGCGAATCCCGTTCTGCCTTTTTCGCGCTTATAAGTATGTATCTGCCGTAGTCATCCGCACGAACGGCGTTATACTGAATGGCAAGCTCACGGGCAGCAAGTTCAGTAAGAGTACCCGGCTCTGTTCCGTAGTCGTAAACAAAAAGGTTGTGCGCACCGAGCAAATAAAGAGTTGAATCCTTGTATTCGGCGTCAATGATTTTTTCCTTTGCACTGCACTCGAAAAGCGGCAGAGCTTCATATGAATAGGCTTTCACTGTCATTGAATTTCCGGCAAGATTGTTGCTTTCGGCTAAAATAAAGCAGTCGTCAAAAACTCTGAAAAATTTGGCGTTTTCCGGATTGTAAGCCGCTCTTCCGGAAACATTGAACGACGGGTCAAAGCAAATAAATTCACTGTCAGTAAGCACGTATATCACCGAATCGCCGGAAGCATATCCGATTTTAAGTGCCAAAGAGTCGGCAAGCGTTGTTTCAGCAATCTTTTCGCCCGTAAGCGTGTTATAGGAAATAAGTTCTGTGTAAAACGAGCCGTTCTCGCTGTGCACGGCACTGCATGTCACGACGGAAGCGTTGGAGTTGAGCGCAACGCCGGTGACATACTTGTCCGGACTCATCCATCGCATAAGCTCCTCGCCGTCCGAGTCAAATACTATTATTCCCGAGCGGAAAGTGGACTCCGAATTGACTACTGCAAAGTACCCAAGCTCGTTTATGCAAGCCGCTCTGACGGGATATTCAAAGCTCATCTCAAGAACTTTTGATACGGGACTATATATTTCAAGATGATTTCCGCCGGTATCGTATACAAGCAAGTTGTTGGCTCCTGCAACTGCGGCACAGGACGCATATGTGTGGTCATACTGATACAGCTTGTTGCCCGAAAATCCGTAAAGTCCTACGCCGCTGTTTGAAACGACCGCAAGATCCTTGCCGAGCATGAAAAACTCGGAGGACTCGTCCGTGCTTATGGATATTTCCGTTTTTGACGGAGAGCTGTCGCTTGAGGAGAGATCTATATATTTTATCAGGTAACGCAGATTGTCAATTGTTATGTTATCCTTAAAAAATCCTATACAGAAAACGGAAAAAACGACAAAGCCGAGAAGAGCAGCAAACCGCAGCAGCTTTATGACAACGGCGGCTTTACGGTAATAGGATGGCAAACGTGGATCTAACTGCATTGTCTTTTCTCCTTTTCTTCGGTTATTTCTCGTTTTTCCTTTATTTTTGATTTTTGCGTGTTTTCTGTATTATTCTCTGTAATCTTTTCTCAAAAAAGGCTTTTCAATTGTCGAGTCGGTAATAAGGGTGTATTTTTTCGGATGCCGGTAGGCGTTGCCGTGTGCTTCGTTTTCACGGTAGGAGCGCAGTCTGCCAAGATCCAGCTCGGCAACGTATATACCCTCTTTTTCGTCGCAACGCAATATGCAAGTGTCACGTGAACCGTCAACGCCCGGCAGATATGCAACACCGTCAAAAACAGTAGAATTTCCGTTGCAGTCGGGAACTGTTTCAGGGTAGTTGCAAGTGGCGATAGCCGTCATATTTTCAAAAGCGCGCGAGCGCAGCTGCGACAGGCGGTTAATCTCCATCGGGCAGGCGTTCGGCACAAGTATGAGTTCGGCGCCTTTTAGCATCAGTATCCTTGCACTTTCGGGAAACTCCCTGTCATAGCATATCATAGCGCCTACTTTTACTTCGCCGCACTCAGTATCTATCGTCACAGTGTAGAAATCATCGCCCGGGGTAAGATTTCTCTCAACGTCGAAATCACAGGTATGCACTTTAGCGTAGTTAAGCTTGCGCGCACCGCTTCTATCAAAAAGAGTAAGCGAATTGCGGGGCGAGTCACCGAATTTTTCAAGATAAGTCACGCATATTGCCATGTCAAGTTCTCCGGCAAGAGTGCCGAAGCTTTGGACAAAATCACTGTCGGCGCAAACCGCGTCTTTTTTCCATATGTCTGCCGGACGGTTATAAATTCCGTAACCATTGCTCCACATCTCGGGAAACAGCGCGATGTCCGCGCCCAGTTCTTTTGCCTTTTTGCAGCAGTTAAGTCCTTTTTTCAGGTTTTGTTCCAAAGAGCCGCACGGAGATATTTGTAAAAGTGCAATTTTCAGTATTTTCATTTCAAAACCCGCTTTCACGGACAAAACACCCATTTTTATATCATATTATATCATATCAGAACAGTCGGCAGGAAACCTTCATTCCCGGAGAAGCGTTTTTCTTTGCCTTGCACACAAACAGGTCGCACTGCTCACTTGTTTTTTTCAGCCTGTAAAATCGTAGATCCTTTATTTCAAAACGATTATTTTTCGCGGCACTCATGAAATCGGAAAGCCTGTCGCTCCGGTATACAAAATACGCGCAGCCGCCTGTGCGAAGCAGATAAAAAGCCGCGGCAAATGCATCGTCAATAGTGCAGAATATTTCATGCCGTGCTGCATTTATCCTTTCGTCGGCACACATCCTGCCGCAATCGTTTGTCATATACGGCGGATTACACGTTACAAAGTCAAATTCTTCATTTTTTAAGAACGTTTTAGCGTCCTTTAAGTCACGGCAGAATACTGAATACCTCTCTGCAAGACCGCTTATTTTTGCGCTTTCTTCGGAAAGTGCGGCGGACTCGGGATTTATTTCAATCCCGACAGCCTGTAATCCCGGATGCCTGTCGCACAACATAAGGCTTATTATGCCGGTTCCGGAACAAATGTCACACATCTTTTTTGTGCCCGGCGCAGTGACGTTTTCACTTACGAAATCCGCAAGCAGAACAGCGTCTGTGCCGTAGCTGAAAACACCTTTTTTTTGAAAAATCGTCAGGCTTTCAGTGACTTTTTCCGGTTTGGCTGAATCCATGGCGCACGTCCTTTCACAATAATACAAGATATTCTACCATACACATAAGAAATTTGCAATAGAAGCGTCATGTTTTTTAGCTTTTACCGCAATCCGGTTTTCAGGTTGAATTATTCGTAAAAAAGTATGTAAGAGATGGTAAAAGAATAAGAAATGCGGCATTGACTTCAGTAAGCACTCATGAAAACAACCGGAAGTGCGTCATCTGCTTCCGGCTGTGATAAATCAAATCTAATTAAACAAGCCCGCTCTGCCCGACAAGCTCGGCAATATGTGCAAGTTCTTCTTCCGGAAGCACAAGCGCAAACCGCACGTATCCTTCTCCTGCCGGTCCGAACGCAGTGCCAGGCGTACAGAGAATACCTGTTTTGTCTATAAGCGCTTTCCAAAAGCTCTCTGAGCTTTCATATTTTTTCGGAATGGGCGCCCAGACAAACATGGTTCCCTGCGAATCCGGAACATCCCAGCCTATTTTGCGAAAACCTCCGCAAAGTGCGTCACGTCTGCGCTTATACGCCTCACACTGCGCCTTTACGCTTTCGGTTTCTCCTGTAAGAGCGGCGATAGCTCCGTACTGTATCGGCAAGAACATGCCGAAGTCATACTGTGAACGTATAATTTTGATAGCCTCAATCATGTGCCTGTTGCCGACGGCAAACGAAATTCTCGCACCCGTCGTGTCAAAGGACTTTGACAGCGAAAAGAATTCTATTCCGACTTCCTTGGCTCCTTCGATTGAGAGGAAGGAGTACCCTTCACGTCCGTCAAAAATTATATCGCTGTACGCATTATCGTTGACAATGTAGAAGTTGTATTTTTTAGCATACTTTATGAGTTCTGCATACATTTCCTTAGGAGCGGCCGCACCGCAGGGATTTGACGGGTAAGATACCAACATGTACTTTGTTTTGTACAGTATTTTCTCCGGAATAGTCGTCATATCCGGCAGAAAATTATTCTCTCTCAACAGCTTATAGTAAAATATTTTTGCTCCGGCAAGTTTTACGCCCGCTTCAAATACGGGATATCCCGGATCGGGTAGCAGTACGTAGTCGTCGGCGTTGCACATGGCAAGTCCTAAGTGCCCTATTCCGTCCTGAGAGCCGTTAACGGAAGTGAATTCATCGGCAAACAGCTCTACGCCGTAACGTCTTTTGTAATAAGAAATAAGCGCGTCTCCAAGCTCCGGCAGGTCGGTCAGTGCGTACTTGTAGTTTTCAGGCTTTGAGGCAGCCTCGGAAACGGCTTTAACAATGTGTTCCGGAGTAGGAAAATCGGGCGTGCCTATGTAGAGATTATATACTTTGCGCCCGTCTTTTATAAGCTCGTTACGCTTTTGAGTAAGGTAAGCGAAAATGCCTGTTTCGGAACGGGCAGCCTTGTCCGAAAAAAGAATAGTCCATGTATATGCATCCTTTCAAGTGTTGCATTGTTTTTCGATAGCATTATATATCATTTTTTTGCCTTTCTCAACGTTTTTTTGTTAACAGCAGTCACAAAACAACAAAATACACTATAAAAACTTTTCGCAAAAAACGCCGTATTACCACAATTTCCGCATGTTTTTTTAGGGTTCGCAGTTGAGTTTTGTCGATAAGTGAAAAATAAATGTTATTTAAGGTAAGGTTGTGTCGTACGCTTTTTCTTGCAAAAAATACATGATACAGTATATAATTTACGGGAAAGCACAAGATATATGTATTTTTTTGGGAGAAATGAAAAATGACCGATATGCCGAGAGCCGGATTTTTATGTGCCGGAAAGACACCTATTGAACTGTCCGTTTCCATTCACTGCGCTTCAAAAATGATGAAGCTTATACGGGAATTCGGATTTATGACCGGGGGATGTTACACTGAAATTCTTGATCAAAACAGTGCTGAAAAGATTGCACGTGCCGGAAAGACGCTTGAGCATTTGTGCATGTCAAACGAGCTTGTCATAAGTGTTGGATGCGAGGGATTTTCCTCAGGAGACACTATTCCGGATATTACCGACGTTATCTGTCCGAAAAAGGCTGCATATTTTGCGAATATTCTCTGTGGCTCGCAAAAAGTGACGCTTCCCGACGGAGTTTTGCCCCCGTCAACACGCTCCTCGCGTGCGCTTCACTTATACCCGGATGACGCAGGATATGCTTGCCAAGGAAAAAGCAAAAGTTCGAGCGTTCATGCAGCCGTTGGCGGTGGCAGTGAGCACACACAGGATACACTTGCAAAAAGAATAGAGAAAGTACTCGGAAAAATATGTTCGGATTCCGAAAATAAGCACCGGTGTAATTTCGCAAAACTCGGTGAAGATGAGGACAAGCCCTCACGCATTACATACGGAAGTATCATGAAAATATTTTCTTCACGTCAGCGTGATGATTCAAAATACGCCGGCCAAACGCAAAATAATCAGGAAAACGTAAATATTAATGAATATCCCATCCAAAGCAATGCTGCATATTTGAGAGGAAACAAGTCAGATGCGCCTTCAACTTCGCAGTTCTCCGGACTGAAGATTTCTTACGGCAGTTACAGCTCGGAAAGAGCAAATGAATACGCCGCACCGCTTTCACGCGCAAGCGCAGGAATTATCGGGAAATCCCTGCTTCTCAATTTTTCAAACGATGTGTCATCCGCGCCTGTGCTTTTACAGTCCCTCATACATGCCATAAACTTTTCGGTTTACAATTTATCCGGTAAAAGCGCTTTTGCTTCAATGGAGTTCGAAAATAGTTTAAAATCTTCTTCCGATTTTCAAAATATTCCCCCAAAAAAGCACGTCGTTAACGATTAGTTATTTGTTTTTTTACTTTATGTTAAACAAATTAAAGAATAACAAGTATATAATTAACATAAAGAATAAAAAATGTAAATAATTTATAAATCGGAGGGGATGTAAATGGGATATAAGATTCTTATAGCGGATGATGACACAAACATATGCGATCTGTTGAAGATTTATCTCGAAAACGAAGGATACGAGACAGTTACAGCGTACGACGGAATAAAGGCGTTGTCAGCTTTTAAAATTTACGAGCCCGACCTTGTGCTTTTGGACATAATGATGCCGCGTAAAGACGGCTGGCAGGTGTGCCGTGAGATAAGGGAGATGTCCTCTAAGCCGATAATAATGGTTACGGCAAAGGGCGAGGTATTTGACAAGGTTCTCGGTCTTGAGCTCGGAGCTGATGATTTTATTACCAAGCCGTTTGACATGAAGGAAGTTTCTGCAAGAGTTAAGGCAGTGCTTCGCCGTTATTCCGGACACGATACAGACGACAGCGAGGTAATAAAGTTCGATAATCTTGAAATCAGCCTTCAGAAGTATGAACTTAAGCTTGCCGGCAAGCCGGTGGATATTCCTCCTAAAGAGCTTGAGCTGCTTTATTTCCTTACATCAAACTACAACCGAGTATTTACCCGTGACCAGCTTCTTGACAAAGTATGGGGATTCGACTATTTAGGCGACTCAAGAACGGTTGACGTACATGTTAAGAGACTTCGTGAAAAGCTTGAGGGCGTTTCGGACAAGTGGACTATCAAGACAGTTTGGGGCGTAGGATACAAGTTTGAGCTTCTCCAGCAGTAAGCAGTAATTAAAAATACAAGTATTCGCTTTTGGTTTTCTGAAAAAGCGAATACGCAATATACCAGGTAAATAATAAAGAGGCCGGCGCAGTGTGGCAACACCTATGCGTCAGCCTCTTTTTTGCTGTTTCAGATTAAGTAAACGAACCGTACTGCAAGCAGCAAGTACACAAGTACGCAAGTACAGATCAAACTCCGCTGTATGCCGCGAATCCGCCGTCTACCGGGATAACAACTCCGTTTACAAATCCCGAAGCTTTTTCGTTGAGTAAGAAGAGCAAAGCTCCGTCAAGATCTTCAGGTACGCCGAAACGTCCCATAGGAGTGTGTGCAAGGATTTTTTCGCTTCTCGCTGAGAGAGAACCGTCCTCATTGTATAAGAGTGCTTTGTTCTGAGCAGTAGAGAAAAATCCGGGTGCAATAGCGTTTACTCTGATGCCAACCTTTGAAAAGTGAACGGCAAGCCATTGCGTAAAGTTTGATACTGCAGCCTTTGCGCCGGAGTAAGCCGGAATTCTCGTAAGCGGACGGAAAGCATTCATAGAAGAAACGTTTATTATGCTGGCGTCGCTTCTCTTAGCCATGTCTTTTGCAAAAACCTGGGTAGGGATAAGAGTACCCAAAAAGTTGAGGTTAAATACAAAGGAAACACCGTCCGGATCCAAATCAAAAAACGTCTTAATTCCGGTAATGTCCGCGTTATTGTCAAGATCAGCCGGCTCCAAGTAGTCTTTTGAGGTTGAGCCTTTGGGATTATTTCCGCCTGCTCCGTTTATCAGTATGTCACAGCCGCCGAATGTTTCGTCAACAATAGCCTTTGCCGCTTCCATGCTCGCCTTGTCAAGGACGTTTGCCGCAATAGCGATTGCTTTTCCGCCCTCGGCATTTATCTCGTCGGCAACCTTGTCGGCTGCTTCCTTTTTGAGGTCAAGCAATGCAATGTTCGCCTTGCATGCAGCGACGGTTTTGGCAAAGCCTGAGCAGAGAACTCCGCCGCCGCCGGTGATAACAACTGTTTTTCCGGATAAATCAAGATCAAATGGTAACTTTTTCATATCGTTAAGTATCCTTTCTGAAACTGCTTATTTAATAATATAACAAGTAATTTTTATTCAATTAGCAATTTGCAGGGGCAGCAACTGCGCAGCCCCTGCATTGTTAATTTTTTACCAGCCGAGAGATTTGAGATAGTCGCGGCTGCTCTTTGCAGCTTCAAGGCAAGGCGTGTCGTACGACTGATCCTGCTCAACTATTACGTACTTTGCTCCGCTCTCTACGGAAGCTTCAAGAATTGCCGGGAAGTTCTGCTTGCCGCTTCCGACAGGACGGAACTTGAAGGTGTTCTTTGCGGAGGTGTCAGCCTTCTTGTCAATTCCTATAAGCTCATACATAGACTCGCTCTTGGAGCCTTCAAAGTCCTTAAGATGAACAACAGGGCAGCGTCCTGCGTACTTGCGTATGTAAGATGCCGGATCCTCTCCGCCTACGTTTACCCAACAAGTGTCAAGCTCTGTCTGAAGATGATTTGCCGGAACTGTTGCATACATGTAGTCAAGTCCGTAAGTGCCGTCGGGCATCTTATTAAACTCAAAGTCGTGGTTGTGGTATACAAGAATTACTCCCTTGCTCTCGCATACAGCGCCTATTTCGTCAATCTTCGCGAGAACCTTGTCGAAATCCTTGTCGCCGGGACGCTCGCCCTCGCCGAGATACGGTACGGCAATACATTCGCAGCCGATAAGCTTGTATCCGTCAACAACCTTTTCCGTTTCTCCGCACAGTTCTACAAACGGAACGTGAGCGCATATTGCTTTAAGACCTGCCTTATCAAGCTCTGCCTTGAAATCCTCGTAGCTGTATCCGAAAAGTCCTGCCGGCTCAACATAGTCGTAGCCCATTTCCTTAACAGCTTTAAGTGTTGCGGGAACACTTTTTTCCATTTCGCTTCTTACGGTATAAAGCTGAAGTCCTACCGGTAAAGTTTTCATAATAATAAAACCTCTTTTCTGAAAATAGTGCTGCCGTACGGCTTTTGCGGAACATGCCCGCAAAAGCCGTCGAAGCTTTTTCAGGATAATTATACCACAAACTCCGGTTATTTCAAGATAAATACAAAAAATTATTGCGATAATATAAAAATCGGCGCCTTGTCAAGTTGAACAATACAAATATGATATTTTACCGTATGATGATTGGCGGTCCTGCTTTACAGTTCCACGTCAAAATAAAGTATGGTATGTCTGTTGTGTTCTATGACAAAGTGTATATGTCCGTCTTCATAGAAACCGTCAGAATATGAATAAGCGCCGGGAAAATCGGTAAGACGGATTTTTTCGCTCCAGGACTTCATATCGTCGTCGGAAATCCAGAGTTCCAAAGGAAATCTAAGCGCCCAGCCGCCATTTTCAATACCGGCATTATTTGGGGTGTGTATAAGGGCTATCTTTCTCGGAACCTTGCCCATTTTACTATCATAAATTCATCAGTAAAACTAATGCTAAAGCTCAAATAAAACAGAAAAAGCCGCAAAGTATCGCACGAACGGAGTGAGTGGGATACTTTGCGGTAAAACATTGTTTTTCCCACGCTTTTTTCAAAAAAGCGTGCGGGGTATGGGGCGGAGCCCCATAGATCCCTCGTACGTTTGGGGCGGAGCCCCATAGATCCCTCGTACGTTTGGGGCGGAGCCCCATAGATCCCTCGTGCGTTTGGGGCGGAGCCCCATAGATCCCTCGTGCGTTTGGGGCGGCGCCCCATAGATCTCTGGGTGCTTCGCCGGCTTGAACATTGGTGATTCCGAAAAAATTAAGCAGATGAACAAAATCGTCCATCTGCTTAATAGTTATTGTATTTTTATTGTAAACTAAAACCGAACTCTGTCTGAAAAAACAGGTAAGGCTTAACCAAAGAACACCATCGGAATAAGTGTTGTATCCGAATGTCCTTCGCATGTAATTTCGAGAATTATGCGGTTCTTGGCGGAAACCTTGTCGCCAGCCTTGATGATGTATTCGCCGACACTCGGTCTGTTTCCGACAGGCTTTGCCTGAAGGTTGGTCTTTCCGGAAACTGTCCAGCCGTCGGGAAGAATAAATCTGAGCTCAAAATGCTTCTGAGAACGGAATTTGTTGTAAATGGTAACCTTTACGCCGATTTCTCCATTGGGAGCAATGTCGGGTGTACGGTCGTAGTCAATCCAGAAATCAGCAAGTATTCCGGACATCGAGAAGGAATAGTCGCTGTGGGCGGCCAACATATCCGAAAAGCTCTTTCCGCAGTATTTGT
>QAKH01000020.1 GCA_003343885.1 Clostridiales bacterium | reverse complement strand
ATCAGGTGCAAATTGATGTTTACAAATGCGGCATTGGTACTTTTGGTTACCAAATTTATCTTTGCCATATTTATAAAGTGAATGAGAGTTGCATCGAGGGCAACAATGTGGTATAATTTTATCCATGAGATCTTGATCTCCTTTCTCTGATTTTCAGGGAGGTATTCGGGTTTGTGATAAAACCATTATACCATAAGGAGTTCAAGGTCTCAACTTTCATTTAACTTAACAAAACGAAACATAAATAAAGGAGGTAATAACATGGCAAACAGATTTATTCTCAACGAGACATCTTATCACGGAAAGGGCGCTATCGCAGAAATTGCTTCGGAAGCAAAAGGACGTGGCTTTAAAAAGGCTTTTGTGTGCTCAGATCCTGATCTTATACGTTTTGGAGTCACGAAAAAGGTATTGGATGTACTTGAAAACGCCTCGCTTGCGTATGAAGTATACTCTGACATTAAACCTAATCCGACGATTGAAAATGTACAAAACGGTGTTGCCGCATTTAAAGCGAGCGGTGCAGACTATATAATCGCAATAGGCGGCGGTTCATCTATGGATACTGCAAAAGCAATCGGAATAATAATAGAAAATCCCGAATTTGCGGATGTAGTAAGCCTTGAGGGAGTAGCACCGACTACGAAAAAGAGTGTGCCGATATTTGCTGTGCCGACAACAGCGGGAACAGCGGCAGAGGTAACAATAAACTATGTTATTACCGATGCGGCTAAAAACAGGAAGATGGTGTGCGTTGATCCGCACGACATCCCGGTAGTTGCCTTTGTCGATCCTGAAATGATGAGTACCATGCCTAAAGGACTTACTGCCGCAACCGGTATGGATGCGCTTACGCACGCAATCGAAGGTTATATAACCAAGGGTGCTTGGGAACTTTCCGACATGTTCCACCTGAAAGCCATTGAGATTATATCACGTTCTCTCAGAGGTGCTGTTGAGAAGACCGAAGAGGGCAGAACTGATATGGCACTCGGACAGTATATAGCAGGCATGGGATTTTCAAATGTCGGACTCGGAATTGTTCACTCAATGGCGCACCCGTTAGGCGCACTTTATGATACTCCGCATGGAGTTGCGAACGCCATAATTTTGCCTACGGTAATGGAGTTCAACGCTCCGGAAACCGGAGAAAAGTACCGTGAAATTGCAAGAGCTATGGGAGTAAAAGGTGTTGACTCAATGACTCAGAGCGAATACCGCAAGGCGGCTGTTGACGCTGTAAAGAAGCTGTCGAAGGACGTAGGAATTCCGGCTGATCTCAAAGAGATAGTAAAGCGTGAGGATATACCGTTCCTTGCACAGTCGGCGTACGATGACGCTTGCCGTCCGGGTAATCCGAGAGAGGTAACCGTTGAGGAAATAGCAAAGTTATACGAATCGTTGCTGTAATTTTTCGGTTTACAACTATAAAATTATAAAAATGTAAAAGCCCCGGGCGCAACTGCTTAAATCTTTTGCGTCCGGGGCTTTATTATTTATTTGTATTTAAGAACAAAAGCAATGCCGAAAATTTAAATCAAATCCGGAGAACAGAAATCTAAACAGGAGCTCAAAATTTTCCTGCGCACAGTCGTTATCTTTTTACTGTCTGCTCAACCGAGCGTTTGATGATTTCAATCTGCTCGGCGCTTATTTGTTCGTCAAGCTCAATATCCGGTATGGTGTTTACGCTGTTTCCTGTAAGATACGCGTACCATGTAAGTCCCAAAAGATATCTGCCAGCGCCAAGAGAAGCGTGGAATGTATCACGGTGTACTTTTCCGATACCGTTTTCAAGAGCTTTCATCATTGCTTCGCCGGAGGGAATTATTCCGGCGGCGTTTATGTCATGCGCTGCTGTAAGATAAGAAGCCTTTATATCTTCAAGCATTTCCGTGCTTTTTTTGTAACCAAGCTCCTTGCACAGTCTGTCAGAACCGTCCTCATACGCCCATGTCTGGTGCATGTATATTTTCGTATGCGGCGCGTATTTGCGCACATATGCAGCAAGCTCATTTAAATACGGCTGATATGTATTATACCTCGGTGCCTGATGGCTGACCTGCTGAAGCGTAACAACGTCCCATTCGTCGCTCATAAGCGCTGTTTTTATACTCACTTTTATTCCGGTATTTTCCCCATTGAATTCAAATGCGTACGCCGGCTGATCCTCTAATATATTAAAATAATGCGTTTTTAACGGACAGCCGCCAATATACAGATTTACGGTCTTTATTCCGGTCCCTGCCGCTTTTCCGATCCTGCTTAAATATCTTGTCGCATCCTGCGAAAAACTATTTCCTATGCACAGTATTTTCATTTGTTTTTCTCCTCCGTTCTTTCTTGTCAGCCATATAATCAATGCATTTCTTTACGATTGATTCTACTACACTTCCCTTCTCTTTGCAATACCTTTTGTTACTTTTTACAATCATTCGACATTCTTCGACTGTTTTCGCTATTATTATCCGTGTTTTATGCATTTTATAAAAATCGAACATAAGTTCTAATTTCTTATTGACTTTTTTGGTATTATGTGGTATAATATCAGCGAAGTTAGAACAAATGTGCTATCTTTTCTCTTGATAGCGTTTTTTTAAACCAGTTTAAAGAACATTTGTTCTTGTATGATGTTAAGAAAATAAAAAGGAGGCATAAGAAAAATGAAAGACGAGTTTGACGGCATAGAGTTTGACGATTACGAGGATACTCAGACAAACAGTTCGGAAGCAGTGATTTGCCGCTGTGCGCAGTGCGGATACAACATATACGAATATGAGGACGCGGTAATAATTACCGCAACCGGCGACACCATACACAGACAGTGTTGGGAAGATTACGCAAACGACAACGCCTGCGAATTTATGGAACCTGCGGCAATTTAAGAATTAAACTATTCTGCAAGACAATAGGAGGTATACATCATGGGCAGAAAAAAATCTCTTGAAACAAAAGAACTTGAACAGCGAATAGAAAGATATTTTGAAAAATGTGACGAACAAAACTTCGGTGAAAAAGATGCGAAAAAAATTCGCAAGCCCTACTCATTATCCGGCTTACTCTGCGACATTGAGCTTTCAAGAAGCGAATTTGAAAGCATGAACCGAAGCAGGCGGTACGGACATGTTCTTAACAAGGCACTTGCAAGAATCGAAGCATTTACCGAGGAAAACGCTCTTACCGGCAGCATTTCGGCAAGCGCCGCCGCAAACAGTTTAAAATACAATTTCGGATGGGGGGCTTCCAAAAACGCAGAGGATGTTTCCGACGGTGCAAGGAGCATAAAAATTATTCTCGACGAGGACATGATGCGTCTTGCCGAATAGTATAAACTCAAACGCCGGAGGATGTGCCGGAACAGGGCGTATCCGTCTTTGCGGAAAACCGCAGAAAAAGCAGCTTGAGTTTTTTCTTTCGCACGCAAAATATGTTGCGTACGGCGGTGCAAGAGGCGGCGGAAAAAGCTGGGCGCTGAGGCGAAAAATCGTTCTCATGTGCCTTAGGTTTCCCGGGCTTTCCGTATTGCTTGTACGCCGCACTTACGCTGAAATTAAGGCAAACCACATGCGTGCCCTGACAAAAGAGCTTACGGGGCTTGCAAATTACGTTGACTCACGAAAAGCTTTTGAATTTTTCAACGGCTCGGTAATTCGGCTCGGTTACCTTGACAATGAGAGCGATACTTCACGCTATCAGGGTACTGAATACGATATTATCGCTATCGACGAGGCTACCCAGCTTACGGAGTATCAGTTTCAGACGCTGAAGGCGTGTTTAAGAGGCACTAACGGTTTCCCGAAAAGGATGTATCTTACGTGCAACCCGGGCGGAGTCGGTCACGGCTGGGTGAAGCGTTTATTCATCGACAGGGACTACCGTACGGGAGAAAACCCTTCCGATTATGCATTCATAAGCGCCAAGGTTTATGACAATCCGATACTGTTAAAGGCAAATCCCGACTATCTTGAACAGCTCCAAAGCTTGCCGAAAGGTCTTAAGGACGCCTGGCTTGACGGAAGCTGGGGAGGTTTTGAAGGGCAGTTTTTTTCGGAATTCGACTACGATATCCATACTATGGATTCATTTGAGGTAGGCGGCGAATTCAAAAAATATTGTGCGATAGACTATGGGCTTGACATGCTCGCTGCGATTTTTGCCGCTGTTGACAGCGACGGACGAGTTTACATATACAACGAAGTATACAAAAGCGGTCTTATCGTCAGTGAGGCGGCGAAGGCAATTCTTGAAAAAGCTGAAGGAGTTTGCATGTTTATTGCTCCGTCCGATTTATGGTCAAGGCAAAAAGACACAGGCAAAAGCATTGCTGAACTTTTTGCCTCGTGCGGAGTTTATCTTACAAAGCTAAGCTCGGAGCGTGTTCAAGGCTGGAGCTGTTTAAAAGAATGGCTCAAGGTGAAAGAAGATGAACACGGCAACAGGTTTTCCGATATGCGTATTATGCGTAACTGCACAAATCTTATAAGGTGCCTGCCTTTACTCATGTACGACTCGTCAAAGCCCGGAGATGTTGCCGTAAAGCCTCATGAAATCACGCATGCCCCTGACGCACTGCGGTACTTTGCCGTTTCACGAATTGCCGCCTCATCTAAAAAGAATGCGGCAAAACCGCCGGCAAAGCTAATTGATACAATCAACTCTTATTCAAAACACTTTTGACAACAAGAAAGGAATTTACATATGAAAAAACATCACGCACTTTTTTCACGCACTATTCCGGCTGTCGACGGTCTGTACGACTACTCTTCGCCCGAATGCCGGGAGCAGACTGTTGAAGCTCTGCTTGACAACTGTGCCCTGTCGAGACAGCGCACTGAACTGTACTGGAAAAAAATGCGGCGCTACTATGACGGTGTTCACGACATTAACTATATTTCGGGCTCATTCTGCGAAGACATGAATCTGCCGTGGACTCCGGCTCAGTCGTCGGACGGATATGTGCATGTTGAAAGCCAAATAGATCCCAATATTCCGGATTTTGAGTTTTCGCCGCTTGGACGTTACAGTGCTGTCGCCGCAAAGCAACGTGAGGACACTGTCCGCCGTATTTGCGATGTAAACGGCATTGCGGAAAAAAACGCCTCAAACGAAAGAAGATTAAACATTTACGGAAGTGCGGTCTGGAAAATCGGCTGGGGTGAAAGCTCATATGCCGGGACAAAGCGTGCTGACGTAGTAATTGAGGCGCCGATGCCGGAACAAATATACGTTGATCCTGCGGCACTAAGCGTTGACGCAAGCGAATACATAGCTTTTGTATACCGTATGCACAATCAGCGTGCGTTTCGTTTGTTTGCCGGCGACATAAAAACAAGAGGCGAAAGTTTTAACGATTATCTTGACAGTTCCGGGGGCGGAGTTGTTTACGAGGATGCGTACGAAGATGACGACACGGTTGTCATTACGGAATTCTGGTTTCGTCAGCCGGTTTCCGGCACAGTGTCGGGAACACGGTTTAACGCCGGCGACATAGCTCTTTGCGTTCTTATCAACGGCAAAGAAGTCAAATATATTCCAAAATACTGGATAAATACCGACTGCGCCATGTACCCGTTTGTTATTTACAACAAAGTGCCGAACGACGGAAGTATTTGGGGAAAGAGTGAGCTTGAACAGCTTATTCCTTTGATTGACGCCGCCGACAGAGAGCTTACGTTTGCTCAGCTTAACGCCGCTTTCTGTTCAAACGATGTAATTCTTGCTGAAGAAAACGCATTTTCCGACGGTGAAACGCCCGACAACTCTCCGGGCGCCGTATGGAAATTACGTCCCGGCATGATGGGCAAGGTACAGCGTTTGGGAAATCTAAGCTCTACTCAGGTTTCGCAGTTCAACAACCACACGCTTTGGCAAAACCTGATGGAACAGACCACGGGAAATTTTGAAGTAAACCAAGGGAAAGAACCTGCGCGAGTTACCACCGCTTCGGGTATTGCCTTAATGAACGAACGTGCAAAAAGCCGTCAGACTCTGAAAAAAGCCGGGCGCACCGAAGGCTTTAAGCGTTTGTACTCGCTCATAGATTATACTGCGCTTGAATTTTATGAAAAAGGCAGATTTGTCGAGCGTGGCGCCGACGGATTTGAGTTTGATCCTGACAGCTATCGTTCGGGAGAATTATCGGGAACATTCCCGGCGGTTGACATACGTATTCATGTCGGCGACGGGCTTAACAACTCAAAGGCGTTTACCGTTTCCGCTGTAAGTTCTCTGATTAGTACTGCCATAACTGAGGACAATTACAAATTTGTAAAGGCGTATGTTGATCTTATCGGGCTTCCGATGAGAAATGAAATATGCGAATATCTTGAAAACAAATTCTCACCTGCAAAAAATACAGACGGAAAGGGTATCTTAGACGAGATTGTAAATGATATCAGAAAATCAGAATCCGAGGAAACTTCCGACACGGAGCAAAAGGTTCAAAACCCTTTTGAAACTCCGGTAATCAATCTGTAAGACATACGAAAAGGAGACGGTCAATAATGCTAACCAAAAATAACGCAGCCGGTACAAACAATTTATCTGACGCCGCGAATTTTCCGGACGACATAGCAAAAGCTTGTGATGAGAATGGATTTTCGGCTGAAATCACGCAAGTACCAGTTATTAAATCGGCTGCAAGTGAAAACGTCGCTTCTTTTCGTGACGGTGAAAAGAAATTCACCCAAGAAGAGCTTGAGAAGCTCATATCTGAAAGGCTGAAGCGTGAGCGCAAAAACAACGCTGCTATTTCGGCTTTAAAGAAAACACTTGACGTCATGAGTGACAGCGGATTTATAAAATCCGGCTCATACTCGCTCATGGCGGAGGAGCTTACACGTCTGCTCCGCCAAAACCTTGCGCAAAACCATATTTCTGCCGCTCCAAGCGCTATGGTTTCGGTAAATCCGGACGGTCATAATTTTATCACAGACGATGATTCGGAGAAAAATGCCGGACAAGTTCCGGATGATGATGAGTCGGAGCAAAATCCACATGGAAATGAGCTGAAACACGTGCCGGAAAATAAAAAGTACACCGAAAATGCTGATTCAATAATCGAAACCAACGGTATGATATTTGAAAAAAACGGTAAAACAAATGAAATTTCCGGTACGGCACTTGATAATGCCGTTACAACACTTGAAAATTGTGTTACGACACTTGGTAATGCCAATACACCTCTTGAAAACGAGGATATAAAGGGTACAAAAGTTCCGGCATCCTCCGGGATTGTTCCGGAAAGCGTAGGTGAGCACGCCGGGGCACGCACTTTTTCTCCTGAAATTTTCGGTGTGCTTTACGAGCTTAAAGAGTGTTTTCCTGAAAATGACGTAGCACACGACGTAACCTCAAAGGAATTCGAGCTTTTCGCAAAGGGCAAAAGCGCTGACATTTCCGAAATCTACAAGGATTTTCTCTGTTTCAAAGCTCAGTACTCTGATAACAATACCGGATTTCCGTCAAATACTGTTCAGGGATCCGAGCCTGTACTTTCCCGTAAAGATATCCCGGCTTCCGATAAAAACAGTTACGAATTTGACGGTACATCACGGGGATACAGCGGATTTTCCGGAGGTGCGCCTCTTGCCGACTACTCGAAAATGCTTACCAAAAGGCAAATGGATATAGCAAAGCAAAGCGGTATGTCGTACAGAGAATACGCAAATCTGCTGCAGTCTATTCCGCAAAATCCGCTTTCTAAGGGAATTTGAGAAAAATTCCTTATTTATCAACATTTACCCACCAAACATGACAAACGAAAGGACGTAATATATGAAATTCTTATTCAATGCTTCCGGCGCAAATGCGCCGCTGATAAAGGAATACGACATAGCAAGTGATTTTTCCGTTTCATTCGGAGAAGTTGTCGGCATGGCTGACAGCCTTGTTACAAAAGCGGGCGACGGAGATTTTATCATAGGCGTAACCCAGGAGGAGCACACCGGAGAACATGATGAGCTGAACTCCCGCTCAGACGGAACGAAGATACGCATAAACATTGCACCTGACGCCGTATATGAAGTTCCCCTGCCCTCTTACACTGCAAAATCCGGAACAGCCACCACTATTGTTACCGACTCATCCGGACTTTCCACAAGTTTAACTTCCGGATATGCGCTTTTGCTTTCCAAAGGCGCAGGCTCCGCAAACACAGACAACGTCGGCACCAAGAGACGCATTTCCTCCTGCTCTGTTTCAGGTTCTACTGCTACAATAACGGTTGCCGAAGGCGGAACGGTATCTGAGGGCGACGTATATTTGCTTATCCCCGACATTGGCGATGAAATGTACCTTGACACTTCAAAAACCGGCGCTGTTTTCTATAATGCCGGCAGCACTGTCAAGCTTATCGCCGTTTGTGCTGACTCAGACAGAGGCACTCTCGGAGTGAAAATCAAAACTCATTTTCTCGGCTAAGCATAATCGGAATTAAAACCTAAATTTTTCGTATTAAAGAAAGGAAAATCATATGAACGATATATATACCTGGCACAACGACCTGTATCCGCTTGTAAAAAAGAGATTTGATTTAAGATACGCAAAGCGCCTTGACCTTATCAACCGTGTCGCAGACGTTATATGCCGCGACGATGTCGATTACCGTCTTGAGGGAGTCGGCGGCTACGGCGAGCTTCCCGTATACGACGGCACTACCGTTGCAAGCGCAGATTCAAAGAGAACCTTTATCACCACCATTACGCCAAAGGAACACGCACTTCGTGTTACGGTAAGCTACAAGAAAGCAAAGCTTGACTATTCGGGAGAAGCTTCAAAGGTCGGAACCCGTCTTGCGGACAGCGCTTACATGACCGTACTCGGCGAATTCTACCGGCTTTTTGCCGGAGCTTTCACAACCCCCGGCGCCGACGGAGTGCCGTGGGCAAGCGACGCTCATCCTGTAAGCAAGGATCCCGCTGACGGTACTTATTCAAACCTTATAAAATCCAATCTTTCTGTTTCCGCAATTACCGATGCGCAAAGCCGTGCCGCCCGCTTTGTAACTCCTGACGGACTTCCTTTTGCCTGCAATTTTGATTTGCTTCTTGTAAGCCCTGAGCTTGAAGCAAAGGCAAGAGAGATATGCGGTCCCGATTCAAAGCTCTGCCCGGTTAAGAACCCGGACGCAGACGCTGCCGAAAACGCCGCAAACCCGGTCTACGGAATGAAATACATGGTTGTCGGCGGAGGAAACTCCGGCTTTACCGGCAAGCAGTGGGCAGTAACCGATTCCATGCTCTTATCCGAGGTTCTCAAGCTTGTATACGTAACCAAGCCGACGGTACTTGTCGCGCCGCAGGACAATCCCCTGATAACCGATTACATCGGATACGTTGATTTCGCGTTCGGTTTCGGTGACGCAAGACCGATTATCTTCTCAAATCCCGCTTAAGGAGGCAAAACAATGCTGCCATATGAAAGAATACCGGTAAAAACCGCTTGTGTTTCGCTGACCTCCGGAAAAGCCGAAGTTATTGACTGTGAAGGTCTGCAAGTGACAATGTTCGCACAAGAGGGAGATATTTATATAAAAGTTTCTGAAAGCACTCCCGATGACAGCGCATATATTCTCAAAAGCGCTGACAGCATAACTCTTTGCGGACGGTTTATTATTTCAGGTGAAAATGCCAAAGCAAGACTTCTGTTTTGCAACATTATCTGATATTTCAGGCTAACATTCTCATACCGCCTTAAAAATATCTACTTAGTCCAATAAGTCAACTTAAGCAGTGACAACACACCTATACAAATAAAAGTACCGGTGCCATGTCAAGTTTCATGGTACCGGTACAGAAAGGAGAATACACTTGCCAAACCGCAGCACATACACTTTTGCCATGTTAAAAGACAGCATATACAAGGCGCTTGACGAATACTCCGAAAACGGCGAACGCATCCCTTTAGGTTCGGGAACGGCGGCTGATACAGAAAACAAGCTTATACAAACGCTCAACCAATGTCTCAGAAGAGTATCTCTCAGTCTGCCGCTTACCGAAAAACGTGCGGCGCTGACCTTTAAGCTTACAGAAAACCGGATTTGTTCACTTCTTCCGGAGGACTTTTCCTCGGCAATATCTCTTGAGTCGGAGAGCGGGCGCATTATATCCGGTGAAAACTACTATGTCAACGGAGAATATTTGGTATGCACCGCCTTTGACGACGGTGAAAACGGATTTCTTGAGTATTCGGCTTCGGCTCCGCTTTTTTCATGCGATACGCCTGCCGACGAGCCTGTGGCGCTTCCTGACATAACTGCGGACGCACTTATTTATCTGACGGCTGCTGAGTTATGCAGTCCTGATTACTCGGAACTGTATTCACGCCTTATGTACAAATACCGTGATATTGCTCTTAACGGTTACAACGCCGTTTCGTCAAGGCACGGCAGAAACACTTTTTACTCCGGAAAACGCCGTCTCCGTTCCGCTATTATAAAGAGGTGAGAACTTATGGGTTACATTGACCATGCTGTCCCGAGCTACGCTTCCTCAGAGCTTAAGACGGCGTTTATGCACACGCTTGACACCGGAGTGGACTATGCTACCGACAGTGCGCTTATAGAAGACGAGAGGGCGCAGAGCATAAAGAACATGTGGCTTGAAAACGGAATTCTGACATCTGTTCCGCCATTCTCTCCGTTAAGCGCTGTGGATAATTTTCCCGTCGGAGAAATTCACTCATACTTCAATTTTGACGAATGTCTTTTTGTTCATATCGGAAAGTGTTTATACGGACTTTCAGACGGTAATTTAACACTTCTTTCAGACTCTTTTCCGGACTATGACAGTATACCGGTAGAGTTTGTCGGAAAGCTTTACTTTTACTGCAATTCTCACATTTTCAGTGTTGACAGAAATCACCTTGTAAAAGAGGAATTCCCTTTTGCTCCCCTTTACAGATACAGCTGCAGCAGCAATTCGGATGTCGGCAATTACTCGCAGGACTTCAAGCCCAACATTCTTGCTCCGTACATATCGGTAACATACCAAGAAGAAACTTTGGTTAACGGGAGTTTTGGATACAAGTTTCCGAGAGATTTCGACAGTTCACGGTCATTTCAGGTGTACTTTTGCGACAGGCTTCTTACGGAAGATGAATACACGGTTTATGATGACAAGTTTGACCTTATTGATCTTGAGCAGGAAGAGGAAAACTCTGTTAAGTTATGTTACTATTCCACTAACGCCGAACTTGATTTAAGCGCTGTGCTTTCTGACTGTAAAAACGGCGTTTCCTTCGGCGGAGGAACTCTTGAAGGTACTCGGGTTATTCTTGCGGGAAATTCCGAATACCCCGGAAAATATTTTTTCAGTGAGCTTGCAAATCCTTTATGTTTTTACGAAAACAGTGGCGGAACACTTGGTTCAGGTTCACAGGATATTACCGCATTTTCCAAACAATACGGATATCTTTTGATTTTTACTGCCGACACAGTAAGCAGGATGACATACGTATACACGCAAGATTACGGAGGATATTTCTCGGTATCGACTATTCATGAGTCTATCGGCTGCGACATACCGGAAAGCATAGCGCTCGCTGACAACAGGACGGTGTTTGCAAACACATACGGCGGCATATATCTGGTAGACAGCACTGACATTTTCGACCGATTAAACATTGTTCCTATCTCTCGAAACATTACGGATTTGTCACGCAATAGGGGGTACTTCTCCGTGCCTGCTACCGAATTAAAAAAAGCTTCCGGATGTGTTTATGAGCGAAAATATCTTCTCTCTGCCGGGAACAAGATATTCGTATGGGATTTCGGAGCATGTGGATACACTTCCTCCTCCGACTATGTAAAGAGTGCCAAAAAGTTAATATGGTTTGAGCTTGACAGTGCCCAAGAAAAGAAAATTTTCACTTCCGGAACGTTTCTTTATTGCACATATTTATCTGGAGCCGGCTATAACACATTTTGCTCTCTTTCAAAGAATAGTGAAAAAAACTCTGATACTGGCGATGAATACGGGTTTCATTCAAAAAACATGGATCTGTCGTACCCTCACATAAAGAAATGTGTTGACGCTATTTCCTTTGAGTGCAGGATACCCGAGGAAACGGAAATCACTCTGAATTCTTACGCAGACGGAATTCTGTACAGCACTATAAAAACGAAGCTTATTCCCGGCAAGGACGGCTGCGCTGTTTTTGCAGCTTCTCTGCCGCATCACATTTTAAGGCGTTTCGCTTTTGAAGTGAAGTGCAAAGATTCCGGGACAGGCATTTTTAACATTCGCATTGATTACAGAATTCTCAAAAGAAATCTATCACGATAATAATTTGAAAGGAACACATTTTATGGCTAACAAATGGCGATATGCCGATTTAACCGCAGACGCGCGAATTGAAAAAATACGCGGCGGCGACAAAGATGTTTACGATAGCGAAATAGAACGTTCGCTTGACGTTATACAGTCGAGAAATGAGCTTGGGCTGGATATTTCCGAGCAAAAGGACTGGATTGACAAGGTGAGTTACAATTACAATCTTTCAAATGCTGAGAAGATGGGAATATCTCCTGAAAATGTAAATCGAAGCGGATATGCCGACATGCTTCTCGGCTCTTCAAATGATTCAGGCAAAAGCCACAACGGTCCGGTTACCCTCACAAGTAAGCAGGCTGATCTCAAGCTTGCCGCCAAAAACTATCTTGAAGAATTTTATCAAAAGACTTCCGACGCAATGAAGCAGCTTTCACTTACCGAGGAGTGGCTGATAAACAACGGCATAGACAAAGACTCTGAAGAAGGGCGCAAGTTTATGCAGCAGGCTGAGAACGAAGTTGCTGAAAAGGTTGAAAAGTATCACGATGAATACATCTCGGCTGTTCAGAAAAAAGCTGCATCTCTTGACCTGTAAGCACACTGAGTTAAAGATTAACATGCACTTTCTCTTTCCGCGGTCTTAGCTCTCAAATTATATAATTATATAAGATACGCCTCTCAAAACCCAACCTTTGAGAGGCTTTTTACAAGCAGAAATCTGCATAATATTTATTTTAAATCCTAAAAGTAACATTGCACTTTATTTTTATCAAAATTGGAAAGTTGTAAAATAAAATGACCAAAAAGAAAGATCCACAATAGAACCTGTGGTATAATGTTAAGCGACCAAACCCAACACACCGGGAGGAACTATTATGGATCGTTTAAATTATACCTCAAAAAGAGAAAAAGGTAAACATCTAAATTATGAAGAAAGAATAAAAAT
>QAKH01000071.1 GCA_003343885.1 Clostridiales bacterium | reverse complement strand
AGGTTCCGGAAAGTGTAAGAAAACCTGAATCAGTTTTCAGTGAAAAATCACAGACACCATCGTCTCCGGCAAATCCGACATAAACACCGTCATCTGCCGAATTTATGGACGCATACATCTCCAGTGTAAGCTTTCCATCAGATTCCTCATCAAAATCTCTGTACAGTGCGGAATAATTTTCTGTCGAAGTATCAAAAATTACATTAGTATCTCTTCCTGAAACATTAAACAACTGGTTCTTATTGTCATATAGCCAAGCATTTGCAAGTCCGTTTCTTCCGCTTGCCATATTCGGAGAGTCAATAAGAAAATAAGCTTCGTTCGAAGTCTTGGACTGCAAAGTTTTTTTAAGACGCTGTTCCGGGATAACTATACGTGTTATTACCGCTGAAGCCTCCGCCCGGGTAAGATTGTCATTTGGGTGAAATGTTCCATAGTCATCCGAACCCATCATAATTCCGGACTTATACATTTTCAACACCTCCTCATAATAAGGTTCTGATGCTGACACATCGGGAATAGTTCCGACTGTGTTAATTACCGCAAAATAATCATCCGGCAAGGAAGAAGCGAAAATTTGAGCTATCTCAAATCTTTTCGCCGGTTGTTCGTAATTCTCGAACTGTCCTTCTTCGATTATTCCGTTAGAAAGAGCATACTCAATGTATGGAGTGTACCAAGTATCAAAGGATCCTGACAGAATCTGAGACTCAAGGCTTATTCCACGGTACTGCGCATTTAACCTTGCCGCCATGGTTATAATTTCAGACACAGACACAGTACTCTCCGGAGAAAACAGCCCGTTTCCCGTTCCCTTCATCAGTCCGAGCTCGTAAACCTGTCTGACAGACTGCGCATACCACGCATCGTCTGTCACATCAGAGAAAATTTCCTGATTGTACCCGTTTGCCGCTTCAATCTCTGCACCGTGAACTATTGACAGCAACGCCGTCATCACAATGCACAAAACCCATACAAGCGCCTTTTTCTTCACTATTATATCCCCCTTTTTTAATTATATTTATCTATAACTTTTTTTGCGAATTCCAGAAAATCGTCTTTTACTCTTTGCGGATGTACTATTCTCGCCTTGTCGCCGAAAGAGAACAGCCAGCCATAAAAATTGGGACTTAACGCAATTTCTGTTTCAAAATTGAAATAATCCGGATTATCAGAAACTGTTATGTATATGTCCTTTCCGAAGCGGTCTATAACTACGCCCGCAAGTTCGTTTGCAAACTCAAGGCGGACTTTAACAGATTCGCCGCCGAACATTGAAAATATTTTTTTTGAGTACGCGGACATATCTATTTTTTCAAAACTTTCGGCTCCTTGTCTTGCCTTCCCGTCAATTTCGCTCAAAGAATCCATTTTATCTACTCTGTAATGGCGTATCTGTTCGGCAGCCGAATCGTATGCTACAAGATAGTAATTTTCATTATCCCAGTTAAGCGCAAACGGACTTACCTTATACAACTCGCCTCCGTGGCGGAATACTTTTTCCTTTTTCACATTGTAATCAAAATATCTGAAACTTATCATGCGATTATCTCGTATGGCAGCATGAATTTTGTCCACATTATAATATATGCTTTCATTCATTGACTTAATTCTGTTCACAACAGTCAACTGTCTGTCAAGCTCATACGCTTCATACCTGCTGCACAGACTTTCAATTTTTTTAATTAGCTGAGATGATTTCTTCTCAGTTATAAATCTCGAACTCTGTACTGCATCAACAAGCAACTTAAGCTCTGAAACCTCAAAGTCTCTCGATACAATCTTATACCAAACCGTTCGCTCGCTTTTTTCTGAAACTATATCCACACCCGAGTCTTTCAGTACAGCAATATCATCATAAATACTCTTCCTTTCAGCCGATATGCCGCACTCTTCCAAATACGTAATTATATCCTTAACTGTTACGCTGTGATTTTCATCAGTGTTTTTAAGCAGATAATCCCTTAAAAATATCAGCTTCATTTTTTGACGCGAACTCTTTGACACTAAGCCATCTCCTAATAATTAACAATTTCTTATTTATTTAATTCAATTTTAACATTTAATTTCGTCAAAATCAATATATTTCATCAAAATCACTCTGTATTTTTGTGAAACATATTATTGTTTTTGGGAATAATAGTTATGTTTTACCTTTGGTAATTGATGAAAAATAAAAAAATGACGTTTTTTGAAAGAAAATGCTTGACAATGGCGTTTATATGTGGTATGATATGACCGAAAGAGCAAAACCAGTCATTTTGTTGCCGGAGGTCAGCTGATGCTAACAGAAAAAAGACACGCTTTGATTCTTGATGCTATTGAGAAAAAAGGTGCAGTTTCGGTTACTGAGCTTGTAGAAAAGCTCGGAACATCAGAATCAACAATACGCCGAGATTTAGCCTTTCTCGACAGAAACAAATCATTAAAAAAGGTTCACGGGGGCGCACTGAAATTAGAAACTCAGATGATATTGACGGAACCTAATGTAAGCGACAAGAAAAAGCTGTTTTCAGACGAAAAAGATAAGATAGCTATGTATGCTGCGCAGACAATAAGAAGCAATGACTTAGTATTCATTGATGCCGGCACTACAACTGAAAAAATGATAGGCTATCTTGAGGAAAAAAGTGCAACTTTCGTCACTAACGGTCTTAATCACGCAAGACTGCTTGCAAAAAAGGGTTTTAAGGTATATTTAGCCGGCGGAGAAGTCAAGCTGACAACCGAGGCTCTTGTGGGAGTAACTTGTGTTGAAATGCTAAAAAACTACAACTTCACCAAGAGCTTTATGGGAACAAACGGCATTTCCCCCGAAGGCGGCTTTACAACTCACGACATTGAAGAAGCGTGTGTAAAACGTATAGCCGTTCAAAAAAGTTACGTTGCTTATGTACTCGCTGATCACAGTAAGTTTGATAAGACAGCGTCGGTAAGTTTTTCTGAACTGTCAAAGGCATGCATTATAACTGATTACCTAAAAAATGACGGCTATCGCGCTCTTACGGTTGTAAAGGAGGTTTGCAGATGATATACACAGTTACTCTCAATCCGGCAGTTGATTATGTTACACATATTTCAAAGCTTGAAACCGGAAACATCATGAGAAGTGAAAACGAAAGCGTATTTTTCGGAGGAAAAGGTATTAACGTATCAACTGTTTTGCACGAACTCGGAGTGCTGTCAGTTGCTATGGGATTTCTTGCAGGATTTACCGGCAAGGCAATCGAGGACGGAATGAAGAGCAAAGGAATCTTAACAGACTTTGTATACCTTGAAAACTCATTCACGAGAATAAACATTAAAATTCGTGCAGATGAGGAGACAGATATAAACGGGCGCGGTCCTGATATAAGCGCTGAGAAAACGGCAACACTGCTTGACAAGTTAGAAAGGACTCACGATGGTGACACTTTGGTCCTTGCGGGAAGTATTCCGCCATCCCTTTCCGAAAACACATACGAGCGCATCATGGAACGCCAGGAAGGAAAGAAAATCAACTTTGTTGTTGATGCAACAGGAAAATTACTTCTCAACTCACTGAAATACAAGCCATTTCTTATAAAACCAAACACAAGCGAACTTTCCGAAATATTTTCAAAAGAGATAACCGTAGTTGAAGAGTCTTTAAAATACGCTGCCAAGTTACAGGAAATGGGAGCAAAAAATGTACTCGTTTCTATGGGAGCAAAAGGCGCAGTATTACTCGATGAGTACGGAAAAGATCATTATATGCCGGCACTCGACGGCAAGGTGGTCAACACTGTCGGTTCCGGAGACTCCATGGTAGCAGGTTTTATAGCCGGATACGAAAAAATGCATGATTATGATTACGCATTAAAGCTTGGAACGGCTTCAGGAAGTGCTACTGCATGCAGCGAAGGCCTTGCCGACGCAGATATGATTAACCAGTTTATGAAAAAATAAAACTATAAATAAAAACAAATAACTAATTAGGAGGGAAACGCATGAAAATATCAGATTTGCTCTGCAAAGAAAGCATTTCTTTGGGAATTGAGCTGAAAAATAAGGCAGAAGCAATTGATAAGCTTATAAATCTTCATCAGGCTGCCGGAAATCTCAGTGATGTCGGAAAATATAAAAGCGATATTCTTGCACGAGAGGCTCAAGGCTCTACGGCAGTCGGTGACGGTGTTGCAATACCCCACGCAAAATCGGAAGCCGTAAAGAAACCAGGTCTTTCCGCTGTAACAGTTCCCGGCGGCGTAGATTATGAATCTCTTGACGGCAAACCTTCAAACATTCTTTTCATGATTGCTGCGCCAAATGACGGAAGCTTCCATCTTGAGGTTCTCTCAAGACTTATGGTACTGCTTATGGATGAAGGTTTTCGAAACAATTTGCTTTCTGCTAAAAACGCTGAAGAGTTTATAAAAGCAATTGACAATGCAGAGAAAGCGAAATATCCGGAAAGTCCGGCTGAACAAGCACCGACAGCTAAAGCCGGTACTTACAGAGTTTTGGCTGTTACTGCCTGCCCTACCGGAATTGCCCACACTTATATGGCGGCTGAGGCGCTTGAAAAAGCCGGCAAAGAACTCGGCATATCCATTAAAGTTGAAACAAACGGTTCGGGCGGAGCAAAGAACGTACTCACAAAGGAAGAAATTGAAAACGCCGAGGGAATTATTATTGCAGCTGACAAAAGCGTTGAAACAGAACGTTTTGACGGTAAAAAGCTTATCAGCGTCAAAGTTTCCGACGGTATCAAGAAGCCCGCAGAGCTTATAAATCAGGTATTATCCGAAACAGCGCCGGTATACAGATACAGCGGCGAGAAGCATGCGTCCTCTTCAGAGTCTGACGAAAGCTTTGGAAGAAAAATATACAAGCATCTTATGAACGGTGTTTCCAACATGCTTCCGTTTGTCGTCGGCGGCGGTATTTTCATCGCCTTAGCGTTTTTGATTGACACTATTCTCGGCGCTCCTCAAGACTCCGGATTCGGTACGAACACTCCTGTCGCCGCATTCTTCAAAACAATGGGCAACGTCGCATTTAACTTCATGATTCCGATTCTTGCCGGATATATTGGTTTGTCAATTGCCGACCGTCCCGGTCTGCTTGTCGGTTTTGTCGGCGGATATCTCGCAACCACCGGAGCTACCTTCACTAATGTAAACGGCGACATCCCGTCCGGATTCCTCGGCGCATTGTTTGCCGGATTCGTAGGCGGTTACCTCATGCTCGGACTCAGAAAGGTTTGCGACAAGCTTCCGAAATCTCTTGAGGGAATAAAACCTGTTCTGATTTATCCGCTCGCGGGACTCGGAATGATTTCGGTAATCATGTGTGCCGTCAACCCGATTATGGGACTTATAAATTCCGGACTTACAAACCTGCTCAATTCTATGGGAGACGCAAGCAAGGTATTGCTCGGTCTTGTTCTCGGAGCAATGATGTCTATTGATATGGGCGGTCCGTTCAACAAGGCTGCGTATGTATTCGGTACAGCTGCTATAACCTCCGGCAACTATGATATTATGGCTGCCGTTATGGTAGGCGGTATGGTTCCTCCCCTTGCAATAGCGCTCGCAACCACCTTCTTTAAAAACAAGTTTACCGAAGAAGAAAGAAAGAGCGGTCCGGTCAACTATATTATGGGATTGAGCTTTATAACAGAGGGAGCCATTCCGTATGCAGCAAGCGATCCTCTAAGAGTAATTCCGGCATGCATGATAGGTTCAGGTATAGCAGGAGCTATGTCAATGTTCTTCAAATGCACGCTTATGGCACCGCACGGAGGAATATTCGTATTTGCCGTTGTAGGCAACTGGCCAATGTATTTGCTGTCTCTTGCCGTAGGATCGGTTGTAGCCATGGTACTTCTCGGACTATTCAAAAAAAATATCAATAAGTAAAGGGTGTATTGACATGGTATCCAAAAAACTTACTGTTACAAATTCTCAAGGCTTTCACATGCGTCCTGCAATGACATTTGCTAATGCAATGGCAAAGTATCCCTGCGACGTATCTATAAAATCAAACGGCACTGTAACCAACGGAAAAAGCATTATGAATATTATCGCCGCATGCATTAAGTGCGGGACCGAAATTGAAATTGAATGCAGCGGAGAACGCGAACAAGAAGCGTTAGACGAAGCAGTAAAAATGGTTGAAAGCGGTTTCGGCGAATAAGGCGAATAATACGAATAATAATCAAAAACTTTTTGGCGGTCGGATCGGATTATATACTAAACTTGGTTCGTCCGCCATTTTTTACGGAGGAGTTTCACATGATTCTCAAAGGTTTAGGCGTATCAAAAGGATATGGTATAGGGAAAGTGTTCGTAGTTAAGGAATCTGAGATAAGCTTTGCGGCCGATAAAAGATGCGATTCCGCTACTGAGCTCAATCGTTTCAATGACGCACTTGAAGTTTTTCTCGACAAAAACACAAAACTCGCTCAAAAACTATCTGAAACGGTTGGAGAAAAAGAAAGTGAAATAATTACCGGTCATATAGTTATGATGCAGGATCCTTACATGAAATCAGAAATAGAGAAAAACATCAATGACGGTGTAAGTGCCGAGGGCGCTGTTTCGGCAGTCTGTGACACTTTTATCGCCATGTTTTCAGGAGTAGACGACGAGTTTACACGCCAGAGAGCCGCCGACGTCAAGGACATAAAAGAAGAAATGTTAAGTATTCTTACCGGCGCTGCAGAAACAGATTTTTCAAATCTTGAAAAAGGAACTGTTTTAGTTGTTAAAGAACTGACTCCCTCCATGACAGCTAAAATAAACAAAGAAAATGTTGTCGGATTTATAACGGAAACCGGTTCCGACACTTCTCACGCCGCAATACTGGCAAGAGCCATGCAGATTCCCGCCGTACTCGGCGTTGATAATGTGACAGGCATTATGGAAAGCGGCAGAAATGTTGTGGTTGACGGTTCTCAAGGTATTGTTTTAACAGATCCTACCGATGAGGAGACAGAAAGCTATCTTGAAAAGCAAAAGAAATTTGCCGAGCAGAGGGAATCGCTTTCACATTTTATAGGTAAACCAACAATAACCAAGGATGGTATAAAGGTCGACTTGTTCGGGAACATAGGCACTCCGGAAGACGCTGAGTCGGTCAAGATGCAGGACGCGGAGGGTGTTGGACTTTTCAGAACAGAATTCCTATTTATGGACAGAAACTCCGCGCCTGATGAAAATGAGCAGTTTGAGGCATATAAGAAGGCTTTGCTCATAATGAAAGACAAGCCGGTAATCATACGAACTCTTGATATCGGAGGCGACAAGGCTATTCCCTATCTCGGTCTTGAAAAGGAAGACAATCCTTTTTTGGGATTCCGTGCAGTCAGATACTGTCTTAAAAACGATCAGATTTTTATTTCACAGCTAAGGGCGCTTCTTCGTGCAAGCGCATATGGAAATCTTTCTATTATGATTCCACTTGTTACTGGAATTGAGGAATTGAGAGCCGTAAGAAAGATGTTGGAGGAAATCAAGGAAGATTTTGACAAGAACGGTACGGAGTACGATAAAAACATAAAACTCGGAGTAATGATTGAAACGCCGGCAGCTGCTGTTACAGCTGATATTCTTGCGAAAGAAGCAGACTTTTTCAGCATAGGAACCAACGACCTTACCGGTTACACTTTGGCTGTTGACCGAGGAAACACAAATGTAGCATATCTATATTCGGCTTTCGCTCCGTCGGTATTACGGCTTATAAAGTACGTAATCGAATCGGCAAAGAAAGCCGGAATACCGGTAGGAATGTGCGGAGAAGCCGCAGCCGATCCCATGCTCATACCACTGCTTTTGTCGTTTGGGCTTGATGAATTCAGCGTATCATCTACGTCTGTTTTATCCACAAGAAAAGAAATTGCACGTTGGACAAAAGAGCAGGCAGATAGTGTCGCGAGAGCAGTTATGTCGCTTGAAACGACAGAAGAAATAAAGGAAGAATTGAAAAAGCACTGCGTAGAATGAAATTTTTAGCATGCAAAAAAGCGGAAGTTGTCACGACAAATGACTGCTTCCGCTTTTATATTTTTTGTTTTAGTCAAGCACCGTAATTTCCGCCGCCTCGCGCAATACTTGCCAAATGACACATTCTTTCGTAAGCGTATTCAAAAAACTGCTTATAAGCATTGCAGTAAATATTTAATCCAGGTTTTCCATCCACAAAAGGTTCCCGGTTACGACGGCAGCCGCCCCGGCAGATGTTTATTCACTTGCACTCGCGGCACTCTTCGCTTACATATTTTGACTGCTCGGTAAAAAGCAAAGCGTTCGGACTTGCCCGTAGTTCTGAAAATGAACTTTGCGCTATATTGCCGAGCTTATATTTATCTACAACGTAAAAGTCGCACGGGAAAACGCTTCCGTCGCCTTCAATTACAAAGTAGCAGGAACAAAATCCAAGCATTCCGCACGCTTCCGGTATTCGTCCGCAAAGCATCATGACATAGTTGTCAAAGTTTCTTATACTGACGTAATTTCCGCTTACAAAGTCATTATAATAGCAATCAAAAGTTACCTTAAGAAACTCTGCATACCTTTCCGTATCAAGAGAAAAATCACGTTTTTCGCCGTCAAACCCGTCAAGGCACGGAATAAACTGCAAATATTTAAACTTTTTTAAGTCGTTATATACCTTTGTCGGACGTCTTGCCACAAAATTGTTTACGACGCAAAGAATATTGTACTGCACGTTATATTTATCAAAAATCGCCGACGTTTTCATGATTCTGGAATAAGTACCCTTTCCCTGTGCGTCAACTCTCATATAATCATGCATTTCTTTGCTTCCGTCTACGGAAAGTCCTACAAGATAGTTGTTTTTTGCAAAAAATTCCGCCCATTCATGATCGATACAATATCCATTGGTCTGAATTGCGTTATTTATTTTCAATTTCTTTTTATTATACTTCTTCTGAAATTCAGAAAGCTTTTTATAGAAATCAAGACCTGCTAATGTTGGCTCGCCGCCCTGAAAAGAAAAGCTGCACTCCCCTTCCGCTTCCGAAAGCGCTTTTTCGGTTATTTTTTCGAGAAGTGCAATATCCATCAAACCGTACGATTTAATTTCCCGGTGCTCAGATACATCAGAATAAAAACAGTATTTGCACCTCATGTTGCACAGGCTTGACGCCGGTTTTATAAGCATATGTATTGGCGGCATAATATCACTCCGTTTTTAATGGTACATCGTTTTGATTTTCAACTGAATGAAACACTTTCGTTCATTTTAATTTATCAGACAGGGTTCTTGAACTTTTCAAAAGCTCACAGCCGAGTTTAGCCGCAGTTTTTTCATCAATAAGCTGGGAAAACGAGCCTATTGCAACCGATGCGGCAAGGTGGCCGTATTTATCATACACAGGTGCGGCTATTCTTCTGAGTCTTTGATGAAGCAACGATCCGTCGTCTGCATAACCACATTGCTCAAACAGTTCAAAAATAACATCGTACGCTTTTTTATGCTTCTTGCCGCTTAATTTCAAAAACTCTCTTTTTTCTGAATCTGACATCTCAAAGTATTTTAAAAGCCCCCACGGCGTGTTCAGATAATCGTCGGCAAGATCGCCGACAGAACGCATAGCGAGGTTATTTGGACATACACATTTATCAAGCACGTAGCAACCTGAGGTAAAATACGTGACAAACATTGACGTTACATCATACTCTCTGCATATTCTCTCAAGCATTTCACGTATTTCTGTTGACAGCGCCTGCCAGGACGAGTTACCGTATGACAGTGTAAACGGTTTTATTCCGAGAACATATTTGCCTTCATCGTTTTTCACCACGTAATCATACTGAATAAGCGTTTTTATGATTCTGTTAAGACTGCTTGTATTTAATCCCGTTTCCTTTTGCAGCCGGTTAAATCCGACAGGCTGGAGATGAGAAACATATTCAATCAGCTCCAATCCTCGGGACAGAGCAGGCACAGCAGCGTTTTCCATGCGATCACCAGCTTCCATATATGACACTTGACATACCTTGTATGGATAATTATAATATTTTCTGGACTAAAAGTCAAGGGAGGAAAGTTTATGAGAGTTCTCTTTGTGGATATCGATACACTAAGACCGGACCACATGAGCTGTTACGGATACTGCCGCCAGACCACACCGAATTTTGACGCTGTCGCGAAGGACGGAGTCCGTTTTGACTCATACTATATAAATGTCATATACATACATATACCGTATATACCCGTATATGCCGTAGAATTTTATAACACTTATAATTTAACAAAGGCTGTGATATATAAATGAAAGGCGATTTTCCGAGAGATATGAAAGCTTCCGAGCTTAACGGAAACTATGACAAACATCAGGATAAGGAGGCTAACAGGCGGGCGCTGAAGTGGATTTTTGAGGTTTCAAAGCCACAGCTTCCGACCATTATAGCTATTATTTTGGGTGAAGCACTGTGGGCGGTTTTCGGAACAGCCACGGCTCTTTTTTCAAGAGAAATCATAAACAGTGCGGATGGTAAAGACGAAAGCAGAATGTTTACATTTATCGCCATATATCTCGCTGTTGCGCTCTCTCTTATCGGAGTACACGCGGTTATGCGGTATGTGACCGAAAGATGCAAAGCAAAACTTGAAATTCTTTTCCGCTCAAGAATGTTTGAAAGCATGATAAAGAGGAGATATTCGGCTCTTAAGGATCATCACACGGGTGACCTTGTAAACAGGTTAACCGGCGACGTTGCAGTAATTTCAGACGCTGCGACTACCATAATACCGAATGTTGTGATGATGTCAGTACGCCTTATATGCGCAATGGCGGTGCTTATTGCTTTTGACTGGAGATTTGCGCTGGTGTTTGCCATCGGAGGCATAATAATTTTTACTATGTCCCGTCTGCTAAAATCAAAAGTACAATACTATCACAGAGTAATGCAGCAGGCTGACGGCCGCACCCGCTCTTTCTGGCAGGAAATATTCGAACATCTCATTGTTGTTAAGGCTTTTGCTAACGAAAAAAAATCATCGGAGAAATCGAAAGAGCTTATGGCCGAACATTTTAATCTCAGAATGAAAAGATCCATGATTGGAACCATTTCAATGTTCGGTACTGCTTTTATTGTGCGGTTAGGAAATATATTTGCAATTGGATACGGTGCATTTTGCCTGTTTTCCGGCACGATGGATTACGGTACTCTTACTGCTCTCACACAGCTTGTAGGGCAGGTACAGCAGCCTTTTGCAAATATGTCGGGTATAATGCCGAGGTATTACTCAGCACTGTCGTCTGCCACTCGACTTATTGAAATAGAAGAACTTGAGTCAGACACTGTTAACGGAGATCCTGTTAACGCTCACGATGTGTACCGGTACATGAAAAGCATTGAAGTTAAAAATGTTGATTTTTCGTATGATGAAGAAAATCCTGTTTTGAAAAACTGTTCCTGTACTATTAACCGTGGTGATTTTGTATCAATTACCGGCATGTCCGGTATAGGCAAAAGCACACTTTTCAAGATTCTTCTTGATATTTACCCTATTTCTTCAGGCACAGCGGAAATATTAACAGATACTGAAAATATACCTGTTTCCGGGAGAACAAGGACACTGTTTGCGTATGTTCCGCAGGGAAACATGCTTTTCTCGGGCTCAATACGTGAAAATCTGTTGTTTATGACTGACGAAAAGAAGGTAAGCGACGAGGCAATACGAAAAGCAATAGAATGTGCATGTGCGGACCGTTTCATTGACGAGCTACCCGACGGAATTGATTCCGTAATAGGTGAAAACGGCGTTGGGTTGTCAGAAGGACAAATTCAAAGGATTTCGGTTGCGAGAGCAATCCTCTCAGAAGCTCCCATTCTTCTGTTAGACGAAGCGACAAGTGCTCTTGACGAGGCAAATGAAGCGGAACTGCTTGCAAATCTAAAAAAGATGACAGACAGAACCTGTATAATAGTAACGCACAAAAAGGCGGCGCTTGCAATATGCAACAGGCACTTTGCTATAAAAGATAAAAACATACTGGAAATTTAAGTTATACTATGCGCTTTAGATAAAGCAAGATCCGTAGTAATATTATTGATAATTTTTGTAATTTTGATATTGACACGGTTATGTCTGTATGTTATATTCTAAAACGTATCTAATAGGTGTACGATATAAAGACACGGACATGGAAAGGAACTGATTATGATGAAAAATACTGCTATCAGAGCGATGTGTGCGGAAAACACATCTTATTCACCGCGCCTTAAAACGGACGTATTGTTCAGAATGCCTGACGGAGCTTTTGACTGTAAAGGCTCTTTTGACCGTGCGGCAAGGTTTGTTCAGGATGAATATCTTACAAATGCCGACACATGGAGAATGTTTGTAGAACAGTTCAGAAGCAATGTTGATGACGACGATTTGGGTTGGAGAAGCGAATACTGGGGCAAAATGATGAGAGGCTCCGTTTTTACATACCAGTACACCCTGGACAAACAGCTGTACTTGGCACTTACTGAAACCGTTTTGGATATGCTTACAGCCCAACAGCCCTCCGGCAGATTTTCAACTTACAGCGTCGAAAAGGAATTTGACGGCTGGGATCTGTGGGGAAGAAAGTATATTCTTTTGGGATTTGAGTATTTTCTTGACATCTGTAAGGACAGCGACCTTAAACAGCGAATAATAAAGGCAATCTGCGCTCATGCGGATTATATCATGGATCATATCGGATATGAGTCGGAAGGCAAGAAACTCATTACAAAGTGTACAAGAAACTGGTATGGCGTAAATTCAAGTTCTATACTTGAGCCGTTTATGAGACTTTATAACATAACCGGCGAAAAGAAGTACTTGGACTTTTCTGCATACATAGTTGAATGCGGCGGAGCAAGTGAGGAGAACATATTTGAAGCAGCTTACGAAGATAAGCTTGATCCGTTTGAGTATAAGGTAGTAAAAGCATACGAAATGATGAGCTGCTTTGAGGGGCTTATTGAATATTACCGTGTAACAGGAATAGAAAAATATAAAGTTGCAGCCGTTAATTACGCAAAAAGAGTTATGAAAACCGATATTACGGTAATCGGAAGTGCCGGATGTACTCACGAGCTGTTTGATAATTCGACAGAAAATCAGCTAAACTTGCAGTATGGCGGTATTGTCCAGGAAACCTGCGTAACTGTTACCTGGATAAAATTCTGCAATCAGCTCCTGTCACTTACCGGAGACAGTATTTTCGCTGACTGTATTGAGCAATCCGCATATAACGCAATGCTCGGCGCTGTGAACAGCGAGAAAATAAAGGGTGTGCTCGCAGGTTTTCCTTTTGACAGTTACAGTCCGCTGCTTTACGGAACACGCGCACGCTCAACAGGCGGATATAAAGTTATGAAGCAGGGCGTTTACGGTTGCTGCGCATGCATAGGCTCAGCAGGTACCGCACTCATTCCGTTAAGCTCCATGATGCTTTCCATGGACGGAGTATACGTAAATCTGTATATACCCGGACTATATTATCCGCAGACTCCCGGAGGAAAGAACTTTACAATAAAGCTTGAAACATCCTACCCCAACGGCGGCAGCGTAAAACTGACTGTCACAGGCGCCGCAAGTGAGAAATTTAAGATAGGCGTGCGTATTCCGTCATTTAGTAAAACCGCAAAAGTCAGTGTAAATAATAGTGAAGTTCTGTGCGACGGTGCGGGATACTGTGTAATTGACAGAGAATGGGCAGACGGTGACGTAATAGACATTGAACTTGACGTTCGTGTGCGCACCTTCAGAACAAAGGGTATAGACGGAAGCGGAGCTTACCACGTTGCGCTCTTTAAAGGTCCGGTAGTGCTTGCAAGAGACGCGCGTCTTGGCGAACAGGTTGATACTGTTGTAAATGTAGCCGAGGATAAGGACGGATTTGTCGAAGTTAAGCCTTCAGACTCGGCAAGGTTTGAAGTTGACATGGAGTATAAGATACCCATGCGTGACGGCACATGTATAACGATGGTAGATTACGCAAGCGCCGGAAAGACATGGGGACGTGATTCAATGATGACGGCATGGCTTGCTGAAAAAGATTATTGGAGCGTTGATTTTACAAAACCCGTTTCACTTATAAGCAGAAATACGCATAATAAAAAATATTGCTTTGCCGATGAAAATGGAAATTTGGCAGGAGATATTGATAAAAACATCCGCCAAAAATTTGTATTTGAAAAAGCTGACAACGATTTCTGGCGTATACGTACGGAAGACGGAAAATATCTCACAGCTCCTAACGATACTCCTGACACGGTAGTTTCGTTTGCTGACAAAACAGAGTCCGACGCACAGCTCTGGAAGCTTGACCACTTTGTTCAAAACAGATACTGCTTAATTTCTAAGCTTAACGGCTGTCACCTGTATGAAAAATTTGGTACGCCTGCTTACAGAATGTATGCAATTAACAATGATGCTGATCAGAAATACTTTGTAAAAATGCTCGGCTTTAATCTTGCCGTTAACGCAGTGTTTGAAATTGAAAACATCTGATAACCCGAAAATATGAATTTATAAAAAATAACAGCCCGAACATACTGCATTATCAAGCAGTCTGCCCGGGCTGTTTTTACAGCAAATTCAAGAGATTTTTCTGGCAAGCGGCATAAGTGTACCGTCTTGGAGCAGGAATGTCCTTAGGTCTGATACAGAGCCATATTCAGTTAAATCAATTTTCACAAAAACATTCGAAGCCGGATCATAGTCAAACACTTTAATATCCGTAATTCTTCCGTTTTCGTCAACAAAAGAAACTACTAAATTTCCGGCAGCGCAATTAACGGGTTGTATTAATGCCGTATTATCTGTAATCTCCTTATATAACCAGCCATTTTGACTTATCAGCTCCAGTCTTTGTCCATTGATATTTATCCACACATTTTCAAAATCAAAGCCGAGAACCGAGAAGAGAAACTCTGTATCAAAAAGCTGCTTCTTATCAGTAAAAGTACCGTTAACAGCATTTGAGCAATCCGGCATCTGCGTACCTGCAGTATAAAACAAACTGTTTTTGTTTATCTGCACGCCTTCAGAAACAAACGCAGCGATTTGACCAATGTGTACAAACAACGGATTCGATGCAGTGCTCTCAATGGTACACTCAGCAAGGCAATTCTCCAAGTTGTAATTTGAAGATTCCGCCAAAAAGACCTTTGTGCTTACCCATCCGGACCAGCCCTCAGGATCCTGAGTAAAATAACCGGCAATTCCTCCGGCAAAAGAATGATAATACTGTCCGGATTTTGAGGAAACCTCCGATGTAACAGCACATCTTACGAAAGAAGCAACTCCGGTCGATTCTGCCGCTACATGGCTTGCAATTCCTGACGCATATGCAGTGGTTTTTGCTTCTGCATAAGCTGAACAATGTGACACACAATCGGAAAACAGAAGCTTACCTTTTTGAACGTGTACTCTTCCGACAACTCCTGCTGATACAGCAATAGATTCTCCGCTTACAGACTTTACATTTCCTGTTACGCTTATTTTACTTATTTCAAACGTGTTTCCAAGCTCATCCGCCAAGTAATCTCCGCACAATCCGGCGGCAACAATCTCACCGGTTGAATTTTGCACGTCTATACAAACGTTTATTTGCATATTTTTAAAATTTGCATTTTCAGCGTACCCAAATAATGCGGCAACTTGCGAATTACTGTCAGAAATATTTAATTCGGTATAATTTCCATCTCCGTCATAATCTCCGCAAAACGGGAACTGATGTGTTCCGACCGGATTATACAAACTATCCGAGATAATAACGTCTCCGGTTTGTTTATAGCATGCGTTCGAGTAAAGAGAACTTACGGAATTAACCTGATAAGCAAAGTACAGGAAATCATCAGTATCTGAAATTATAAACGGATCTTCTCTCGTGCCGCTTCCTTGAAGCACTTCCGGATCTTGCGCCGGCGCAAAGTTTCCCTGCAAGGCTATCGGAGCATTGCCAATCGCTGTTTCTGAAGCTGTAACCGCAACTGTTAAGAACATAAAAATCAGAATACAAGGGACAAAATATTTAACGGTGCCTATTAATTTTACTGTCATTTTTTCACCCTACTGATTAACTGTGCCGATTAACCGACAGTCAATGTGGAATTTTCCGAAAGCGGTTTTACAGTCACTGCATCAAGAAGGTAAGTTTTTACATATTTTGTTCCGGAAGCTGCCGCAGCAGAAAATACGCTTCCGTTTGTTCCGTTAAAATCAAACACTTTACTTCTCAGATAACGTCCGTCAGCACTGTAAAATGAAACTATCAGCTTTCCTGCTTCACTGTTAACAGGGCAAACACTTATTTCTCCCGTTTCTTGATTTACATACGAAAAGAGCTCTGGGCAGTTATTTGATATAAATAATCTCTCTCCCTGAACCAGCGTCCACGTATTAAGCAAATCAAAGTTCAAATCTGTTGTCAGAAAAGCATTTTCAAAAACTTCACCTTTATTCTTGATTTCTCCGTTAACCGACATAGAAGTAGGAGTTATCTGGACACCTGTAAAATACAATTTATCGTATTTCATTTCGTCGTGGATATATGCCGAAATTCCGCCGATATAACCTTTAAACTTGCCCTGTGAAACAAGTTCGCAGTCGGAAATACAGCAAGACATGCTTAATTGCGTACTTTCTGCCGAACTCAAAGTATACCAATCCGTCCAGCCTTTGGGATCCTGCATAAAGTACCCTGTTATTCCGCCTGCATATGCATAAACGCTGTTTCCGTGTGCTTCAACCTTATTTGTACTGAAACACTGCAAAATCTGAGCAACGCCCTTTGAACTTGCTGAAACACAGCCTGCTATTCCTGCGGCGTATCCGATATTTTTAGCTTGTGAAAACACGCTTACGTCAGATGCACAGTCAGAAATCACAAGCTTTCCGCTGCCAATATTAATTCTGCCTACAAGACCTCCTGCAAACGAAACGGTGCTGTCTGACACGAGTCTAAGATTTCCTTTTGCATAACAATTACTTATTGCAAACTCTGCACTCTTGTCGGACAAGTATCTTGCGCACAACAAGGCTGCCGCCGCTTCTTCGGAATCACTGTATACAGAATATACGTCGGCAAAAACAGAAAGATTTTTAAAAGACGCATTTTTCGCCACACCGAACAGCCCGTAATTTGCAGTACTTGTCTCGGCAGTCAAAGTATAACTTATACTATATCCGTTTCCGTCATAAACTCCGCAAAACGGATATTCAAGAGTTCCTATCGGTACTAATCCGGCGTCAAGAACCTTGATATGGTCTGTTTGAAGATAGCAAGCCGAAAAATAATCTGGATCGCCGGAATTCACCTTTTCACCAAAAAACAAGAAATCAGCCAAATTTGATATTATGTACGGCGATTCTTCGGTTCCTTCTCCCTCAAGAACATTTGACGTATGTACTTCAATCGGTTCCTGCACGTCGGCACCGTATTCAAGCGATGATTCCACAGCATAGTCTATGTTAATATTTTCAGCAAATACAAACAACTGCAAAAACATAAAAGCACAGGCAGACAAAACAAAGCAGACGTTTCTTTTCATTTTTACTCACTTCCTCATTTTTTTCAAGACAATATCAGTTTTTGCTTATTTACTTACAAGCCGCACCGTCCATTTTAGACGATACGGCTTAATCAATAATAAAATTATTAAATTACTTGTTTATCTCTATCATACTGCTGTCCCAGAAGTCAGGTGCCTCATATCCCATCAGATTTACAACTGTTGCAGCGACGTTTGAAAGTCCGTAATTATCAGACTGCTTAACAGTATAGCTGTCAGAACCAAAGTTATCATAAATTATGCATGGTACAGGATTAAGAGTATGGCTAGTTTTAGCCTTATAGTGTCCTTCCTTGTCTTTCTTGGGAAGTCCGGTTTTCTTATCCATTTCATACATTTCATCAGCGTTTCCGTGGTCAGCCGTAATTATTGCAACGCCTTTGACTTTGTCTATCGCTTCAATTATTCTTGCAAGGCACAAATCAAGCGCTTCCATGGAAACGACAGTTGCAAGATAGTTACCGGTATGGCCAACCATATCTCCATTTGGGAAGTTTACTCTCATAAAGCGAAATTTGCCTTCATTTGCAACCTCAATAAGTCTGTCGGTTATCTGTGCACACTTCATCCACGGTCTTTGCTCAAACGGAACAATATCTGACTTTATTTCTTCATACAGCTCTGTTTGCTCATCAAACTTTCCGCTCTTATTTCCGTTCCAGAAATAGGTAACATGGCCGAATTTCTGCGTTTCTGAGAGTGCGTACTGTGTAACTCCCGTATTTGCGAGAAATTCTCCCATTGTGCCTGTAATTTCAGGAGGGCTTACAAGGTAGCGGGACGGGATGTGCAGATCTCCGTCATATTCGAGCATACCTGCATATGTCACCTTCGGGAACACAACACGGTCAAACTTATCAAAATTCTCTTCCTCGAAAGCTCTTGATATTTCTATGGCTCTGTCGCCGCGGAAATTATAAAATACAACGCTGTCGCCGTCGGTAATTTTGCCTACCGGTTTTCCATCCTTAGCTATGACAAAAGGAGGAAGGTCTTGGTCAATGCAGGAAAGCTCCTTACGGTATGTTTCTATTGCTTCCGCTGCGCTCTCAAACTGTCTTCCCTCTCCGAGGACATGAGTCTTCCATCCCTTTTCAACCATTGACCAGTTTGCTTCATATCTATCCATGGTGATATTCATTCTTCCGCCGCCGGAAGCGATTTTCGCGTCAAATCCGTCAGAATTAAGCTGAGCCAAAAACTCTTCAAATGGGTTTACATAGTCGAGTGCTGATGTTTCTCCTACATCCCTTCCGTCTAAAAGTATATGGATTCTTACGGTCTTTACTCCGTCCTTTTTGCTTCTTTCAATCATTGCTTTAAGATGATCTATATGAGAATGAACGTTACCGTCGGAAAACAATCCTATAAAATGGAGAGTTTTACCGGTATCTTTTACCGATACAACCTCATTCCATGCCTTTGATTCAAACATCTTACCGCTCTCTATTGAATTTGAGACAAGTTTTGCGCCCTGAGCAAAAACCTGGCCGGCGCCAAGAGCATTGTGACCGACTTCGGAGTTACCCATGTCGTCGTCACTGGGAAGTCCGACAGCTGTGCCGTGCGCCTTAAGCTTAAGCATCGGGTATTTTTGCATGAGCATATCAAGCGTAGGTGTTTTCGCGTTTTTAACCGCATTGCCTTCGGATTCAGGAGCAATACCAACACCATCCATTACGATCACAAAAACAGGACGTTCCGAAAGAAATTCGTTGTTGCTTTTAAACTGGATTTTTTTGAGTTTGTTCATTTTTCTATCTCCTATATTATAAAAATTATAAAATTATTTAATTATTTATTTTGTTTAATTTCTTAAATTACTTAAAATTATTATATTTTCTTAACTTCTTTAAGAACTCCTCTGAAAACCGAAGAGCTCATAACCTTGAGTATGCCGTCTGCAACACAGTCAAGCGGATGTTTGGCTACTGTCACCGGTAAACCGGTTCTTTCCTGAAGAAGTAACGGAAAACCTGCAAGTAAAGCGCCTCCACCGGAAATAGTCATTCCGTTGTCGTAAAGATCGGAGCAAAGTTCGGGAGGAGTTGCTTCGAGCGTAGACTTTATTACGTCCACTATTGCGTTTATCGGCGACGATATTGCTTCATTGATTTCGCGTGAATATATATTGAAAACAGATGGAAGCCCTGTTGCAAGATTTCTTCCCCTGACTTCGAGCATACCTATGTCGGTTGAAGGATGCACAGAACCTATTTCCGTTTTTATTTCCTCAGCCGTAGTTTCTCCAATAAGAACATTGAATTTCTTTCTTATATACTCTGCTATTGCTTTGTCGCAGCTGTCGCCGGCAACTCTCAAGGATTTTGATACCGCAACGCCTCCTGCCGTTACCACCGCAACCTCAGTAGTTCCACCTCCGATATCCACAATCATATTTCCCTTGCACTGTCTTATCGGCAGTCCTGCTCCTATTGCCGCTGCAACCGGCTCGTCAATCAGCGACACGCCTGATGCTCCAGCCTCAACAGCTGCATTCTCAACAGCTCTCTGCTCGACCTCGGTAATCCCGTACGGAATACATACTATGACATGAGGACGGGAAATAATGGACGAATGCATAGCTCTTTTTATAAACATTTTCATCATTACCAGTGTGAGCTCAAAATCTGCAATAACGCCGTCCTTTAACGGTCTGACCGTTGTTATGCCGTACGGAGTTTTGCCAATCATCCGCTTGGCTTCGGTACCGATGGCAAGCACTCTGTCAGAACCGAGATCATAGCTGACAACTGACGGTTCTCGTATTACTATTCCTTTTTCCTTAGTGCAAACAAGGCAATTCGCCGTGCCGAGATCAATTCCGACAAGGCTTCCCCGAATAACAGGCATGCTGCACATCCTTTCCTATTTTTTCCCTTTTACCTCTTTTAATACGGTTTCGAGCGGAGAAACGCACTCGCACTTTGTCCCGGAGCGTTCTATCATCTCACAGACGGCAAGCCGGTCAAGTATATCGTCAGAACCGGAGCAATCGTACATTACTATCCTGCCATCATCACACACTGCAGCTTCTGTCGCGCAATCGTAAATTCCTTTAGCGGGAAAAGCGTCTTTATATGTACCAAGCAAGTGCCTTGAGAGAGGATTTTCAAAACTCCGGCTGTCAGCAATTGAAATGGGTATAACCTTACTTGCTGAAAACAGCAAAGCCATATACATCTGTGCTGTTCCAAGCGCCTTTTTCACAAAATCCGCACATTCCTTCAATGACAGGGATGTGACAAATATTGTATCCCCTCCGGCACATGCGTTCGCAATATTTAACATTGCGCTTCGGATTTGTCTGTCGTTTCCAAGCCCGGAGCTTCTGCACGGAGTTCCCTCCTTATCAGGTGCCGCCGCAAAAGAAACGATAACATTTTCATACTGCTCGAAAGATATATCGTTGACACTTCTTACGCATATTTTCTGCTGCTCGAGCAGTTCTTTTATCTTTTTATCATTTTCCGCTCCGATACACAGCAAATGCCTTATATACGCATACTGTCCATGAGTAAAACAGAATATTGCCACACGTCCGTCGCTTTTTCCGGCAAGCTCAACAGCCTTTGATACGCAAGTTTCAGCTTCTGCCGGATTTGCAAGGTCAGTTGAACATCTCATGTAACCGTTAACGGTTATTGAACTAATGGTTGACGCGTCCTCCGGCATATTATAAAATTTGCCGTCTCCAAAGCATGCCGCCAACTTTCTGTTAAGCGGATATATGTGATAAGATACGTCCGCTCTCGTAACACCGGCGTCTAACAGCATTTGCGCCGCAAAACCAGGAGTCGGTCCGAAAGACAGCATCATCACTTTTTTCGCACACGAAATTATGCCGGTATTTAACATTCCGCTTTCGCCTTCATCACAGGCTATCAGATGATCTGCGACGCACTCGCCGCCAAAGTAAATTCCCGTATCCCGTGAATTGACAATTACGCATGGGAACAAACGGAACAGTTTTGCCTTGTGCTTTAGTATAAACTCACCTATCGGCAGTCCGGCATCGTCTGATACTGAGGACACGTTCTCCGTTTCAAGATAATGTTTTAATCTTTGTTTATATGCGTCAATTGCATTTACTGCTGCCAATGCCGCAGTACGTGTTATTAACTCACGGTATTTGAATTTTGCACGGTTTACGGAATCATAGTTTTCATCAAATTTATTTTTACGTATGAGGTATTCCGTCGCAGGCAGCAGCAGAGACGCTGCAAATATTCTGTCAGTATCGCCTCCGGCACCGTGATTCTCAAGGTATTCACAAAATGATGAAAGCGAGTCATAAGCCTTATTCTTTGCCTCAAGCCATTTCATCCACTCGGGCAATGACGGAAGATTTTCTTCAACTTTTCTTAAGTAGGCTGAAAGTCCGTCGTAATTCAGTACTCCGTTTTCAAATTCAATATGAACAAAATCCGCACCAAGCAAATTTGAGAGCTTATCAAGCATACATTCGTTTTCTGAATAGACCTGTGCAAAACGGGCACGTGTATAAGTTAATTTTTTCGAAACAGACGCATCTGATTCCACAAAGGAAATGAATTTGAAGACATTGGTAATTACTCTGTTCAGCCAATTCTTATTATTAGCCTTTTGCGGAGAAATTTCCGCCAAGGTACTGCTTATATTCTTCACAAGCTCGGCAAGCTTCACTGAGTTTTCGTCGGTATTTGAATTGTTTTTACCGGAATTCATATAATTTTTTAAATCACGGTATTCGCCCAAAAGCCTGTATATTTCAGAAACATCATGCTTGGCAAATTCCATTCGGTTTTCCGGTGTTATATACTGGAGAAGCACATCTTTTCCATTCATTTTCACAAGAAATCTTTTCAAAAAGCCTGACTGCTCTCTTGCCGGAGCTTCATTGCCGGATAAAATCGCTCCTACGTCCTCAAATATCTCAGGTGAGAAAAATTTCAGCTGGTACTCAATTGCTTCCATGCGGTTTTTATTTCTTTGGAGCTCACCGGTTCCGTCAGCAAAGCTATGTATATCCGATTTTTCAAAATCTGAAGGAATGTCAAGTTCCCTTGCTGAAATAATCAATCGATACAGCTCATTAAGCGCAAGCAAATTACCTGCGTTTGATAATTCATTTATGGAAAAGCCTAACTTATCGCTTATATCTAAAAATGTTTCACGATATTCGGATAATACCGGCAATATTCTGTATATTAAGTCCGAGGCTTGAGAAAGCTCCTCTCGTTCCGGCATTTTTTCCGGTGACAGCGCAAAGAGAGGGTGCGTTTTGAGCGGCTGACTTTCGCTCATTCCTGCCGAAATCATAGCGCTGCTGCAAGTATTAATTAATTTTTCGGCAAGTTCAAACAGCTTATTCAGTTTTGCGGCGGTGAACTCTTCAAACGCTGACTTTTCCACATCAAGCAAGTCCATGCAGCCGCATTTTCCGGCGGCGCTGTAATAAGATGCGGCAGCGTCAATCGGAGAAATACATACGTCTTTATCAGGCGCCGTCAGGGCATTGCCATATTTTTTAAGCTTGTCTGCTATGTCACTAAATTCGCTCGAAAGCACTTCCGGAGCTGAAGCGTTCCTCTCCCACTGCTCCGCCTTCTCTATTCGTTCAAGCATAGCCTTTACAAGTTCGTCCGTACTTCCGTACTTATTCAAACAAATAACAGCTTCAGAAAGACCTGATATCTCAAGTTCCTTTCTTACACATTCGAGAAACTCATCATTCTCCGAAGCGACCAAAACGGTCTCACCGTTTGAAAAAGACAACGCCGCCCTATTTACCGCAACATCTATTTTTTCCTTGACGGAGCTTCCGGTAATCACGCAGTTATCAGAATTTTGGAGGATATTTTTTATATGCTTCGGAGCAAAGCGTACATATGCTCTTTCCGAACTATTCTTCTGCCCGGCATCTACATCATCTGCCTTATTTTCTCTGTTTGCCGGATTACTTTTCGCCCCCCTAGCGAGTATGAGCTCATAGTTGCTGTTTTTAAGCATTTTTGAAGCATGGGCTTTTATATCATTACGCAGAAAATATTCAGAAAAATCAGCTTTTATAAGCGCTCTTTCGTAAATAACGCAGACGTCAGAAAATTCTGCCTGGTGCTTTTTACGTGCAAAAGAAGCAAGATTTTCAAACTGCATAAACACGTCTGACGGCGTCTTACAGCCGGCAAACTCCTTATGAAGGGCACTACCCGAAAGATAATTCACAAGCACGGTATTTATTACCGGCTGATCCGAAACAAACGAGTAAAAATAATCGTACTCCTTCCAAAGCTTCACTTTATAAAACGCCAGCGGCAAATATCTCGTATTTCCGGTTTCCCTCCGAGTGATTCTCATAAAACCGCAAATCATGTAGTTTTGATTTTCTTTGGTATTGCCGAAACACATTCTCGACGCTGTTTCGTGAAATTTTTTTTCGTATAATCCGGCAATCTCACAGCTCTTCTGTGAAATCTTCTCCCTGAAGTTTGCATATTTTAAACTAACCGCTTCCATTTCCGACTTGTTGTAGGAAGAAGACTTTTCTTCCCTAAGTGCGAAAGAAGCAAAATTATCTGAAATTCCTGCAAAAGCAGATATTTTATCGCTTATTTCAAGCGGTTTTATTGTACGAGCGGCTTCTTTATCGGAAACGTTGCAATACAGAGAATCAGATTCAAGTTTTCCGAGCAAAGGTATTATATCCCAGCATGTATATACTCCGGCTAACATATCCAATATGCGGTTTTCAGATAAATTCGCATATATTTTAGCTAACGTATCCTTCGGCGCCGCCGTAGTTTTGTTCGATCCGTTTTTTTCGGCATACATTGGTGAAACACCGCTAAGCCTTGAATTTTCTATATCAATGCCCAAGACCAGACGAGTCGTCAATTTCTTGAAATACTCGCCTGCAAGCTGACACGCCATAACAGGATCCATATTCTGCGCCGAAGCTAAAAGCGCCGGATCAAATAACGCTATCTCTCCCTTTTGAATAGCGCCTCTCAATGCAGACAGGCTTTCAAAAACCGCTGAAGTCACAGAACACCGGCTTGACCTTACTCCGCAGAACATGCTTACATTGCCTGTCATATTTGTCGAAAACACGAGTACCGGCAGCAAATCCAAGTACTCCGCACAAGCACAAAACAGAACCGCAAGCTCCATAGGCGTAGCAACAACCGTTCCCCGTGCCAACAGGACATCGTGGCTTTTTATTGACTGACGTCTTTCGGGGCTATATGAATCACGAGCGGCGCAGATTATATTTTTTGCCCGTATATTTTTTACCAAAGCTCTTAGTTTCTGCTCTCTTTCCTGTATTTCCCTTGCCGGCGCGGCAAGCTCTGCCACTCCTGATTCAGTACTGCATATATAACTCGCAAGAGATTCAGGGTGGTACTCTATTCCCTGCCATTCATATGCCGGAGCAAGTTTTATTTCAGTTTCTGCTTGATATTCCTTGATGCCTATCGTTACTTTAGCCGTTAAAGATGCAATTTGGGCCGACTCAATGTTATAAAGGTTATAAAGATATTCCCGGTTTATTTCAAAATCGCCTTGTTCAAAACGAATTATCAACCTGTTTTTTCCCTGGCGATCATATGTATCGGTACACGTCCGTTCAAAGTTTCTCTCACCGGTTTGTATAAAAACAGTACCGGCGCTTTTTCCGACTATGGAAACAGAAAGGTCAAACTCTTTTTCCGGCAGCTCCGAAATGATTACGGAAATAACCGGCGATACGCCTGACGAAGCAATTGAAGCCGAATATATGGGACTTGCCTCGACAGAAATGCTGGGTTTCAGGTTACTGTATCCGTTTGTCATATCAGAGCTCTCCTTCAGCCAAAAATTTCACACAAATATTCACTTTATATAATATCACTTTTTTTATTATTTTGCAAGCCGCATATCTCTTTTTTTTTGAAAAACTTAAAAACTTGTATTGTTTCGGATTAAAATATTCTTAACATTGTTAATCACTGTTGACTTTGAACTTTGCGTATTATATAATGTTATCAAAGAATGTAAACTTTTTTAAGATTTTGAACAAATATAAAAGACCGGAGGTTAAGACGCAATGAAAATATTACTGCTTCACGATGTGCAGGCTGATAAACAAAACGGCGTTTCAGTATCCTTGGGCATACTTTTAAGAGAACTGCAAAAATTGAATTACGAAGTGAAAGTGCTGACTTTGGCTGATGGGACAAAATCGCATAGGGATGGCGACAGCTACTGTCTTTCAAGCATTCCTGCTCTTATATATCCGGGAATCCGCATGAGAATTCCGGCAAAAAGCAAATATGTCGATGAAATTATAGACTGGAATCCTGATATTATCCATACAAACTGTGAATTTTCAACGTTTATGACAGCAAGGCATATTCATTCAAAATGCAAAAATACGCCGGCATGGATACATACTTTTCATACCGACTATAAATATTACATTGGTTTTTTCCAAAAAATCTCAGCAGTGCGTGATAAGCTTGTTCCCCGCTTTCTCAACCACTGTTTCAAAAAATGCGATGCGCTTATAGTTCCTACAAAAAAAATGTATGACTATGTTTCATCCGAAGATTTTTCCAAAGACATAAACATGCGCATTATACCAACAGGTATAGATTTCAGCGAGCTTAAATCGCAAGATCCTTTAGCCGGTGCTGAGACCAGAAAACAACTCGGTATTTCTGACAAACAGCGGCTTATCCTATTTTTAGGCCGTATTTCGGCAGAGAAAAATCTCGACGAATTGCTTGAGTATTTTGCTTCGTACATCAAGACTCACGACAATGTACATTTGCTTACGGTAGGTGACGGTCCCTACAAGGATTCTTTAATAAAGAAAGTAAAAAAACTCGGTTTGGAAGAAAAAGTAACGGTTGGCGACGGAGTAAAACACACTGACATACGCCGTTTTTATGATGCGAGCGACGTATTCGCCAGCGCTTCCATGAGCGAGACCCAAGGGCTTACATTTTACGAAGCCTTATTCTGCGGCGTTCCGGTTCTTGCAAAAGACAGAAAATGTCTTGAGGAAGCGATTACCGACGGTGAAAACGGAGCGTTTTTTGATGACTCCGACTCTTTCGCTTCGGCTCTCGACAGAATAATTGATTTGAAGAAAAACACCGGTGAAACAGCGCATACTGTTTTACCCGAATGTTTTCAAAGTGAAGTTTTTGCAAAATCCGTAGCTAAATTATACGAGGACACCTTGAAACTTTGTAAAAATAAGCACAAAGGGGATCGCAGCAAGCTTGACAGGCTGCTAAAACATGGAAAAAAACTCAGAGTAAAAAAATGAAAATTTGTTTTCGATAAACATGTAAGAGTTTTTGTCATTAAACTATACTTGCGGAAAAATGCGACCATGTGACGATAAGGGAATATAAAAATATATAATTATAAAAAAAGCCGTACATATAAAGCGGGATGTCCTTAACGGAGAAATATGAAAACCGAATAGGATAACAGAAATCCACCATAGATTCAAAATGAGTCTATGGTGAATTTTTTTGTGACAAATCAAGCAAAAATCAGTTGCAACCCTACTAAATCCGACATCTTTTTATTGGTCTTTAGCCTTGGTCATTCGCCAGTTTCGCAGTATTCCCTAAGATTGTCAATTCTTTCCTGCTCATATTTCAAAATCCCTGCGTTTTCAAGAACCGACTCTATATAGTCAAGATATTCTTCCATAACATCAGCCGGAATCGACTGAGCGGAACATGTAGCTGGGGTATTTGAAAGTTCGTTGAATGTGTATATTTCGCCGTCATATACCAGCGCATACGGATTTGCCAGAAGTATTTTCATTTCTTCTTCGTTACCGCAGTAAAGTGCGTCGATAATATCCTGTGAAAAATAGTTGCCAAATCCTATATATTTTTCATTTTCCGCTTCAAACTGTTCTCTTGTTATGTTTAAGTCACGTATTATTTGATAAATTGGAGGTAAACCCTCCTGCTCTTCCGGCGGTTTCGCTAAATAGTCATTAACCCACTGCTCGGATGCTTCTTCACCCACGATTTGAGTCGCCAGATATATATTATACACTTCATCTCTAAATTTTCTGGAAAAAATATAGTCGCCGCCGCCGATTTGCGGATTAATTTGCGTTTCATTCCACTGTTCTTTTGAAATCACTCCGGAAGAAATCATTTTTTCGTATAATTTTGTTTCTGTACCTTTAATTTTTGCGAAGAGGGCATTATATGATATTTCAACCATGTGCCCGCGAAGTAATACGTCTCGTCTTGTATCAGATTTTATAATACCGCACTCTTGCGCAAGTTCCCACGGGCTGTCCCATGCAAAATCCGGAGTTTCTGCGCAATCTTCATATTGCAGAGCCCTGAGCACAAATGTCAGGAATGAAGCGGCGCTCACTTCGGCGTCAGGATCAAAAGCGTTCTCGGACACGCCTTTTGTAAGACCGTTTTCGTAGGCGTAAGAAACGTAACCGTCTGCCCACTCCGGAACATCGGTAAACGGATGCGTTTTTTCGCTTGACAATGCCTGCTGCTCACATCCGAGAAGTCTTATCAGCATTACCAGCGCTTCGGCTCTTGTTGCGCTTCTATTGAGCTCAAACACAGTTTCTCCGGTTTCATCATCCGTTCCAGTACCCTTTAACAGACCGAGAATTTGCAATTTTTTTGCCATTTCGGTTATGCTTTGTTCCTGTTCTTCGGTAAGCACTTTTCTGAACTCATATCCGTGTTTTACGGCAAAATCCTCAGCGGCCGAACCGGGATATCCGTAAATAATAAGGTCAGTCACTTCTTCAAATGCTGTATCTGAAATACTTTCAGCACTTGACAGATTGACTTCTTTAAGGCTTGTGCATTTATAAAATGAATAGCTCAATACCCTTTTAACATTCTCAAGGTTTATATTTTTCAAATTTGACGCTCCGGCAAAGCCGTAACTCGGGATATGCTGCACACTTTCGGGAAGCACAACAGTTTCAAGGTTCTCAGTTCCAGTGAATTCTGAGAACAGCTGTATTCCATCCGAAACAATCATTTCTTTTATTCCCTGCAAATCAAACGGAATATATTGTTCCGTCAAACTGCCGTCTAACTGAACATTTTGAATATATCTTACCGGGACGCCGTCTATTTCTGAAGGAAAAACTACCGTTTCAGGCATATCTTCGCCTACAAAGCCTATAATGTCGAGTTCGTCGTCTTCAATAGCCGCCATGAAAGTTATACCGTTATATTCTGCGTTAAAAAAAGTTATTCCATCAGCAGAAGCGCAGAGCGAAAAGATTAGTGCGGCAGATATTAAGAGCACCGAAAACATATTTGCACATTTTCTCATTTTCTTATTCTCCTTTTCCAGTTAACTGCCGCAGTATTACTAATATACCGCGGCAGTTATAGTCATAAAAGTTTTAGCTTAGTCGATTTCCGGACCATATGGATCATCTATGCTTTCCCAAGAGGCTTTTAACAGACCTATTAAAAATTCATCACCGGTTGATGTGACCAGATAAGTATAGTATTTTTCTCCCTCTGAGTCAAGATTTCTCACTCTTCCGTTAAAATATCTGGCTCTGTAGTTATAAGAATTAAGTTGTAGTTCGTATTCGTGTATCAGCCAAAAGTGAGTTTCATAATCAAAACTATAGCGATAAAACATTATTTTACCATCCGCATCATAAACAGATGTTGAGATATATAGTTCTCCATCACTATTTGCATGAAACCATTTATCCATTTCATATACGGTTTTTGATTGTCCAAAATACATAGAGTAAGTTCCTTCGCTCAAATCATAAAAATTTGTATCTGGATCTGGTGTTACAATCGCCCGAGGAGATATGCTGTTCATCTGAGATTGTGACTCAGCACTCATATAATATGTATTTGCTAACTCAAAATCCAACACTTCTTCTACATTTCCATTTTCGTCCAACATTTCGAACTTAGGGTTAGACTCATCAGTTGTTTCGTTTAAAAAATATTCATTATCTGTCGTTGAATTTTCTGTTGGTTCAGCAAAAGCGATTGAAAAATTTGAAAAAGCAACTGTAATTGAAAGAGCGAGCACGCTCAGTTTTCTTAAATTGCAAGTCATAGTAATTTTCCTTTCTTTAATTTGTTTTGTTTTATGTACAATATTAGGTGAATTTTTTCGTAACAATTTCTGTTATTCCGTTTGCATAAACATGTGCTTCAAGTTCAACCTTATATTCAGTCCCGGGAGTTGCATCGAAAGTTTCGTTTATAGCAATTGTTCTTGAGTTTACATCGTAATTGTCAAATACTTCAGGAATTTCTATCCAGTTTCCTGTACTGTTTTTATAGTATAGCATAATTGTAGCTGTAATTCGACTAACTGAAGCTACCCCGTTAATGCTTATACTTACTGTTCCTACAGTTCCACTATCATTGTAACCAACAACTCCTATTACACTTGTTACATTTAGCCAATAAGGAGTAATTACAGTTGAGGAATTTGCTGAAACTGAAAAAGCTCCAGTTCCTACAAATAACATAGAAAAAATAATAATAACTGCGAAAAATTTTTTCATATCAGTTTCACCTTCCATTTTTAATAAATTAATTCTTTTTTCTACTACTTACTTTATATCATTGGAATCACCTCAATAAACAGTCTTCTAGTTTTAAATACCGTTAATCTCATAGAAATGTTACCATGTTTTTTAAAAAATTTATTTTTTTATAAAATTATTTGTTTTTAAAAAAACAGTTGCCGGTTAATCCCCAGCAACTGCATTCAAAACTATTTTTATCTATTCTATCAGCTTAGCCCACTCTATTAATTCTTCTTTTGAAATTTCTGGCGAGCATGACTCCAAGTAATAGCAATATTTATCGTTTTGCCAAGTCAAACAGTATGTTTGTTTATCGACAAAAGAAAATAGCATACCAACATTCTCCCCAATGTTTATTTTTTCTGACTTTGTATTTTCATTATCTAACCAGTTTTCCGAACCATCCACAATTATCTTTTTATAAGACAGCATCAAATTGCCGTCATACCAATAATCAATGCCAAACATAAAATCATTATCAAAAACTATCTGTTTTTCCCATTCAGGTCTTCCAATTTCAGGTTCACTCTTTTGTTCTATTTTATCGGGAACTTCGCTGTCCATAACATACGATATAGACAAATAGTCATCAAAAAACTCAATAATCGCATTCCAAACAGCACTTCTTACAGCCTCTACGCTCATCATAACCGCAAAAGATACCGTACATACAACAAGGATTAACACCGCGCATCTTCTTAAGTATTTGTATAAATTTCCGTACTCTTTCTTCCTGTTTTCTCTGTTTATGTTTCTCATAACTCTTCTGTCAAGAGATTTTGGTTTTATCACTCCTGAAACGTCCGTATTTTGGTACAGCTCATAATTTTTCTTAATTAGAACATCGCCGGACATAATTATCAATGCGTCCAATTTATCATTTTTTAACATCTACGTCCAACTCCTTTTCAAGAATTTCCTTCAGCCTCTTTCTTGCCTTAAACAATCTCGCACGCAGTGCCACGTCACTTATTCCCAAAAAATCCGCAGCTTCTGCGCAGGAATATCCGCTCATATATACCAGATTTACTGCGTCCTGCATATCCTGAGTCAGTTCAAGCAGTGCCTTTCTGACAATTTCACACTCTTCTTGCCTTATCACTTTTTCTTCCAAAACAAAACTCTTGTCTTCAAAATCTCGAACTACGTATTCATCGTCCTCTTTGTCCTTTATGTAGTAATCGTCAAAAATTTTTGAGCGTTTTTTGTTTTTGTTGTAGTTATCAATCGCTTTGTTTTTAATAATGCTCCTTATACATATAGTAACCATGTTACATGCATTTTCGTTAGCGCTTTTCTCAAATTTTGATAAATATTTTATAATTTTGCACATCGCGTCGTTTACTGCGTCTTCAGCGTCGTGCTTGTTTTTTAAAATGCTGTATGCAGTGTAATACATATAATTGCCGTACTCGTTGTATATTTTTTCAACAAACTGTCTGTCATCATCAGTGAGAGCAGACAGCATAAAATAGAAAAGCATAGGCTAAAACATCCTTTCGGCTCTGTCACCGTAATTTTAACACAACTTAGTTTGTTTTTCAATATAAGGATTTACAGTAGATTTATCAAAAATATTGCGTATACCAGAGTTATTTCTACAAAAAAATTTTTATATAAAAGCAAGGTTACATCACACAAAACAGATAAAGTAAAAATTATTTTATGTTTTTGAAAAAATCTATTGACACAGCATTTTTTAAATGATATGATAGCCATGCGAAGAGAACGATTGCACATTTTTATTTTTTCATTTCGTTCGCTTTGCACGGATTTATATTGATAAAATATTGGTTTCTAACCGTCTGACTGGATAGGAGGACTTCCTATGAAAAAGAAAAATCATCTGCGATTTACTCGACGAAAAGACCCTATACCGGCATCGCACACCAAGGTATTTACCGATGAAGAAGCAAGAATACTCGAGAAGGATTTTATAGAGGCATATTCGGGAAATTCAAAAAGCACACTCAAGATACTTCTCATAATGTACAGGCGTTATCCGCTGCAGCTTCTTTTGTCGGTTCTTTTTTATGTGATAGCAACTTTGCCGCATATTACAATTCCGATAGTAACTGCAAACCTGATAAACGTTGTAGTTGATGTAGCTGAGGGCAAGACGTTTGACTATCTGACACCCATTATCATCAATATCTCGGTCCTTGTAGTACTTTTACTGCTGAATATACCGACGAATATGATAAGAGTCAGCCTGCAAAGCGTTGTAATGAGAAAAGTAGAAGTCGGACTGAGAGGCGCTCTTGTACGCAAGCTTCAGCAGCTCTCGATTTCATTCCATAAGGAAATGCAGTCCGGACGTATTCAGTCAAAGCTCATGCGTGACGTTGAAACGGTACAGATGCTTTCAAGCCAGCTGTTTACAACCATTCCGCAGGTAGTTCTCAACATGATTACTGCCCTTGTCGTTGTAATAACCAGAAACCTTACGATTTTTGCGTTCTTTATCATGTGTATTCCGGCGGCTACTCTCACAATGAGGGCTTTCCGAAACCCGATAAGCAAAAATAACAGAGAATTTCGTAAGGGCATGGAGCAGACATCCGCTAACCTTATGGACATGGTTGAGATGACTCAGATCACACGTGCTCACGCACTTGAGAACAGAGAAGTACACAAGATGACGACGCTTCTCAACAAGGTCGCCAACACCGGTTTTCACCTTGACGTCATCCAGGCGCTGTTTGGAGCATGTTCGTGGGTAATATTCCAGCTGTTCCAGCTTCTGTGCCTTGTATTTTCAGTATACCTTGCGATAAAGGGCTCGATTGAAATAGGTGATATTTCAATGTATCAGTCATACTTTTCCACTTTGACAAGCCAGGTTTCCACACTGATAGGACTTATGCCTATTATCACAAAAGGTTTTGAGTCTATATCATCTATCGGCGAGATTTTGGGCGCGAGTGATATAGAAGATAATAGAGGAAAACTTGAGATGCCCAATCTCAAGGGCGAATATGAATTCAAGGACGTTTACTTCTCATATGAAGATGATCAGCCTCTCTTAAGAGGGCTTAACCTTTCCGTAAAGGAAGGAGAAACACTTGCAATAGTCGGTGAGTCCGGTTCCGGTAAATCAACTATTCTCAACCTTGTTCTCGGGTTCAACCTCCCCAAAAAAGGAGAGGTTCTTGTTGACGGTGAAGACATAACAAAGATAAATCTGCACTCTTACAGAAAAAGTCTTGCTGTCGTTCCACAGAACAGCGTAATGTTTACCGGTACGATAAGAGAGAATATTACATACGGAATGCAGAATGTAGACGAAGAAAAGCTCAAAACCGTTCTTGACGCAGCTCTTTTGACTGATTTTATAAACTCCTTGCCGCAGGGTATTGATACCCCGCTTGAGGAACACGGGGCAAACCTCTCCGGAGGACAGCGGCAAAGGTTGTCTATTGCCCGTGCGCTGATAAGAGATCCGAAGGTAATAATCTTTGACGAGGCAACAAGCGCACTTGACAGTGTTTCGGAAAAGGAAATACAAAAGGCAATCAACAACCTTTCCAAGGACAGGACTACGTTTATTGTCGCCCACCGTCTTTCAACAATACGTGACGCTGACCGCATAGCAGTTATTAAAAACGGTGTATGCGCTGAAATAGGTACTTTTGAAGAGCTTATGGAGAAAAAAGGCGAGTTCTACAAAATGCAGACGCTCCAGACGGTTTAATACAGTGTTGACGTAATTATATAACTTTACGACCGGCGGGTAAGGCAGATTCTTGCTTTGCCCGCCATGTTTTATATTATTTTTATCGCACATTCACACATTGACAATTTACAGCGTTACAGCAAAAGACTTTGTACGTTGTTTTGAATGATATCAACAAACTTTTTTATATGTGACATAATCAAAAACACTAAATCGAAAATGGTGATGAATCATGAGAATTGAGCTCGACGAAAAAGAGCTTCGGGAAAGAATAAACCTAAACAGGAACCGCCTTTTAAACGACTCTTATTATACAATCGACGGCATTTTTTCTCCGTCCGACTATGACTGGTACGGTGATAAAGAAGGAAGAGCACTGTTAGCTTTTGTAAGTCATTACAAAGATTTGCTGTGGAGCGAAGATTCTGAAGGCATTTCAAAAAACGAAAACGGTGTATACATGTCCGGAGATATCATCTATGCTGAAATTTCGGGCGGCGGTGAGCGTTACGCGGAGAAAATCGTTTCTGTTGACGGGCACGCCCTCTCCCCTTTGCTAAAATATTACAAGCTGCCAAAAGAAATTATCCTTTCAACAAAGCAGAAAATTTTATTTTAATACGCAATATACGCTAATAAAGTTGCTTAATTTATTCTGACATCTTTATTGGATAATGAAAATACTCATGAAATAAAATATAAAATCAAGGAGATATTAAAAATGAGCGATTTCACTTATGAAGAAAACTGCACAAACGCCCTTGAGTACCTTGAATGGGACAATCTTTGGTTTGAAAATGCGCCTGAGAAAAACGCTGACCGGGTTTTGGTGATAGGCGACTCCATTTCTTGCGGATACAGGCGAATTATTACAGAACTTGCCGGCGGCAGATACTTTGTTGACGGGATAGGCACGTCAAAGGCTGTCGATAATCCGTCATTTATCCCGTTAATTGAATATTTCACCTCGCAAATAACAAACATTAAAGTTATTTTGATAAATAACGGTTTGCACGGAGCACATTTAAGTGTTGACGACTATGAAAAGCATTTATCAGGTTTAGTTGAGTACTTAAAAAACAAGTATACTTACTCAAAACTCGTCATGGTTACAACAACTCCTACAAGAAATGCGCAAAATCTCAATGAGTACGGCAACAACTACGAACGCATCCTTGACCTTAATCGACGAGCTTTAAAAATCGCCTACAAATACGGTTCGGCTGTATGTGACCTGTTCTCGGTAATCAAAAATAATCCGGAATATTACGTAAATGACGGTGTTCATTTAAATGGTGACGGATATACTGCTTTGGCAAAAGAGTGTTCACGGATTATTTCAGAACTTATTTAATTTATATAAACTACATATTACAAAAGGCGGAGCGTGAGCGCTCCGCCTTATTATTTTACTGTCTTTTGCTATTTAACTATTTGACCGGTTGATTAGAGTTCTTATTACTGATCTTCAATTTTCATTGTTTCCATCATTTCCTTGGTAATACCGTTTTTCTTTCCGTATTTTGTCCAATATGCCGTCGAAGCCTTAAGAAACATACCTTTGGTTATTGGCATTGTGGCATGCTGTGTGCAGTATTTTTCATTAGATACAGAGGCTGCGAGTTTTTTAATTTTTCTTGTAACAAAAACTTTAAACGGAGTATCAAGTATAGCTTCTCCGCTGCCGATTTTTAAAACGGATCCCATACGGTATCCATTTTGTTTGCAAAACAGTTCTATCATATTTACAGCTGTATCATTCTGCCGATATTCAAAAAAACCGCAGTTTATCAATACGGAAATTGTAGGCTTTTGCAAAGGAGGATTCTTCTCGAGATTTTTCAGGAAATTTAACAGCGTTACCGGAATACCGTCGGCGTAAAGCGGAAAAACAAACAACACATCCGAAAAATCCCCCAATTTACCGCAAAGCTCCTCGTGATTGTTCTTTGTTATATTATAATACTCCGTTTTGCAATCACAGCTTTTCACAAACAATTCTGCATAACGTTTGGAATTTGATTTAGGTGCTCTCGGACTTCCGTTCAGAATTATTACGCTTCCCATTTTTTCACCTCGCCCATTACAATTTCCTCTAATTTTTCCTCGGTAGTATAAACGATACGATATTTCTCAAAGCACATATTATGTGCATTTCTCGAAACGAGTTTTTCAAAGACTTCCCTTTCTTCATCGCCTATCTCTCCATATGCAATAATAGTTGCGTTCTTAGGTACAACTTTTCGCTGAACATGATGTGTTTCTCCGTTTACCAATCGTATGAACGCTTGTTGAACAGGTATGGCACGTTCGAGCATTGTTTTCATTACAGTATCATATCCGCCGTATTTTATGTGACTAACATAAAGAAGCGTGTCGCTTTTTGCGATTTCCGGATACACCTTTACAGCGTCGTCCCTGATTACGCACTTACCCGGAGTTTTAGTCCAACATCCAAAGCAGCCGACGCAATTTGATATTTTTAATGACGACAAGTCAATATATTTTACATCTTCATTTTTTACGGTAATATTTAACGGTTTATCACTTAATATCAGTTTCATTTAATACTCCCACTGTACTTTTCTAACTTTATTTTAAGTAAATAATACTTATATTAACATCTATAATTAATTATTTATAATTTATAACAGTCAATAAAACTTTAACTGTAAAAAAATCGTTAGCTTGTCAGCCATAGGCGGCGCCGTTATTTAAGAATTTATCGACAGTCCATTTTTTTAAGGCTGCCATATATCATGTTTATTGTACCATATGACAAGAAAATTGTCCATATAGATAAAACGAAAATAGTCTGCCAATTAAAGGAAAAACAAAAAGTGGTTAATCAAGCAGACCATGATAAGGCGACATAGACTATAATACAAATTATAGTTTTATTATGCTTTTGACAAAAAAAGAGCTTCAGGGCAATCCTTTCGGTTACCTTGAAGCTCTTTCTCTAAATTAAATTTTTTCCTGAGTATCTTTACTTATTGGCTTGGTTTGGGTGTATTTTACGTCTCTGATTGAACCGCCCTGAACCTTTTCCAAATCTTCAAGATTTAACTCTTCTTTCTTTTCTTCGGCACTTGTTGCCTTGTTTTTTTCTTCTGACATACTTTTATTCTCCTTTCAATTGTATTTTTATAGTTTAGTCATTCACTGTCGCTTGTTTCTCGGCTTCAATACATTCCAGAAACCTTTGAATAATAGCAGCCGCCTGAGCTCTTGTAGCGTCATCTTTCGGCTTAAATTCATTATTTTCATCGCCCTGCATTATGCCTTCAAGTTTACAGTACATCACTGCTTCTGCCGCCCAATCCGAAATATCAGCAAAGTCTGCATAGTCAAGCTTTATTGCCCATGCCCCGGTAGGTGACTGATTTTTGAATTTTGCATATCTGTATATAATAGCCGCTATTTGTTCTCTTGAAATGTTAGCGTCAGGTGCGAATTCTGTTTCAGTAATACCGTTTACTATTCCGTTTTCCTTTGCCCATGCGACCGCTTTACTGTAATAACTGTCTTTTGAAACGTCATCAAATCCGCTGTCTTTTTGGGTATCCGGCTCGCCCTCAACTCTGTAAAGAACAGTTACAAGCATTGCTCTTGTAAGCGGGCTGTTCGGTGCAAACTCGGTATCCGTCACGCCGTTGAAAATCTTGTTCTCATATGCATACTTTACGTTTTCATAGAACCAGTCGTCAGTCGAAACATCTTTAAACGGATTTTCCCAACTGTCAGAAATGTCAGGATTCTCTGAAATTTCTGTCCATTTTGCGTAAAGCGTGATATCGGAAGTTATTTTCGTTTGTGAGTCAAAAGGCACGGTAAGGGCAGTGTCCGTAAACCAACCGTCAAAGGTAAAGCCTTCTTTTACAGGTGTCGGAAGATCTGAAACAACGCCGTTTTCGACGACTTCAACACTTCCTATCTCACCAGCGCCGTTAGTTTCAAAGGTTACCTGGTATGTAACAGTGACAGGCTTGCTGTCTCCGCCGGAAGTAATTATGGTAGTTTTATTATTTACGTTGACCTTTACCTGCGCCGTTTTTATCAGGTTATCGGGGATATTGTCCGGTATGGTATTTCTTTCTGTATTTGCATTAGCGTCGAAAACAATCATTTCGACTGCCGGAACAAGGTATCCTGTTAGTGTCGCGCTTCCATTGTCTATGGCAAATATTTCGCCGAAGTCGTTTACCATTACCGCATCGGTATTATCCGACTTCCATATAACCTTTACGTCGTCGTTTTGGAGATCTCCTGCTATGTTTGGAACAATTTCAATTTGCTCGCCCGGTTTTGCTGCAATGATGTTTTTCTGTACGTCAAAGCTTTCAACCTTAGAAAGAGTATCTATGGCAAGCTTATCAAAGCTCTTTCCGTCCTGAGTTGTAAAGCTGTATATTTCTTTTCCGGCGACAGTTACGCAAACCGCAAGGTCAACCGTACCGAGTCCGTTCTCATCGATCGTATACATGCTGTCCTGGATATCCAAAACACCGCTTACATATGCCATACTGTCAGCTTCAATTGCTCCAACGTCAAAATCAGCTACCGTATCGGTTCTTTCGCCGTCGTTAAGGGTGTACGCGACAACTCTCACGTCGTCCGAAGAAATATTTCCGATATTTTCCACATTCAGGCTGAACTTTCTTATTCCGCCCTGCAGTCTGTCTATGGTGACAACGCCGTCAGAAACGATCGAATATTCTTTAACAAGCTTCATTTCCTGTGAAAATTCACTTCCGTCGGCACTTACAGCGACATTAAATGTCAAATCGTCCGGCAATTCATCAAGAGCAGGAACTGTAATGCTTGCGGAAGAGGTTTTTCCGCCGCCGACCGGTTCTTCACGAACAACGGTGCCAAGATCTGTTGTTTCTCCACCGGCTGTCATGGTAAATTTAAATGTGACAGGTCCTTTTACGAGCTTAACGCCTTCATTCTTTACAGATGAAGTAAGCACGAATTCTTTTCCTTCATAGATATATCCGGTATCTGCGGAAAGTGCGTTTTCCTCATCAGAAACAAGTTTTGAGTAAGGAGTATGTTCGACAATCACCATGCTTGACGAGTTTTCGTCCAAAACCATACTTCCTGATTCGCCCTCAGTGTATGGCGCTTTATTAGCAACCGCATAAAGCTTTCCGTTAAGCACAAATGTGTCGACATCTGTGTAACCGGTATTTTCTGCACCCGTCAGCACAAAAGGCTCGCTCCAAACAGAGTCGGAATATACCTTTTCCTCACTGCCGTCACTCATTACATCATACACTGAGGTAAAGAGCTGGCGCTGGTTTTCTTTGCCTTCCGGAATATCGGACCAAGTTAAATACATACGCTCATTTTCGTCAATGTCAACGCTGTAATTATTAACATATCCGTTAAAGGTAACTGCGTACTGCGGTTTTATGAGTATTGTTTCTTCAGTTGACGGTATCTCGGTACCGTCTGCGGAAACTGTAGGAGCGGTTATACTGGTATATTGCAGCTTATAGTACTCGGTATTATTTTCGCTTACAAGAGTAAATCTGCCGTTCTTAATTGGTTCGGTAATATTTATATAAGCTATACCGCTGCTTCCGGCGTCTTCTCCGTTACCAAGGTCGCCAATTGCCGAGAAGAACAGATATGTATTATCATTATATCTTCCGAAATGCGGAGCTGCGTATGCGCCTGCTTCTGCCGTGACGCGGATAACGTGTGTAAAGCTGTTTTCATCAAAGTTATATATCTGCATGAAAACATCCCGGTCATTGGTAGTATTCAGGTCCTTATCGTAGTCGACAGTCCAAGCGTAAATCGACAAGCCGTTATAGGAGATAGCGTCGGTATCAACAATTCTCAGCATTTCGCCGCTGTCTTTATTAAGTCTTGTGTCAAGGAAGCGCTGGCCATACCAGTTTTCCTTATACGCCTCCTTGTCGGCTACTCCTTCGAGTTCCTCATCCGTATAGTCCTCAGCGCCGTTCCAAGTTCCGTTCTCATAAAATCTGTACGCTATTACCGACGGGCTTCCTGACGATTCTTCTGACTCCCACGCCGGATTTCCAAGTAAATCTTCTGTTGTAACAGCTTCATTATACTCAGTTTTGGTATAATACAAAATTATTTTTCCGGTACTTTCATCATACGCCGCTTTCGGCATAACATCTGCTGTATAGTCCTGCTCTGTAGTATGCGTAAGTCTTACGACATCGTCAAACTCGCCGGTTTCTTTATCATAGAACACTGTCTTGATATCAAGTGAAGTAAGTGCCTCCTGTACGGTTACGCCGTCATCAAGCACACGGTCTGCGGATGACCAGGCAATCAGTACCTTGTCGCCAAGGTCAAACGCTTCGGGATAATCATCGAGTGTTCCGTCGTCGTCTACAAGGACCGGTGTCGACCATTTTGCGCCGTCATAGACAGAATAATAAAGTCCTGTTCTGTTTGCCGCGCTTCTGTCGGGCACGTCGCCTATAAACACTAGTAATGCTGTATCTTCTCCGGTTACAACTGCCTTATACTTTGCGTCCGGATAAACTCCGTTCTGAAGTACCTGCTCGACAGTTCCGTCAGCCGCGTCTATATCATACAGGTCAACAAAACTATCTCCCGAGAACTCCGTTGAATTTTCAAGGTAGTCACGTGACATAAGGGTTGAAGAGAGTTCGGCTTCGCCGCCGTCAGGATTTAAAAGTCCCTCCATTATATCCGGGTCAAAGTGACCGTTTGCGTTCTGACTGAAGAGCTTTACTGTACTTTCCTCCGTCTTTCCCTCATACACATTAAAGCTGAGAACCTTTACATGATAGTCGAACCAGTATGTCATGTCTCCGTACATCTTGGTCGTCATCTTGTTTTTATTGAGACCAAAGCGGAAGTCCATGTCAAAGCTGAAGTTTGCTCCGCCGCCGACGGTAACTATCGAATAATTAAGGTCAAGTCCTATTCTGATATTCGGATTCAACATTAAGTACACGTAGCGGTTTACGTTGTCAATTTCCTTAAACAGTCCGAAAGACTCTGTGCTGTACTCTACTTTATTGTTCGACCAGGTCGGATCTCCGGTATAGTCCGTTTTAAGCTGATAGATACCGGTTACATCTCCGGAAAGCTTACCGCTTACAATAACATTCATACCTATCGGCAGCGTTATTGTCACCTCGCCGTCAACGTCATAATCAGCTCCGACAAGGAAATCGAGTTCCTCAAAGTAATATCTGTACTCGCCATCCTCGTCCTGTCTTGTTGTTATACAGAATCCGAAAGCCGCCTTTACTGAAAATTCCCAAGTAAACGAATTTTGAGTTTTATACGCAGCGTCCTGCGTGTCTTTTCCTGCCTCATTAGCGGCGTCCTTCAGATTATCGGCAGTCGTTTCGCTCTTATTGCCCTCGGTCGCTTGATCTTTGTCCTCAGTTTCCTTTGACTTAAAGGTTTTCAGCGCCTGATTGAAATCGCCGTACTTATAGATTGAGCGTATATACTCATACTGCGTGTCGTCAATGCCGGGAGGAAGAATGGTACTCGTTACCGGATCGTCAAAGCCGATTTTGCCAAGTGAAATATCGCCGAGCGGATCGCCTATAAGTTCCGTGACAATATCTGACTCATATATATCTTCTATCAGCGAGCTGCCTATAAGCGGGAATAAAAATTCCTTAAGCGACAGCGGTTTGACAAAGTCGTAGCCAATATCCATCTTCTTATATTCCTTGCCGTTCTGATCGACAAACGACACGTATATTTTATCTCCGGTATCCATTACAGACATGGGATTAAATTCAAGAGATGCGGTTCCGTTGGCAAAACTGATTTTAAAACGTGAGTCTAATGCGCAATCGATAGTTATACCGTTATTTTTGACAATATAAAACTTTACTTCTCTTGCGACAAGCTGTCCGCAGTTGTCTACCGAAGCGATGACTGTCAGCGTATCGTCATAGATATTAGCCGCCGTACCTGATATGGTATGTGTTTTTTCGCCGTACACAACGCTGAGTGCCGCCGGCTTGAAACACTCATATGCCGGGAGCACTGCGTACATATAGTTCGCAAGCGCAGTTGTCGTATACGTCGTGCCGCTTTCGGGATCGGTTATTACAAGGCTTACGTATCCGCTTATCGGAATACCGGTAACAGTCATGTCAAAATATCCGTTTGAATCGGTATTTCCGGCAGTTCCCGCAACATTTATTATGGAATTGGACAGCGGCTCCATGCCGAGTTCATTTCCGAGCACAATGTCGCGGAAAGTTCCGTTTTCACGGTATATCTGCCCCCTTATCCTCTTTTCTTGCTCACTGTTGATATCCTCGAACTCATAGTAATACTTTGTATTGTTCTGAAGGATAGTGCCTGCCATAACATTTCCGTATACCGGTGAATAAAGGCCTCTGTTTAAACCGAAATCGGTATTTTCGTTCTTTTCATTGATGGTAGGATCCGGGCTTACGTCTATTGCGCCGTTTACGTTCTTTATGTCGCCGGTTCCGTTTGTCCACTTGACAATTTTTCCTTCAGGAGCATTTACTGCCATTATCCACTGCATGCCGGAATAAACGGTTTCAATATTCAAATCTCCGTTTTTGTCCGTAGTTTCTGTTGTAGTTTCCGCGTCAACGACGGACGGCATGCGGTAAACCACATTTGTAAGGTCGGAAGGCTTATTAAGCGCGCCCGGCATATACGCGACATTCATTCCCTGAGCTTCAGTTTTAGGATAGAGATTCGTATTCTCGGTGATGGTTAAAGAAATCTTTTCCGGGGCATTATCGTCGGTATACGGACGTGTTCCGCTTGCGCCGACAAGGGTAAATCCTGTGATAGTCTTTTTAGGCGCAGCCTCTGCCCTCATTTTTATTACTGAATTTATAGGGAAAGAATACTGCACAAAATTTTCCACATTTTCAAGAATCCATTTCTGGTTGCTTGTTCCGTTATACTGCCACTCATGAACATTCGCACCGGCTTTTGTGCTGTAATCGGACACGTCTACGCACGATTTATTGCCGGACACTTTAGTATAAATAACATATGAGCCGTCGCTTAGCTTTTGAAGTTTAAACTTTTGAGCGTCGGTTCCGTTGCTCTCATACGTTTGTATTCTCGTGCCGTTTGCAGTCGCGGCACCTCTGACGTCAAGATAGTATCCGTTTACATGGACAATATTGTAGTAACCGTCGCCGGTCGAAACAAGTTTCCACTTCGTGTATTTGTCAATCTTATAGCTCTGAATCACACTAATCGGTATTCTGTTCTGCAGACTTGACAAATAAATTCCTTCACTGTAATCAGCCAGATACCAGTTACTGTTTAAACTCTTTATGTAATAATACGCTCCGTCGGCAATATCCGCTCCGTCTGTATTATCATCCATATTAGCGATATATGTTTCGTCATTATCTGCCTTATACAGGTTTAATTTTACTTCTCTCTGCTTATATTTCGGCATAACCTTAACAGATGTCAGGTTATTTCCAAACACGCTGAAAAGCTGCCTTTGGAACTCTTGATTGAGAGTTACTCCGGACGACGGAATCCACACAGTTTTGTCGGTAGTCCATATATCGTCAAACGGTGCCTTTAAATTCTTATTGTAAAGCTCGGAATCGTTTTTTACGTACAGGTAAACGCCTTCAAGTTCAATTCCTAATTTCTCATTAGCCGCAGCATTTTTTGCAACCGGTTTAATAAATGTATTTGCGTTTCCGTAAAAACCTGTTATCCGGTTTCCGCTGTTATCTGCCAAGTATATTTCGCCCGGATAATAAACGTAATCATTTCCTCCGTCAGTAAACGGTATTTTTGTTTTCTGTCCGGTCTTGGTGTCATAATCATAGGAAAAGCGCTCAAAATACTGCGGAGAATGCGCAGTGTCAAAAGTTATCAGGCGCCATTTGAATGTAACGGGGTTTCCGAACCACACCTCAAAGTTATCCGCTGCAGTTCCGTCATTTCTGCCGCCGAATCTGAAGTAATGCACTCCGTTAAGGTTTCTCACGTCCATATCTGTATATGTCCAGCCATGGTTATCGTAGACGGTGGGGATTGCAGCCTGCGGATTAGAATAATATGATCTCAACTGATAACCGTCGGAAAGAGCCTCTATAAACAGGTGGTAATTTCCCCAGCCGAAGCTGTGTTCACCGATATTCTGATGAGGAAAATTGACATAGTTTACGCCGGTCAAATCGGTCGGTTGACTCGAAATCCATGTTCTGCCGCTGTTTTTATATGTTTCGTAAAGACCGTAGTCATACCATTTACTCGACGAGTTATATGATTTTCTTGACCAGCCGTCCTGGCTTCCTGTTGTCGGTCCCGTAACAAGTCCAAGTTCATTCAGCGTCGTGGTAGTAGTTGCGCTTCCGGCATACTTAACGGCTCTTTCGCCCATAAGTTCTACTTCGGTTACTTCTCCGGATTCCGATACGGTTTCTTCGGAGGCTTGTATATAAACTCTAACGTACTCATTATCAACACGGCACGTTTCGTCGCCCTCAATTCTTATTCCGAACGACGAATCTTTATCAAAAGCTTTAGCAGTTACATTTACCGTTTTCTCGGTTTCTCCGGGAACAAAAGATATTTTTACATTATCTATTCTGTCATAATCCACGCCTTCAGCAGCGGTTTCCTTAACGGTATAGACGGTAACCGAAGTGTAATAATCAACGCCCTCTTCCCTCAAGAGCTTTAATGAATACGCACTTTCATCTTCTGTTAAAGTAATCTCGTTAAATTCCGGGTAAATGACAGGCGTTTCGTATTTTTCATCATCAATAATTGTAAGGTACGCCGTCGGGTTTGCTTCGATAAGTGTGTTTTCGTCACCGTTTACGCCCATAAGAGCAAAGAGAACCACTTTATCCGCCTGAGCTTTACTGTTGTCGATAAGTTCCACAGTAAAGGTTTTCTCGGTTTCTCCGGGCTCGAATGTAATAATACCCATTGCACCGCGCGCGCTTTCAAAGTATTCGTGAACGTCTTCAAGCGCATTCTCGATGGAAGAAATTTCATTTAAATTTTCGTCCGGCAAATCCAAATATTCCGCCTGTGCATTCATTAGAGAAGAACCGGAATCTTTCCTTGTAGTCTGCGATGTATTGTTTTTATCAACTTCGGCAGGTGTGGAATTATTTTCTGTTTCAATTTGATCCTCTGTATTATCTGCCAACCAATTATCAGGTCCTGCGTATGACGAGCCTGCGGCAAATTCCTCAGTTGTTTCGACACCATCAAGTTCAAAGGCAGAACCGGAATTTCCGCTTAGTTCGACATTGTCTGTTTCGCCGCTGCCAACCGGCTTAAAATCTTCCGCGTCCGGTGCTATTCCCTCAGTAAGAGGCAATTGTACGCCGTCGGAATCGTAAACCAAGTAGTCAACGCCGTACTCCGCGAGAAAATCCGCCGCCTTAAAGGCCACGCTTATACTCTTGTCTGTATTGCCCTCTCTTACAACGGTAATTTCAAACTCGCCTTCATTTTCCATCGCCGTATACTTTGAGGCGGAAAAAGAAATCTGGGACGACTCATTAGACTGAGGCGAGTCCTGGACTACGGCCATTGTTGCGAACTCCGGCAGCAGCATACTGAGTATCAGGACGATACCGGTCAAACGTTTGGCTAAAAATTTAATAAAATTTATCCTTTCTATTTAATGTTTTGGATTTTCTCTATGTTAAGTTTTCACAATACAAACATATCAAGTAATTTATATTTATTTTGCTTTTAAATTCTGTTTTCCTGTGCGTCGACGCTTAACTTTACGATATCCTCAATACTTATAAATGTTATACCGTTTTCGTTATGCAGGCCGTCTGTTATGTTAATTTTTAAGCAGTTTGAAGTCGAGTCATATTCCGGTATTCCTATTATGTTTTCCTGCGTTTCTGTTTCATCAATGCATATCTCGGCGATTTTCCTTTTTTCAGAAGCTGACGTTTGTCGTTGTATTTCGTTTAATCCTTGTTAAATCATCTGATTAGCAACCAATGAGTAGAACACATTCTTCTTTTGCATCAGGGTATCGTAGTTTCCGTATTCTGCAATAGTACCTTTATCAAAGACATAAATACAGTCACAGTTTTGCAGTGTAGACAGCCTGTGAGCAACAAATATTTTGGTACAGTTTATCTTATTTAAGTTTTCCATTACGGCTTCCTGCGTTATGTTATCGAGAGCGGAAGTAGCTTCGTCAAGCACTAAAATATCCGGTTTGTTCAATACCGCGCGCGCAATTAAAACTCTTTGTTTCTGACCACCGGACAAAATACAATTGTCTTCGCTCAAAGGCGTTCTGAGTCCGAGCGGAAGGTTCATGACCTCTTCCTTTAATCCGGCTGTTTCCAAAGCCCTCCACACTTCTTCCGCACCTGCGTCCGGCTTCATCATTGCTACGTTTGCATATATATCGCCTGAAATTAAACTTGAATTTTGAAGAACTACGCCAAGGTGTTTTCTGTAATTTTTCAAATCAAGTTCACGCAAATCAAAATCATCTATATAAATGCTTCCGGAATCCGGTCTTTCAAATCCGAGCAGAAGTCTTAAAAATGTTGACTTTCCGCAGCCTGACGTTCCGGCAATTCCGATACTTTGACCTTTTTTTATTTCAAGCGACAAGTCGTTTATTACGTTTCTTTGATTATCGTCATAAGAGAAAGTCAATTTTGAAACCGTTATATTACCTTTAAACTCCGACGGCTTGAGCTTTTCCGATTCACTGTCTTCGCACTCTCCGTCAAAAATCGGTTTTGCTATTTTATATGCGCTCCGGAAAGCAGTAATTATCTCTACCGCTTCCCCGCCTTTCATAAATGCAGCGATAAATGCTCCGTATGCGGCGGAAAAAGCTATGTATTCCGAAAGAGTCAAATCTTTTCCCATAAGGAAAATGACTGCCGTTGCCAACACCAATATAAATCTGCACAGCACGCTTGCATATTTAAGCAAAAACGGCATATTTTCTTTTTGCGACACTTGCGCATAGTGTTCGCTCCAACGTCTGAAAAATCTTGCTTCCGCACCGTTGAGCTTTATTTGCTCCATACCGGAAAACATCTCAAAGCAAAATCCTGACATTGACGACATAGAGACAACGTAATCATTCTGCCAACGAATACTGCAATATCCTTCCGCAACCACCAATACCAATATGACTGCCGCAAGAAGTATTACAAATCCCAACAGGTTGGGTGCGTAATAATTTATCTGAAAAAGGTAGGCTGCGGACAGCACCATGCTTATTACGGCAGTTATGCTTCGCACTGAAAAAACTTTTGACAGATTTGAAAATTCCATAACTGTTTTTGATATTTCACCGGATTTTGTATTTTTGAAAAAGCCCGGTTTCATACTCAACAATCTGTCGTATATTCCGCTTTGCACATAAGCGTTCATTCTGAGAGTACAGTTGGTAATAATGAAAGACTGAAGAATCCTAAAAATTGCGGCAACTGAAATTGTTGAAAACATTAATGCTGCCGCAGGAAACACCTGAGAAGTATTTCCGGTAGGCACAACCTTATCATAAATAAATCGATTCGCCCACGGCACGACCAAGCCGGACAATATGGTGAAAACGCTTACAGCAAGAATAATAACAAGCTCTTTTGCCGACAAAGATTTAAAAATAAACCCTATTAAATCTCTTTTTGAAATTTTCTGCTTATGAAAAACCTTATAAAAACACAGAGCTCTATCCTCATACTGCAACTTATCTCTGTCATTTATTTTCTTTTTTGTATCGGCAAGTATTGCGGAGCCGTCACAGCCGGGCAAAACCACGGCATATTCGCCGTTTGTCTTCAGGGCGAGCATAGGTAGCGATACGTTTTTATTCCAATCCTTATCCAGCTCCACGTAAAAATTCTTTATATGCAGGTGTTCATCAATAAACCGGAGCTGTTCGTTTAATGATAACTCGGCGTCAACTCTCTCTTTTTCGTTCAAAAACGCAAGTATTGCGTTTATACTGCCGCCGACTGTATGCCCTTCCATCGATTCGTAGACGTTTTTATAAGCGAAAGAAACGGCGGCTCTGTTTTTCATACTGATTTTTTCGTTCTCATTCATCAGCTCCACTGTTATCTCTCACTCCTGACCAAATCATAATACTCGCCCTTTTTCTCAAGCAGTTCCTGATGCGTTCCCAACTCGGAAATCCTGCCGCTTTTCATAACAACAATACACGAGCAATCACGTATTGTTGAAAGTCGGTGTGCGATAATAATCACTGTGATACCTGAATTTTTGATATTTTGTATTATCTTATTTTCAGTATCAGCGTCAATAGCCGAGGTTGCTTCGTCTAATATCAGGACTTTAGGTTCTTTTACAAGAGCTCGGGCTATTTCGATTCTCTGTCGTTGTCCCCCCGAAAAATTCTTTCCTCCTTCGGCGACATGTTCATAATATCCGTTTTTTCTATCTATGATATCATCGTGAATACAAGCGGTTTTCGCAGCTTCGACGACTTTATCATACGCAATGGTTTCGTCCCACATTGTGATATTATCAAACACGCTTCCCTCGAACAGTTTTATATTCTGACTGACTGAGGCGACTTTTGTATAAAAGTAATACTTATGAAAATCACTTTTATCGTGTGAGTCAAAAATAAGTTTTCCGGCATTTTCAGACAAAATTCCGGCTATAATTCTTGCGACTGTTGACTTGCCGCTTCCGCTTCTGCCGGTAATTGCCAAGCTTTCTCCCGGAGATATTGTCATATTGAAATTATCTATGAAATTTTTATCTATGGGATTATAAGCAAAGCAGATATCTTTTAGAGTAACCTCTCCCTTTTCAATAACGCTTGCTCCGTCTTCCGTTTCCGGCAGAAAACCTTTTTCACTTTGATAATTCATAATATCGTCTATTCTGTCAGACTGCGATTTTATCTCTTCCGCATTTCTGCCAATACCTGCCAACATCTCCAACGGAGAGAGCAAAGCGTCAGTCAGTGCGCCCAAAGACACCAACAATCCCACGGTAATCCTTCCGGACAGGATTTCCCAAACACCTGTCATTAAAACTGCGGCAGAACCGATATAATTAAGGTATGTAAACAGGTTATCCGACACAACTGTCAGCTTCTCAAGGTTAACATTATTATTCATTATCCGATTGCCTTTTGCAAGCAGCCGTGCGAATGCCGCGTCTTCCGCTCCCGACGACTTTATTGTTTCAATCATGCCGATAGTCTTAGAAACGTCGTCCTCTAAGGCGCCCATATCTCTCAAATACTGATTTGTGACATGCTGTCTTGTTTTTGTACTTTTTAAAAGAACAAAAGCATTGACGAGTGAAGCTAAAATACCTATTACGGCTATTTTTACATTAAGCACACAAAGCAATCCGGCATAAACCAAAATACGTATTATCGAAATACAAACCACAAAAAGGGTATCCGATATATTCCGGCCCATTGACATGGCGTCGCTTTGTCTTCCCGCAAGCTCGCCGCCGTTTCTTTGCTCGTAAAACGCCATGGGCAGCTTTAACATTTTTGTTATAAATCCGGAGTTAATATACATATTAAGTTTTTTGCCGAGTCTAATTCTTATTCCTGCCGCAAGAATTGATGCAAACAGCGAAATGCCGCCGGCAAAAAACAGAACAAAAAGTATTATTTTTAAATTTTCCGTATTTCTGCTTTCAAGCACGTTATCAATATATGCGGAATTTATAAACATAACTGATATTCCGGCAATAACTGTGCATAATTCTATTAACAGAAACACGCCGTAATATTTAACAACCTTATTTACACAGCGTCTTATATAATCGGATTTTTTTGTATTTATTCCCTTTTCAAAAGATTCTCCGGGAGAAAATTCCAGTACAATACCGGTAAAATAGATGTTTAACTCCTCATATGAAACTGTTCTCAACCCTACTGCCGGATCTGCGACTAACGCGCCTTTTTTGGAAAAGGAGCACAAAACTATGAAGTGATCCATATTCCAATGGATAATTGCCGGGAGATTTGCCGTTTTTAACTGCCGGGGCTCGACTCTGAAAGCTTTGACCTCCAAGCCGTGGTGCATGGCAGCTTTAGCCAAATATGCGGCATTTACCCCATTTTTGGTGACGCCGCATTCCTGTCTCAATTCTTCAATTGGCACTTTCTTTCCGTAATAATCCAAAATCATTCCGAGACAAGCTGCTGCGCACTCCATATTTTCCATTTGGAGTATCGGTCTGATTTTTTTGCCTTTTTTCATACGTTTCTCCTAAAACAGCCAATTAAGCGGATTCGATTGATGAATAACAATATTTCCGCTGCAAACAGTGCCTATCTCAAAATCTATATTCCGGCTTTCTGCTCTCGACCACTTCAGATTTCCCGGATTTGTACTATCCGGCAGAAGTGTGATTTCTACTTTTACATAGCTTTCGCTCTCAGTCATGTTTGACGTAAACATAATTGTGTCGTCCGACTTTATTTCTTCGCCTTTTACCGATACATCGGATATTTCAGACAAGTACCCGACTGCAAACCCACTGCCTGCTCTTGAGAGATATTCCGGCGTTACCTGTACTTCCATACCAAGCGACAAAAGTCCCATCTTATCTGCCGGCAGGTAAGCTACAAGAGTGCGGTCATTGCCGTTCTTATCAAATGGCGCAATTTCGGCAATTTTAGTTCCCTTTTCGGCATAGCTATGCTCGTCGGCGACATATGTGACAATTCCTGTTGTTTTCGCACGGACCAGTGAAACAGCTATATACTGGCGCCGGAGGGCAGATATTTGCTCCTGATCTTCCGGCGCAATAGATTTCTGCTGAGATATACTCGCTAAAAGTTCATTCTGGGGGAGCACTGCCAAGATATCTCCCGTCTCAACAAATGTACCCTCTTGCACAAGGACTTTTGATATTTCTCCGTTTACTGAAGAATAAACATTATTCACCTTTTCATACGGCCACACGACACACTGTACCGACAAAGTTTCATTAATTGTGCCAAACACCAGCCAATAAACAAAAAAAGCACAGCATACAGTTAACAAAAGTATCAACAGCCATACATGCAAGTGAATGGATTTTACGCTTTTAAACTGATTTGCATCCGTTTCGAAGTTATCCAACGCTTCTTTTCTGAAAAAGCTCATAATCATTTACCTACTCATCGAGATACTTTATTTCAAAGTATCCGTCATCATTCATAATCCCATAGTAATCTAGCTCGGATTCCGACAATCCATTTTTCTGAAACTTAAAACTTTGCACGTATCCGTCATACCCTTCCTCATGCAATGTTTTTGCGATTGTTTCCGGATCATCCGTTTCTGCTTTAACAGCCGTATCTCCTATCATTCTGACGGCGTTATACCCCTGAAAATACCAAATGTCTATGTAACCTTCATGGTTAAGCGAATATCGATCGCTCAAGGCAATATATTCTCTCTCCCGGTCCGGCGTCATACGCTCCGGAAAATAAAATTCATCAGCCATTATAAAGCCGCTCATTATACTGCGCAACTCCTCGTCGTTATCCAAAAGAGCTGAATTATCAAACGCCGTATCGCCGGCGGCTGTCAAATCCGGAATTACCGCTTTTATTTTTTTCAGTATATCAAAGCCCTCATCATCCTCCGGAAACATTACCAGTCCTTCTATACCAAGTAATTTCCAGCGGTTCAAAACATTATCAAAATTATTTATTAAATCATCTATATCAACGCAGTCTATTACTGTAACTCCGTCCTGTTCATCAAAGACGAATCCCCTTGTTTCCTCCATCTCAAAAGTTGTGTCCGACGTACAAACAGCCCATTTTTCAGCAGTAGTTTTTACGGCGGCATTTCTCAGCAGTCTTCCGACATTTCTTGCAGATATGCACATAGAAAATGCCATGCTGTATTGGTTATCCTGAAAAACACTGTCGTACAAAAAATACGGAGTTACAAATATTTTACCGTTTTCCTCACACATTTTTGCTGCGGTTTTGTTTATTTCCCTATTAACCGAACCGATTACCGCTGTTACTTCGCTGTCTTTTACGGCTGTGTCAACGTACTGCATTCCCTTATTGTAATCATCGTCATCGTCATAGAAAACGACTTCGAAATCATACTTCAAATCGCCGTATTCGTTTTGCAAATCACCAACTGCGTCATTTACCGCCAATTCAAAGTCGGGATAAAAATTTTCTTTATCCCCCAAGACAACAATTTTGATCTTTTTTTCTTCGGCACTCCTATCAAATTCACCGCAGCCTGTGACAAAAACAACAACCGTCACAAGCAAAATCAACAGTCTATATTGTTTGTTCATTTAACCACATCACATTTCTCCAAAACTATCTATCCTTGTCAATTTTATAACATTCTCGTCTTTTTATCTATCGAAAAAATATTAACAAAATTTAAAATAAATTTTATTAAAAAACGCATGATATATTTCAATAGTATGTTTCATGATAAGTTACATTGTTTTGGGCAGGAGCTGTTTGCAATTGTAATATGCAATAAAGAATGCGAACCAAATTATATTATATAATCGTTTTCTTTTAAATACCCGGCTAAATTTTAAAGTGCTGTTTCATTCCAAATAATAAAGTCTGACATGTCTTCAGATATTACTCTGGTAAACTTCGAATTATTTACTTCTTATCTTGAGGTTAATACACAACTTAGCTTTATAGCCAGTCAAGCATGCATCATCCGAAAATTTCACCGACTACTTCTTTTGTTGCAGGGTTTAACTGACATACATAGAACTTATAATCATCCTTGTAAAACGTTATTCTAACATCGTTATAGAACGTTTCAATTTCTGCTCGATTCCATAACAAATCAGTAGTTTGCAGCAATTCAGATGTATCAACAGTCCAATTAGGAACATCTACAATAATATCTCTTCCATAAAGGCGCTGTGCTTCTGATTGCATAGAACTGCTTATTTCACCTTCTGATATGTTAAATCTGACGAAACAGACATCTCTGAATATTTTAGTTCTTTTTGTATATATAAATTCAGCCTTTTCTTCTCCTGTCGTTTTATCTAACGTCATACTCAATTTAAATAATTCGTAATTGTCACCAATATAAGTAGTAACGTAATCCTCAGCCAGATTATACATTTCTTTGATAGAATATTTATCCGAAACGCTTAATATCTTTAATGTTGGATTTTTGTGCATACAAGCACAAAGCGAAAACAGCATAATTATAATGAGTAATAAGGTATACAGAACTCTTGTCTTTCTGTGTATTTGCATAATTCAAAATTCCTTTCCACAATATATAATGATTAGTGTGTTGATCACTTTTGTTCTCAATTGCAATAACAGCAATGATAAGGTAAATATCATTAAAATAAATCTGACAACTTTGGGTAAAACAAACTCAAACTTTGTACAAGTATCATCACAAATGTCAGAAATAATTATGTCAGGTAAAAACGAGTTAACATATAAACTAAAATTTTTCTTAGGAATGATAATCATGAAGTCCTCATTTAATATTTTAGCATTATATTCCTTTCCAAAAAACTCTACGTTTGCATTTTTAAATACCCATATTTTTGAACTAATTGTTCTAATTTTTCTACGGAAACTCGTGGAATAGTAATCACTCAAATTGCACCGCCTACTTCACAGGGAAAAATTTACAGTAGAATAAAGGATAGTTTCGTTTTATCTTTCACCCCCCGGAGCCTGTTGTTGCATAACTCGCTTCAAGTCATCATACTCAAAGGTTATCTAGTTACTCATGATATCCATTTCCGCAGATATACTTTCTAAATTTGTATATGTATACATATTATTTATACCATCACCGCATTTCTTTGTCAAGCATGCAGCGTGCTCATATATAACACTCATCATATGTTCTTCAATTATTGCAAAAACCCGGAATTTCAGATGAAATTCCGGGTTAAAACTTTAACAGTAAAATTGTTAGAATGAATTAGCCATTAGAGCAAAGTTGCCAAACAAAATACTATTGCCGCAGCAATGATAGCCGGTGAGAAAAGCACTCGCAAAAACTTGTGAAAAGTATATCCGCTGTCAGAAAACATCCGAAAAGGCGTAGAGTAAAAATGCACGCTCAAATATTTATCCCTATCGCTTACCGCCTTCCGGCTTTGATTAACACTATGCGCCCTCGTTTCACCCGACGAGTTTTCGTCTGTTTCTGCCGGAGATATGTTTACATTTTCTCGGACTGATTCTTTTATAGCTATCTCTGCCGAAACTGCTTTTTTTATACAAACAATTTCAAGGCTCTTCAAGTAAAAAATAAATATCAACAGCAGCAGCAAAACAAGAACGACTATTACAAGCGTGTTGCCTGTACGCTCCGATGCAATAAAACCAAGCTGTACGGAAAACAGCATTGACGCAATCTCCGTTGAAATACTTATTACAACACAGGGTATTACGGAACCTGTTACATGCATTGTAAGCGCAAGAACTGCGCCTGAAAGGAAGTAAATCGGAAAATATTCAAAATCAAATTGAACGAGTGCGTAAGAAAGTGCAGACACAATAATGCCTGCAAAGCCTCCGGCTTTCTTAGTAATCTCTGTCTGAAGAACTCCACGGAAGAAAATTTCCTCACACAGTGCCGGAATGACGGCATAAAACAGTATGGTTAGCAATGGATTTTGGCTATCTGTAAGCCGCACATTTGACACAGGCGGTATTACAGAGAAAAAATGCGCAAGTGAAAACTTTGCAGTTGCCGAGAGAATTATGGCAAAAAACACTCCGGCTATTATAAAGCCCGAATATGATGACGAAAAACGCCGGATGCCGAGCAAAGTTGTTTTTTCTTTTTTTACTGCCGCAGAATATATTACTGACGGAATTACGTACACAATAACCAAGGCTATTGCCTGTAAAATATCAGAGCGCAGCCCATCAAAGCCATCATAAAAATTAGTTTTTGAAAGCAACAGATAATTACAGAGAGCAAGAGCGAAAGAAATGGCAAAAACAACATATACGGATATAAAACCGACCTTATACACCTTTGCCTGAGGTACTGCACGGGCGGCAGTAGGCCTGAACTTATATGTATTTGGCGTCGGCTTTTTTGGGGTATTATTTACAGCGCTGTCGGATGAGCTGTCGTTATCAGGCGCATCCGGTTCTTGTGTAAATAAATGCTTATTTTCTTCCTTCAACCGTGATTATACCCCTTTCAGTTATTATCACATCGACTGATTTGTCGTACCTTTTTTCCCGTGGGAGCGGATTATCCGAGAGAAGTAACGAATACGTCAATCCGACAGTCACACCGGAAAAGCCGGACAAAAACCGATCATAATATCCTTTACCGTACCCTATCCGGTAACCGCAAAGGTCAAAGCAAAGTCCGGGAACAATGCACAAATCTGTGCCGCTAATGCTTTCCGAGTATTCCTCGCTATCCTCTGAAGGCTCAAGTATCCCGAATTTACCGGCAGTTAACTTACCAAGGTCAGACACCTTGAAGAAACGCATTATGCCTTTTGCGTATGACTTCGGGAAGTACAACTCACGACCGTCCAAAATAGCTTTGGACGCAAAATTCATCGTGTCCGGCTCCCCTTTTGCAGAAGCGTAAAGCAGGATTTTTTTTGTATACCGGTAAGAAGCTGATTTTAACAGCAACTCTTCGATTTTTTTGTCACATTCCAATCTGAAACACGCATCAATTTCAGCGCGCTTACGTAAATTAAGAGTCCTGAGCTCATGCTTCTCAGCACGTATATCCTGAACAGAGCGTATGCCGACAGCCTTACCTTGCACAGATAGACTCCCGAACGGCATTTGCAGCATTATCTCCTTTAAGCGCAGAGATAATAGCAAACGAGAACTGTTCCGATGCACCGGCGGCTTTTGCAGTTATAATATTTCCGTCGCAGACGACCGATTTATCTTCGCATACTACTCCGCCGCCCTCATGAAGCATATCAAGCATAGAAGGATAACATACGCATTTTCTTCCCTTTAAAATTCCAAGTCCCGCAAGAATGGTAGGCGCTGCGCATATTGCGCTTATGCGTATTCCTTTCTCCGAAGCCTCTTTTATCATAGATATGGCGGTCTCGCTTGATTTTATACCGTCAACACCTCCAAGGCCGCCCGGAAGAATAATCATATCAGCTTCAGACACGGACGCCTCGCTCAAAGGCATATCGGCCTTAACGACAATACCTTTTGAACCGGTAACATACATTTCTCCGCTTACCGAACAGGTTTTAATCTCAATTCCGGCTCTTCTAAGGTAATCGACCTGAGTCAATGCTTCAATTTCCTCAAAACCGTCTGCTAAAAACAGGTAAACCATAAAAACAACTCCTTTATATCTCAGCCGTACCAAAGCGGCACAGCTGACACTGCTAAAATATAAGCTTAAAATTTAACACAAGCAGAAAATTTCTGCTCGAACAAACATGGATTATACGACATTTTCGAACGCCTTAATCCCTCGTCGTTCAAATCGTCCTCTCTGTTGACGTACTTATACTTTTCCGTTTTATCCTTTAAAAACAGCGAACATATTGCAGGATATGCTCCCGGCACGTCATAAAGACCTTTTTCAGTGTGAACTATCAAAGTATCACTGCCGTCGTAGTTATCCGAAGCAAGTGTATATGCACACAGAGAGCCTTGCGCAAACAACACTCCGCCTACAAGACCGAGTTTATCAAAATTTTTAAGCAGTTTGGTTGTTGCAATGTGCTCGTTAGAAAACTCATAGTCAACGTACTCTTCATTTATTCCGTACCACTTTTTGTTAAACTCCAGGCAAAACGGCACGTCCATAGATGTCATACTGCGATATTCATAATTGTTTGCGTACAATGATAAAAATTTATTGAGGTGATTTTTTTTGGCGTGGAGCGCTTTTCCTGAAAAACTCGAAAGACTTTCCGTATAGTATATATAATCGAAATTTCCTCTGTCAGAGTCAAGTGTCACTTTCTCAAATGATGTTTGGAGAAGTTTTGCATAATTCTCCGGCAGACAAACAAAGTTTACCTCAGAAGCACAGCTAAGCCTTACATGATTAAAAAGGGAGATAAAAGCGTCCTGAATATTATCGGTTCCTGCTATCGGACACAAATAATAGTCAGCGCCCTCATGTCTCATAGAAATATAAAGGCCGTAATCATCCTCGGCAAAGGTTGTCCCGTACATTCCGCTCCAGGAAAACAAGTTAGCGTATGCGTATTCGCAGCTTTGGGTAAAAAACTCTTTTCTCTTCAAAATATCACGGTAATATTCTTTGTTTAAACTTTCTATTGGTGCAAAAGATAACATAAAAAAGGTGGTGTCCTTTCAGGCGGAAAGCCGTCATTTTCAGATAAAAACAAAAAGTCGCAAAGTGGCGGTGCGTAAGCACATTTAAAAAATATTCTTAACTACAAAGTCAAATATTTCATCGCTGATTTCGTCGATAGAACGCATTTTTTCTCCGTATGTGCAGTTTATGCGGATCCAACCCTTTTTATCCGAGGCAAAAACGGCTGCGCTGTAACAATCTTCCAAATACGATAAATTTGCTTCGTGAATATCAGTAAAATGAGACGAGTCATATTCTGAGCGTTTTTTTAACAGCATAGCCGACACCTTCGGCGGCACGTCTAGAAAGAAAGTCACGTCAGGTACCGGAAGCTCAAGCTTTGTAAATTCAAAATCGTAAAGCCAATCCAAAAAGCTTTCTCTTTCCTTGGCATCTTTTATTTTTGCAAGCTGGTGGACAGCGTTTGAGGTCGTATACCTGTCAAGAATTATTACGCTGTCTTTTTCGGCAAGAGTTTGTTTCCAATCTGTTCTGTATGAAAAATACCTGTCAACGGCAAAAAATACAGACGCCGCATAAGGATTAGTATCCTGCGGATTTTTTCCGAGCACTCCGGATAGATATAATTCCGCCGGTTTACATGCATCGGAACCATAATTAGGAAAGCGTATAAGCCTCACGTTCTTCCCTGTTTTTTTTAATCTCTCTGCCAAAAGATTTACTTGTGTAGATTTTCCGGAAGCGTCCGGCGCTTCAACAGTCAAAAGATGCCCCATTATTATAACTCACCTTATCATATACCGACACACTAATAATTTGATTTGCTTTTTATCGCAACATTTTTCTCACATTTCACGAAAATAATTGCGTTTCTCCGCGGCTTTTCCGCAGCTCATATTTCCTTCAGAACATGCTCCGCGGACACATCCAGGTCCGGCGTTCTTAAAAAGTACGGGAGCAACGTTCTTCACGAGTCTTAACATTTCCACTGCAAGAGCACGTATTTCCCACTGTGCACGCTCGCAGCAGCGCAAAGAGAAAAAGTTATACAGAGAACGCACGTTCATTGTCATGACGATTTTAGTATCACACGCATTTGAAAGCACGTATCTTGAATCCTCATTTGCCAATTTCTGTGCTTTTTTAACGGCTGACGCCTCATCTTCTCCCGCTTGGACAAGTCGCTTTGCATGAGCTTCGCTCAAAACAGCGTTAAGCTTTTTATAAACTTCTCGGTCATTTTCCATTGCCCTGACAAAAAGTTCCTTAGCTTCGGGAATTGCCTCAATCGCCGGAGGAATAATATATTCGAAATTTTCTTTACCCACGTAACGCTGGCTTTGAACGCTGTATGATGCTATACGATGACGGGTAAGCTGGGCTAAAAGCGACCTTGATACGCCCTCAATTGCGAAAGTAAAGCTGACATGCTCGACCGGGCTTTCATGACCGAGATCCATAAGCATTTTTATAAAATTCTCAGTTTTTTCCGGAGTCATTTTTTCAAGTATGTCATCAACTCCGACGCTCGAATAACACAGCTTTGCCGCCGCAGCTATCACCTGTTCGGGATTTGGAGTGTGTTCGAGAAGTTTTACCGTCATATAAGCTCGTCCTTCCTTGTAAACTGTCAATTAAAGCTCTATACCGATGGATATTGTAAAATCGGTACAGAAACACATAAATAATTGAAAAAATTCAAAAAAATTTAAATAAGTCCCGGCACATTAAGTCCTGCTGTGACTTTGTTCATAGCCTCAGAGTTATATTTCTCAACTGTTTTCAGCGCTTCATTTACTGCTGCTATAACAAGGTCCTGAAGTGTTTCGATATCCTCCGGATCAACAATCTCCTCGGAGAGCTCTAACGAAACAATTTCCCTGTTTCCCTTTATTTTAACTTTTACTGCTCCCCCGCCGGCTGTTATTTCATGCTCCTTAACATCAAGCTCCGACTGCAGTTTTTCCATATCCTCCTGCATTTTCTGAGCCTGCTTTATCATTGCCTGCATATTCTGCGGACCTCCGCCGATTCCCTTGGGTAATCTTGCCTTCATTTGTTATACCATACCTTTCATAATTTTTCAGCATATATGATACCACAAAAGATTGTTTGTTTCAACCGATTTTGAAAAAAATATAATAAAAGAGTTTAGACTTTTGCTTAATTGTTCAATATTTTTCCTAAAAGTGTTGACAAGTGTTCATTTTCGGTTTACAATCGACGTAGCACGAGAGTGCAAAAAAACAATAAATACCCAACTTAATACCTTAATGCAAGGTATTACTGGATGAAAGGAAGGGTTGACATGGACAGAATATCTCACGCTGTTTATCTCATTGATGACAACGAACACCCGTTTTCCGGCTGGGAGTTTGACAACCGCGGACTTGATATTTCGAAGCGCGGCAGCTACGCCCAGTTTAATTTCGAAAAGGTACACCCGGAATTTGACACGCTTCTGAAGCGCAAATTCAGAGTTCAAAGTGACAGTGTTGTAACGCTTGAAACAAACTTTGTTATTGACTGCCCGGACGGTTTTTCCGTAAAGCTGTATGACAGTGACGGAAGAACCGCTGTCGGTATTGTAACTTGCGGAGGCTCATTTGCTCTTTGCGACGGCACAAAAACAGGGATAGATATTGTCGCTCAGCCTGCCAAAAACAGCTTTAAGGCAGTTATTGATTTAAAAAAAGGCACTTACTCGGTTATTATCAACAATAAGGATGCCGGAACTCACAGTCTAAACGTATATACTTCAAATCTCGAGTACATAACCATAGGAATTGAAAAAGGTTACGTTGGTTCTCTGAGCGCAAGAGGCGTAAAGCTTTATGCCGATTACCTTTGCAACGAGCGCTTTCTTGCTCCGTTTGAAGGCGACACGCCCTGCGACTGGATTTTTGAGTCCGACAAAGGTTCAGGTAAGATTACATACTCCGCAGATCACACTTTTTCAAAGGAAGATACGTATTATTATACTATTAACAGTTCGGGAGGCTATGCTGTTCTTGAGAGAAGCGTAAGCGATCTGCCCGGCGAATACTGCTTTGAATTAAAATTCATTGACAAATCGGATGAACTTGACGCCTCATTCAAACTCAACAGCATGGGCATACGCGCCTCAAACGGCATTTTATACCTAACCGACGGCAGGATTGCATGCAAATATCCCAAAAACCTTTGGAACACATTAAGAATGGAATTTGCCGGCGGAAAGATGCTTGTCCGTCTCAACGGCAAGGACAGGGGGATTTTTGAACTTGATACGAGTGAAAAAATAAGTCCTGAGAAAGTGCAAATATCTGTTAAGGGAAACAGTATATTAGGACTTGACGACATATTGTTATTCGCTCTTGATCCCCTTCCCTCTGACTATGTTCCGAAGCCTGAGCCGGTTTGCGGCACCGGATACCACGTGGGACTTCATGTATGTTCCCTGTGGCGTTACGGTTTCTGGCGCGGCACTCATGACGCTACATGGGACGTATGCACGCCGTACGACGAAATAACTCCGTATATGGGGTACTATGACGAAGGGATTCCTGAAGTTGCCGACTGGGAAACAAAATGGTTCTGCGAGCACGGCATAGATTTTCAGCTTCAATGCTGGTACGGTCCGGAAAACATAACGGAACCGATAAAATTCCCGGGATTCTCATTCGCGCTTCATGACGGATACTTCAATTCCGTATACAAAAAATATTCAAAATTCGCCATTATGTGGGAAAACAATTTCACAAGGCAAATATCGCCCGAAGCCTTTGAAAAATACCTTGTTCCGTTCTTTATGGAGTATTATTTCAAAGATCCGTGCTACTACTGTATTGACGGCAAGCCGGTATTTTCAATATACAATATCAGAACGCTTGTAAGCCCCGGATACTTCGGAAGCGTCGAACAGGCAAGAAAAGAGCTTGATTTCTTAAGGGAAGCAGTGAAAAAGGAAGGCTTTTCAGATATTATTCTGCTGTGCGCCGGAGGCGGCTCCTCAAAAGAAGAAATTGAGTTAAGAGAGGCACTCGGCGTTGACGGAACATATGCCTACAACTGGGGCACAAGCTCATACACTTCAGAATATCAGGAAGAAATGCTCTCCGGGGCGGCGGAAAGATTTGCGAAATACGCGAAATCCGTTGTACACGTTCCGACAGTCGGCGTTGGATTCAACTGCGTGGCAAGGCATGACAAGCGTTATCCGTCAATAAGTATAGACGAATACGAAAAAATACTTAACTGGACAAAATCGGTTTATCTTACCGACAAGCGAAATTTCCCAGATCAAAGCTCATGGCAGAGCAAAATGCTGCTGCTTTCCTGCTGGAACGAGTTCGACGAAGGGCACTACATAAACCCGTCGAATCTTCACGGTTTTGGATTTATCGATACCATAAGGAAATTATTCACAGACGGCGGCGAGCACATTGATGAAAAACCGACGGAGAATCAGAAAAAACGTATAGACATCTTATTCCCGCAAGGTCATTCATGGCTAAGGCCCGAAAGACGTCTTGAGGTGCCAAAAGCAGACAAGGATGCAAAAACAGTTAAGGTTTGGGATTTTTCAGACGCATCCACCTACGACAAGTGGAACTACTATACCAACGCTCATGACAAGAAGCATTCAAACGGCAGGCTTTACGGAACGTCTGACGGAATAGATCCGCAGATAATACTTGACGGAAACGCAGACTTTTCGGCAGACGACGTCGATTATATCCGTGTGTCGGCGCTCGCCAAGAATGGAGAAGGCAAGGTTATGCGCCGAGGATTTCAGATTTTCTACGCGACAGAAGACTCTCCTAATCTTTCCGGAAACAAGATGCTTTCCGAGTCTTATGAGCAAGAGCGCTCTGACGGTCTGTACGACATGTATTTTTCATGCGCAGATCAGGGCTTTTGGCGCGGAAATATTACTATTATGAGAATTGATCCGCTGTCCGGTGCCGGTTCTTGGGAAATAGAATCCGTCGCACTTATCAAGTCCTCCAAACCCAAAACTTGTTTGTTCATTGACGGGCAAAACGTATCTCCGGGACTTCCGGTTCCGATAATAAACGGAGTACCGTTTATTCCTCTGTTTCCAAAAAATGAAATCATGAACAAATTAACTGCGACATACAGCTGGAATAGAACAAATAAAGTTTTTGTTCTGATAATTGGTCAAACGCAGATGAAATTCACCGCCGGCAGTGATATATGCGTTTTAGACGCTGAAACAAACATCAAACTTCCGGGCGAAGTTCCTCTCGTCGACGGAGTACCTGCCGTTCCTCTTGATACCGTATGCAATATCTGCGGCTACAAATACTCGTTTGATAACGGCGATATATTTGTCACAACAAATTAACGAATAAAACGCTTACCGCATAAGTCGATATTTTAAGTTTAAGGAACAGCAGATACATCAAATTTCAAATACGCTCCAACATTGGCAATCTCAACAAGCATTTTGAATAATAAGCTCTCAGCCGCCGCTCTTTTCCGGCGGCTGACTTTTGTTATCTTTTTTCAATATTAATTTTCTTTGGTTATATTATTAACAATCCCGTTTATCTATTGCAAAAAGTCGAAAAATTTAGTAAAATGTTTTAGAATAGAAAGACACGATAAATAACACAATAATAAGTAAGGAAGTTGAAAGACACTATGGAAAATCAAGTTACGATTTTTGACCATCCGCTTATAACTCACAAAATATCCATTTTAAGAGATGAGAAGACCGGAAGCAAGCAATTCAGAGAACTCATCGAAGAAATTGCTATGCTCATGGGATACGAAGCTCTCAGAGATCTTCCCACGGAATATGTCGAAATAAAAACTCCCATAACTACCACAAGAGCTAAAATGATTGCCGGAAAAAAACTGGCAATTGTACCTATCCTTCGCGCCGGACTCGGAATGGTAAGCGGTATTTTGTCGCTTGTTCCGTCCGCTAAGGTCGGCCATATAGGCTTGTACAGAGATGAGGTTACTCTCGAGCCTCACGAATATTATTGCAAACTTCCGGAGGATATTGCAAATCGCTTGGTAATTATACTTGACCCGATGCTTGCTACAGGCGGATCAGGTTCGGCTGCAATTGATTTTATTAAGAACAAGGGCTGCAAAAACATCAAGTTTATGTCAATAATCGCAGCTCCTGAAGGAATTTCCCGCATATCAAAGGATCACCCTGACGTACACTTTTACTGTGGCTGCGTAGACGAAAAGCTTAATGAAAACGGTTATATAGTTCCTGGGCTTGGCGATGCGGGCGACCGTATATTCGGTACAAAATAAGCAGATAAGTAAAAAAATATTATAAGATAAAGAAAGGTGCAAAAAACATGGCAATCATCTCAACAAAGGAAATGTTCAAAAAAGCATATGCAAACCACTATGCGGTAGGTGCTTTCAACATTAACAACATGGAAATCATTCAGGCTGTAACCGAAGCTGCCGCCGAAGAAAAATCACCTGTTATTCTTCAGGTTTCAGCTGGCGCAAGAAAGTACGCAAAACCTGCGTATCTGCTCGCACTCGCTAAGGCAGCTTGCGAGGACTCCGGTATCGATTTCGCTCTCCATCTCGACCACGGAGACAGTTTTGAAATATGCAAAGCCTGCATTGACCAGGGCTTCTCTTCTGTCATGATTGACGGTTCAAAGTACAGCTTTGAGGAAAATATCGAACTTACAAAGAAGGTAGTTGACTACGCACATTCAAGAGGAATTGTTGTTGAGGGAGAACTCGGTAAGCTCGCCGGTATTGAGGATGACGTAAATGTATCCGCTGAGGATGCTATGTATACAAATCCCAACGAGGTTGAGGAATTTGTTTCCAAGACCGGCGTCGACAGCCTTGCTATCGCTATCGGTACAAGCCACGGCGCTTTCAAGTTCAAAGGCGAACCCAAGCTTCGCTTTGACATACTTGAAGAAATTTCCCGCAGACTTCCCGAATTCCCCATCGTTCTCCACGGAGCTTCTTCTGTAAATCAGGAATATGTAAAAGTAATAAACGAAAACGGCGGTAACCTTGCTGACGCTAAGGGCGTACCGGAAGAGCTGCTCAGAAAGGCTGCTACGATGGCTGTATGTAAGATCAACATCGACTCTGACATAAGACTTGCATGCACTGCAGCTATTCGTGAAGTGTTCTTTAAATCACCTGAGATTTTCGACCCGAGAAGCTACCTTGGCCCGGCTAGAGAAAATGTTAAGAACCTTGTAAAACACAAGATTAAGAACGTTCTCGGTTCTTCTGGTATGGCTGACTGATTTTTTGATATATAAAGCGGAGCTTGTTTCCGCTTTATTTTTTTATAATTCTTCTTTATCGCATTTATTATCGAAGAATTTGCATAAAAATTCACAAAAACAAAATATCTCGTGTAACATAAGTCATGTAGCATAAGTCATGAAACATAAATGTTATACATAAATTTGTTTTACGGAGGTTCATATGCTGCTTACGGATTATTTCAGAAGCAAGAAAGACATAACCTGGGACTACGCTGTTCAATGCGGAGTCACGCACGGAGTAATCAGGTTGCCGGAAGACGAACAATTTGATATAACCGATGAAAGTCACTGGTTAACGGTTCATAAGAGATTTACAGACTTCGGGATTACGCCATGCGTCATTGAACCGATGCCGAACGAACTTCATAACTCCATAAAAACCGCTGCTCCTGACAGGGACAGCTGCATTGAAAAAGTAATTGGCATGTTCCCTATAATGCAAAAGTTAAATATCAGCACTATTTGCTTCAACTTTATGGCAAACATAGGGTGGCTGCGTACGAACTCTCATTACCCAGAGCGAGGCGGCGCTTTTGTAACAGAATTTAACATGTCTGAATTTAAGGAAGAAACTAATGTAATTACTTCCGACCGGCTGTGGGATAACTATACATACTTTATCAAAGCTGTAATTCCCGAGGCGGAAAAGTACGGGATCAAATTAGCTCTGCATCCGGACGATCCGCCCGTTCCCTCTCTCTCAAAAACACAAAGAATATTTATTTGTAAAGAAAATATTCGCAAGGCAGTTTACGACATTGTTAAAAGTCCGAGTCTCGGCGTCACCATGTGCCAGGCGACATACCATATCATGGGGGAGGACCTTGAAAAGGTGATCACAGACTTTGCGGATAAAATATACTTTGTCCACTTCAGAAATACAACAGGTCGTCCTGAACACTTCCGTGAAACCTTCCACGACAACGGAGATATAAATATGGCGCACATCATGCGTGTCTATATGGAAAACGGAATAGATGTTCCTATTAGAGTCGACCATGTGCCTACCATGGCAGGCGAAGATGTTAACAATCCCGGTTACGACGCAATCGGCAGGCTTTTTGCAATAGGATACTTAAAAGGTATACTTGACGGATTATTAAATTAGCCTGTTATTATCACAAAATCCGACATCTCTCGATTTGATTTTACTTGGATTTTACATAAATTGTATTTTGAATTTTACATAATTAAAATATCATGTTAAATGTAAAATCTAAATAAAATTATAAAATGGAGAGCGAGTATGGATATTTTTGCTGTTATTACTCTTTTCGGAGGACTTGCGCTGTTTCTTTTCGGTATGACTATTATGGGCGACAGCCTTGAGAAACAATGCGGCGGCAAGCTTAAGGGAATTTTGGAAAACCTTACCTCCAATCCTTTAAAAGGTGTGCTTTTAGGTGCCGGAGTCACGGCGATAATACAAAGCTCCTCGGCTACCACCGTCATGGTAGTAGGTTTTGTTAACTCCGGAATAATGAAGCTGTCTCAATCGATAGGCATAATAATGGGCGCAAATATTGGTACGACCGTTACGGCTTGGCTCATAAGTCTCACCGGAATCGAAAGCGATAATTTCTTTATGCAGCTTGTAAAGCCATCCAACTTTTCTTTTATTCTGGCAATAATCGGCATAGTATTTTACATGTTTTACGGCAAAACCGGTAAAAAAGATGTTGGAGCTGCTTTCTTAGGTTTTACAATTCTCATTGTGGGAATGGATTTCATGTCAGACGCCGTAAAACCGCTCTCTGATGTACCGGCGTTCCAGAACATTCTTCTTTTATTTACAAATCCTATTTTAGGTGTTCTCACCGGAGCACTTTTGACTGCAATTATACAAAGTTCTTCCGCTTCTGTCGGTATTTTGCAGGCGCTCTCGGTAACGGGTAAAATTCACTACTCTAACGCTATCCCGATCATACTCGGTCAGAATATAGGTACTTGTGTTACTGCAATGCTCTCGTCCGTAGGCACAAACAAAAACGCAAGGCGCGCGGCGGTTGTACACTTAAGTTTTAATGTTATCGGTACTTTCACTTTCCTTACCTTATTTTATATTATCAACGCAATAATAGGCTTTCCTTTCTTCGAAAGTGTTATTACAAAAGAGGGGATAGCCCTCGTTCACACCACATTTAACGTCTTTTCTACCCTTCTCCTTCTTCCGTTCACTAAGCAGCTTGAAAAACTTGCCTGTCTCATTATTAGAGACGATAACAAGAAGGACGAGCATAGTCTGCTTGACGAGCGTCTGTTTGAAGCTCCGGCAATCGCTATAAATCAGGCAAAAAAGGTTACAAACGAAATGGCAGAGCTTGCAAAGTCATCATTGATCTCTTCCCTTTCACTTCTAACCTCTTACAATGAAAAGACCGCAAAAACGATACGTGAGCAAGAGGACAAGGCTGACAAGTATGAAGACGTTATCGGAACTTATCTTGTAAAGCTCAGTCGGGAAAATCTGAACTTAAGCGACAGCCACCAGATTTCCATGCTGCTGCATGCTATCGGTGACTACGAGCGAATAAGTGACCATGCCGTAAACCTTGTGAAAGTTGCAGAGGAAATTAACTCTAAACACGTATCCTTCTCTGATGAGGCTGTAAAAGAAATTGAAACAATGAGACAAGCATTGACGGAAATCTTGAATCTCACGGTTGACTCTTTTAAAAATGAAGACGTTGCAAGCGCAAAGTCTGTTGAACCGCTTGAGCAGGTTGTTGATGCTCTGAAAATTAAGATGAAGACAAACCACATACACCGTCTTCAGGAAAACAAGTGTACCATCGAAACTGGCTTTATATACTCGGATCTTATTACAAACTGCGAGCGTGTTGCCGACCACTGCTCAAATATAGCAGTAAGTATGATAAGAATAAACGACGACAGCTTTGATACCCACGAATATCTCGCCGAGATTAAAAACCGTGGTAATGAAGACTTTGACACAAAATACAGAGAGTTAGCGTCAAAATATCACGTGTGATAAAATAACAACCAATATATAAAAACAAGGAGCTTGGTGTATGCGTAAAATTTTTTATGTTGAAGATGACAGCAATATCCGTGAGCTTTTGGAATACACTCTTAAGGCTTCGGCTTTTTCGGCAAAAGGCTTTGAAAATGCGTCAACATTTCTGGAGGCTTTGTCTAACGAGCGACCTGACTTGATTTTGCTCGATATTATGCTTCCCGACATTGACGGTCTTCAGATTCTCAACGACCTTCGCCGCAAGTCCGAAACAAAGGATATCCCGGTTATACTTCTCACTGCCAAAGGCGGTCGTCTTGACAAAATCAAGGGACTTGATCTCGGTGCAGACGACTATATTACCAAGCCCTTTGATGTTCTCGAACTTGTTTCCAGAATAAATGCTGTTTTAAGGAGAACATCCGGGAACGAGAATACCCAAAAGTCATCTCTCGAGTATAAGGACATTCAGATAAATGCTGAGAGCAGGACGGTAAAAGTTGCCGGCGAACAAATTGCTTTAACATATAAAGAATTCGAACTTCTATACTATTTGCTGTCGAATAAAGGCATTGTCCTCACCCGCGACAAGCTCATGAACGAAGTTTGGGGAACGGATTTTGAGGGCGAGACAAGAACAGTTGATGTCCATATAAGGACATTGCGGCAAAAACTCGGTCACGCCGGCGAATATATTGTAACCGTGAGAAACGTCGGATACAAGGCAGAGGTATAAGAAAGGTATCAGCTATATTTGCCGTCAGGTCAGGATATTTACGTATACATATAAAAATGTGAAATAAAAAAATTCCAGAGCAAGAATGACGGCTATCGTAATTCTTGCTCTGTTGGTATTATTTAAGTTTTAGTAATTTGTGACAATGTATGTTATTGTACAGTGCGTAAAAGCGTTGTACCAGTCTTAATATAAGATGAAGGTGTCATATGTTTAAAATAATATATAAAAGCATGAGATTCGTTACGCTTATTGCTTTGATAATTTCAACTCTTATGGTGTTTTCAGCCAACTATTACATATTCAATCAACGTGTTGAAACCGAAATAATTTCCCAGGCAGATATGGTTGCAGACTTTATCAACAAGTCTTTGTCTGAAACCAGCATTTACCCTGATAATATTCCGATAGTAACCGAAAAGAAAAGCATGTTGATATTATCTCCCCAAAACTCCGCCATTTACGCGGTTGAGGACAGCCAAGAATATTTTCCCGACACCTATGAGAAAATGTCTGAAATGGACGAAGTGAAGCAGGCTATACAAAACGGATCAGGAAAAACTGAAAGATATGTTTCAAAAGCGTTGTTTTCCGGTAAAATATTCAGCTACGCCCAAAAGCTAAACGACGGAAGTATTCTTGTTGTTGCCAGCGGAACGCTTGATGTATTTTCGCTTATGACTGAACTTGCGGTAGTGTTAATATTTATGTGCGTACTGATATTCATTTTTACAGCAATTATTTCAAAGCGTCTTACTGAAAATATTGTTGCACCGATTGAAAAGATTTCACTTTCAGATATTGATAACCTGCAATCTCCTTACGATGAGTTAAAGCCGTTTATAAACAGAATATCGTATCAAAGCCGTGAAATACTCCACCAGATGGACCGAGTAAAACGCCAAAAGCTGCGTCTCCAGGCAATAAGCGAATCCATGAACGAAGGATTAGTCGTTTTAGATAAAGACTTGAATATCCTTTCTATAAATCCCAGTGCCGTGAAAGCTTTTAACATTAAGGATACTTCTTCCGTTATCAACACAAGCATTATCTCCTTAGTTGATAACAACCTTGATTTTTCTGACAACCTCATAAATGCGTCACACAACACACGAGGCTCATTTTTATACACTCTTAATGAGCGTACATACGAAGTGTTTTACAGTCCGGTCGGTGAAAACGGTACTGTAATAGGCGTTGTCATTCTTATGTTTGACATGACTGACAAGATGAGAAATGAACAAATCCGCACAGAATTTACAGCAAACGTTTCCCACGAATTAAAAACTCCTCTTACTTCTATCCACGGTTATGCCCAACTCATCACAAGCGGTATAGCCAAACCCGAAGACATGAAAATGTTTGCTTTAAAAATAGAAAAAGAAAGTACAAGACTTATCGCATTGGTAGAAGACATAATAAAATTATCTCACCTCGATGAAAACGTTACACCTGAAAAATCACACTTTTCAATTCGAGATTTAATTTGCGATATTACCGACTACCTAAAACTTCCGGCACAGGAAAAAGACGTACAAGTCAGCCTAAGCTCAGGAGATTTTAATGTTTTTGCAAGCAAAAGTCAAATGTATGAGTTGTTATACAACATAATTGACAATGCTATAAAGTACAACAAGATATCCGGAAAGGTTTCAATTGATATTTCGGATAATTCTGTAACTGTGTCCGATACTGGAATAGGTATACCTGACGAGTACAGTGAACGTATTTTCGAAAGATTTTTCAGAGTCGATAAAAGTCACTCAAAGAAGGTCAACGGTACAGGCCTCGGTCTGTCGATTGTCAAGCACATAGCCATAAATAACGGGATAAAGATAAAGGTTTCAAGTAAATTATCTGAAGGTTCGGTATTTACATGTGATTTCACAAATGTAATATCCAAATGACTTAAATTTTTGTCAGTTTTTTAGCATGTTGTTATTGACAATTTCCGATAGTTATATTATACTCACCTCAAGGCGTGGCGTAATAATTACCTGCCCCATACAGAGTTTATACAGCGAAAGGAAAATGGCTATGTTTAACGTTACTGTTGACAATATAATTGAAGCAACAGCCGACAGAAAACCTGATTTTTCGAACCTGTTAAAAGTACTCCGCCGCGAAACACCGGACAGACCTACTTTGTTTGAGTTCTTTCTCAATCCTGTACTTGAACAAAAATTTTCAAGACTTGCTGAACCGCCAAAAAACGAACAGGAATATCACGCTTCACATGTTGAGGCTTTCAGAGCTGCCGGATACGACTACGTAACGTCTCTTGCAAGTTCTTGAGCCGGATGTTGTTTCAGACGTTTTTGAACAGGTGGGCAGCCGAATATACCGCTACTATAAAACTGCGATTGATCTGGACTGCGTAGGTGGCATAATTTACAATGATGACTGGGGATTTAACCAACAAACAATGATTTCCGCAGATGACATGAGAAATCTGTTATTCCCCCACGTTGACAAGATAGTAAAACTTGCGCACAGCTACGACAAGCCTGTCATTTTACACTCATGCGGTCAGCTAAACGCCGTATATGATGATATAATAAGCATGGGCATTGACGGCAAGCACTCATATGAAGACGTAATTGAGCCGGTTGAAAGTGCGTACGACAAACTCCACGACAGAATTGCGGTTATCGGCGGTATGGATTTAGACTATGTTTGCAGAAAAACGCCCGCCGAGGTCAACGACCGCGCACGGGCAATGTGTAAAAAAACAGGTTTCAAAGCATATGCTTTAGGTACCGGAAACAGTGTTCCGACGTATGTTCCAGAAGAAAACTATCTTGCGATGACTGCAGCCGCTCTTCTTTAACACGGTATGATTTTCAATACGTTATGATTTTCAGCAGTCAATCTTCAGTCGCTCCAAAATCTAACACTCATATGCGCCAAACAAAAATTGAATCGATTTGAATTCATAACAACAGCCAAAAGTCTCCGTCAAGCTTTATCATACTCGGCGGGGACTCCTTTTATTATATCGCCTACGCCGTTGTATATATAAGTAGGTCTATACGGGAATTTGCGCATAACGTGGAAATTGGTAACACCGGACAAAACCAAGACTGTTTCTATGCCGGATTCCACACCGGCAATGATATCGGTATCCATTCTGTCGCCTACAATAACGGCATCTTCCGGTGATACTCCGAGCAATTTGATACCGGTTTTCATCATTAAAGGATTCGGTTTGCCGAGATAATAAGCGAACGCACCTGTGGAAAGCTCTATGGGCGCTACAAAAGCTTTACATGCCGGGATTATTCCCTGCTCGGAAGGCCCTGTCATGTCGGGATTTGTTCCTATGAGCTTTGCTCCGGCATTAACAAGCCGTACTGCCCTTAAAATACTGTCATAGTTATAATTGCGAGTCTCCCCTACTACTACGTAATCAGGGTTTACGTCATTCATGGAAATTCCTCTCTGGTACAGCGCGTTTATAAGGCCGGGCTCACCGATAACGTAAGCGGAACAGCCGGGCTTTTGATTTGCCAAGAAATCGGCAGTTGCAAGGGCACTTGTATAAAAGTTTCCCTCATCAACGTCAAGTCCCATTCTCGCAAGCTTTTGCTGTAATTCTTTCGGAGAACGCTCTGAACTGTTTGTGAGAAAAAGAAAATGCTTGTTTTCCTTTTTAAGCCATTCAACAAATTCCGTAACTCCCGGAAGAAGAATATTTCCATGGTAGATTACGCCGTCCATATCGCAGATAAACCCGGATTTAGTGTTGATATCAAGAGTCTTATTCATTTTTTTGCCTTTCTTTTTTATTTATCGTCAAATTTATCTATTTTGAGTATTTTCCATCAAGTAAGTAGCTTCTATATCCGCAATATGCAATTTAACGGCGAGCGGGTATTTTTCAAAAGCTCCGTTAATAGCAAAGCTTCCGCCTCGAGCGGCGTCGTCAAAGCCGCCCATATGCCAGCGTATAGCTATTGCTTCCTCCACCTTCAGCCTCATAAAGCGTTCTATGAGAAATACGGACTTTTCGCCGTGCCCAAACGGAAATTTATCTTCTATTGAATAAAACGGTACTTTTTCCCACGCTCCGGTCGTTTCGTTTTTAACGTTTCTCGTTCCGAGCTTATAAAACTCAGCCTTGCACAAGTCGTGAAGCAGTGCGACTATGGCAAACGATTCGTCCGGCTTTGACGAGTTATATCTGTCTATCATAGCGTTGTACACGTTCAAGCTATGTTCACAGAGGCCTCCTTCATATGCGCTGTGGAATTTTGAACTTGCAGGAGCTGAGAAAAAATCAGTTTTCATCATCCAATCAAGCAGCTCTTTGGAGCCCTGTCTTGTAATGGCGGTATTGTACGCTTCTATGAATTTATCTTTCGGTGTATCTATATGGATACCCCTGAGCTGTTCTTCATTCATGCTTTTATCTCCTTAGCAGGCTGTATGTTTATCGTTTTTTTAATTATACCAAAAACAACATATTATTTCAATATATTTTCTGACAATATAAGTTAATTTTACTGTAGAGTTACAATAGATGTGAGACCGAAAGTATAGAAAAAGTGATTGAGTCATGTTAAAATAATGTTATCCCTAACAAACTCTAACAGAAAGGACCCAATCACTTCATGAGTAATTATACCACAACAAAGAGATATTGTCCACACTTAATTACAACAAAAATAAATGTATAAATTGCAATATAAAATGACCACAAAAATTAAGCGACATACATTCGTTTAATAAGCAAATCAGAAGAAAGCCCGTTAAACAATCTTCTGGGATAGTTGTTTATCCAATGTTCAATTCTTTTAATTCTCTCATGAGAGAATTCGCCGATGTCTGCGCCTTTCGGAATGAATCTTCTTATCAGTTTGTTTGCATTTTCGTTTGAACCTCTTTCCCAGGCACTGT